>NZ_LBMJ01000001.1:1918299-2246599 GCF_001413925.1 Nonlabens sp. YIK11
TAATATCAATGTCAATTTCATCCAGCTTGGCATAGGAGCTCAATAGACCGTCTGATACCGAAATCTCGAGCATAAACTGAGAGATGGATTTATCTGCTTTAGGATCCAGATAGGAATGTGCCCGTTCAAATTCCTTGAAATCCAGCGCATCGTAGTAGGCAAGTACGACATTCTCTGCACTGATTTGAGTGGAGTTTTTCAAGTAAAAAATATACATACCTATAGCAACACAGACCGTCACGATCACGAACCATATCAAGGAAATCCCGTAAAGAAGCTTTGGCAGTCTTCTGTAGACTGTAGCAAAATGCATGTAGGCAGGCAATTCCTCAGGACCACTTTTAGAGGAACGTGTCCACATCGATCTTAGGTGCAATAGCAGGGCTACAATTATGGTTAGAAAAGGAATGGTTCCCCAAAGGATCTTTTGAAAAAGAGGCACATTGTCTTTAGGCAAAATACTGGGCAGTGGTGCGATTCCTGCTTTTTCCCAAACCATGATTCCGTTTTCCAATAAACTCAATCGATGCCAACCCGTAAAGTAGAGTAGTGGATCGTAGAATTTATCATTGGAAAACACATACTTCAAATGGTACTTTTCTGGTACGGTAAGAAATTGCTGGAGCGAACCTATACCTTCAATTCCGCGGTATTTTGAGTTTTCTAGTCGCTCTACGGCTCGTGAGGTAAGTTCTGGTAAACGTCTCGCGCTATGGTAATCGCCGTCTACGGTAGTTGCTTTGGTTTGCGCAGACAACCATGCCATTTGATCGCCAAATCCCAAGGGCAAATAACGCCACATGTCATGATCGTCTTCATTCAAAAAGTTGACGATAGGCAGCATGTTGATTTCTTCAGGCTGGCTGGGTCGGAACTTTCCAAGGGTAATCGTAAAAATGGCTAGGAATATAAATAAGCTGGCGAGCAATCCGCCAGACAATCTATGGGCAAGGCTGCCCCATTTGTCCTGCAAGTACTCTTTATAGTCACCTTCTACAAACCGGTAGCAAAATTCACCAAAAGCCGGTAAGGCCATGATCGATGCCCATAAGGTAAAACGATCGAGAGTAAGAATATTAAAAGCATTCTCACCCAATATCTTCAAAGGAATAGGCGTGGTGCCGCCAGTTCCAAGTACAGCGAGCAAGGTAAATGAGAAACCAAAGAACAACAATCTCTTGCTGTAATACCTGTAAAAGAAATAGGGTAGCAGGATGAGTAAAAGTCCCCATGGAATCACAAAAAATACCAGTCCCGAAGAGGTCACCTCAAGAAAGTTGTCTCGAGATCCATGTGGAATAGGAACCTGAGTTATCGGGTTGTTTTTGGTATTGATCCAGTACGGCAGGATGCAGCCCACGATCAATACTAAGGAACACGCCCCAAAAAGGATGATGCGCTTGAGGTGCTGCCATAACGCTTTCGCGAAAGCGAAAAAGGTCACCTCTTTATTACTATTCACCTTTTCCCTGGTAGCATCCATCACCGCCATACCAATTAAGGGAAAAATGAAGAACGCCATTCCAAAAATGGGTGTGACATGATGAGAAGTCACGGTTACTGCCAGCAGCGCCAAGGCCTTAAAAAGGTGCTTATAGCGAGCCGTTTTGATCCATAAATAGATCTCTGGCATCGCGTGCATCAAAATGGAAATCCCTATGATACTAGGCAATTGCCCGAAGATATGCAGTGTCTCTACAAACGATGATGAAAACACGGCGAGAAGCGCCGCATAGCCAGCCACCTTTTTATCAGGAATCAAAACCTGAGTAAATCGATACACACCGGTAATGAATAGCACGATAGCGATCAAGGCCACTGTAAACATCCCAAACTTCAAGCCGCCTATAAAAGAGAGCGCACCTATAGCTTGATGGACCAGCGGTGGATAACCCATAACGGTGAAGCCCGTATACCAACTGTAGTTCCATGGCTCGAACCAACTGGTCGCATAGTGGTTTGCAAAAAACAGGTGAATAAGCGCATCATAAGTCTTCTCTAGGGTAAAGAACATGGATGTGCCATGAAAAACGAGGCCTACTAGAATGGCTACAATCAGATATTTATTGGTAGTCGATGCTTTCATTTTGATTCACTCGTGAGGTATGAGTTTCGTCAATCCGAAGATAAAGGTTTTAAAATCTGCTCTAACTATCGATAAGCGGTTTCCATCTACACAAATGCTCCATTGACCGAAAACCAACAGCTCACAGCCCTTACCAGCTCTAAGTTTGTCACGAATTTAATCTCAAATATTATGAAAACTGGAATCATCATACCGTGTTATAATGAAGCGAATAGAATCGACCAACAGGCGTTCGTGGACTTTGCCATTTCTCATCAAGATTATCATCTGTGCTTTGTCAACGATGGTAGTACCGACAATACTAATGACATCCTTGAAAAGATGCAGTGGAAGTCTCCATACAATATCAGCATTGTAGATATCAAGAAAAATGCGGGTAAGGCCGCTGCCGTAAGATCTGGATCTCAATATATGTATGGTATTCCAGAGATCACTTCTATAGGCTTTATCGATGCAGATTTATCAACAGACTTTAGAGATTTTAAGGATCTGGTAAAAACCTTGCATCGAGATGAAAAGCTCATGGTTTTTGGATCCAGAAACATGGGAACTGGTGCAGGAATCAAACGTGATCTTATGCGTAATCTCCTCTCAAAATTCATCAAGCAGTTTATAGGAATGATCTTAGGACTTCCTATTAGAGACACGCAATGCGGTGCAAAGGTTTTCAAAAGAGAGATCGTGCCTTTTGTATATGGTAAAAGCTTTTTGAGCAGATGGTTGTTTGATGTTGAGATCTTCCTAAGGTTAAAAAAATACCTAGGAAAGGAAAAGGTCATGAAACAGATTGTTGAACAACCATTAATGAGATGGGTTCACGTTGAAGATTCAAAATTAGGAATGAAAGACGCTTTGAAAATCCCATTTAACCTCACTCAAATCTGGTTGAACTATGCACTTACCAACTCAGGAAACACTGTGGTTGTGGATCACGATTTTACAATTGCAGCATCAACACTATCTACGCAAAGAACTGCAGCTTAATTCCAATAACCTTAAAATCATATCACCATGAATATTTATCCTATCAAATTTGAACCAATTTTACAAGAAAAAATTTGGGGCGGTTCTAAACTGCGCGATGTACTTCACAAGAATACTGATAAAGATAATGTAGGCGAGAGCTGGGAAATATCTGGCGTCGAGGGAAATATTTCTGTTGTAAAAAACGGTGACTATAAAGGACTATCGCTAGTGGAAATGTTGAAAACCTATAACAAAGACTTTGTAGGTTCTAAGAATTACGAGCGATTTGGTGATGAGTTTCCTTTACTTATCAAATTCCTGGATGCCAAAGAGAATCTATCCATTCAAGTACATCCAGACGACATTATAGCAAAGAAAGATCACGGGTCATTTGGAAAAACAGAGATGTGGTACATCATGGATCATGAAGAAGAAGCTGAAATCATCGTGGGAATGAAAGACAAAACAGCCAATACCGAAATATTAAGAACCGTCGGTAAAGAGAATGTATATGATGTTTTTGAAAGCAACCAAGTAAGTAAAGGAGACGCTTATTTCATTCCAGCCGGTAAGGTTCATGCAATGGGAGCTGGTGTGGTTGCTGCAGAGATTCAGCAGACTTCAGACATTACCTACAGAGTTTACGATTGGGATCGTACAGATAGCAGTGGTTGTAAAAGAGAACTACATTTAGATCAGTCTGTGAAATCTACCAAAGAGTTTGAAGAAGAGAGCAAAAAGGATTTTGAAGTAAAAGCAAATGACGTTGCTAACGTAGTTGAGTGTAATTATTTTACTACCAACATCTTTGAAGTGCGTCACCAATTTGATCGTGAGTATTCAAATCTCGATTCTTTTGTAATCTTGATGTGTGTAGAAGGAAATTCTAAAGTAACCATCAATGGAACTACGGAAACGGTTCAAACAGGCGAAACCATTTTACTGCCGGCTACGGCAAATACAACCCATTTCACTTCAAACGGAGCTAAGTTCATGGAGGTTTATATTGCCTAGGTTATTTAGGATGTAGCGGAAAATACCATCTGTTTATTTGCCGATGCAGAATATTCAATGTCTTGATATTACTGGTATTCTGCATAATCAGGTGGAGGATAGGTGTACATTTATTTCTCCTAAAATACTCCGAGGGAAGGATTTCCCATCTATAAGCATTGAACTGTAATGTTCAAATATTTGATAAGCTGGATAGTTTACAGTTCTTACTATCAGCTATCCAATGATTTTGAAATGGTTTACTGGCGTTTCAGCAAATCCGATTTCATAAAATGTCATGTGCCTAAAGCTTAGGTCATTGCTTTTTATAATACTTACAGGAAATCAAAAATTTACGGTAGATTTTCTTGAAATATAAAGTTAGGGTAGACTCAAGTATTTTTATGGTCGCGTTGATTTTGACCTTATTTTATATCTTCGGATAATGGGTCTAAAATCTTTTTTATTTCTCCTTATTATCTTTTCAGCCTTCTTGGGTTTATCTCAAGAAAATGAGCTTTTGAATGATCTTGATGCGGCAATAAACAAACGAAAGGAGTATGAGAGTGCAAAGCTCCAAAACATAAAGAAAATAAAGTCAAGGCTGGAGCAAGCTGTGACTAATGATTATCAGGCTTATCGAGAAAGAGAAAAACTTATAGACCTTTATAAGGATTATAACCTAGACAGTACGGTATATCATATTTCCAAGAATATAAGTACTGCGAAAAGAATAGGCTATGACAGCTTATTGATCAAGTCCCAATTGCAGTTAGCTTCAAAACTTTCCTCTTCAGGAAACTACAAAGAGGCCTTTGACATTTTAGAGAATATTCCCAAAGACAACTTGACTAAGGCAAATCGCTACACTTATTTGTATGAGTTTTCTTTGCTTTATAAACAAATGGGGAATTACACACCTCTTCAAGAATCCAGCGATTCTTACTTAATGCAATATAAAACCTATGCGGATTCCTTGCTGGACGAATTGCCGCGCCAATCTGACCTTTATAAGTATATGCTGCAAATGCGATTGAGGGATGATGGAAAACTCAAAGAAAGCCTTGATATAAATTTAGAATTACTTGAGAAATTGTCTCCCGACTCAAGAGAGTATGCGGGCTTGACATTTTTCATATCTAGCATATATAATTCCCTAGGTAATGTTGAAAAGCGTCGAGCCTATTTAGCAAAATCCGCTACGGCTGATATTAAGGCAGCTGTAAAGGACAATGCTTCGCTAGCTGACTTAGCGGTAGACCGGTTTCAGCAAGGTGAAGTTGAAAAGGCACATGAATACATCAACATAGCCTTTGAAGATGCTAAGCAGTATAATTCAAAGCTGCGTTTTGTAACTATTGCCAATGTACTTCCTGCCATTAATCAAGCCTATGAAACAGAACTTCAAGCTCAAAAGAGAAGTTTATGGGTTAGTATAATAGTAATCAGTTTAATGGCTGTTTTACTCACACTGGCCATAATTTATATCAATAAACAGCTAAAGAGAATTGTTGAAGCAAGACGTGGATTAGAGAAAGTGAATGAAAAGCTATTGAATACAAATAATGAATTGGTTGATTTATCTGAGGAATTACGTAAAACGAATACAATCAAGGAGCATTACATAGGCAGTCTACTCGGTTTAAGTTCCAATTACTTGAACAAACTTGATGGATATAGAAAAACCGTGACTAAAATGCTGTTGCGAAAGGAGTACGATGAATTATTGAAGAGAACTAAATCCCACGATGTTATTAAAGAGGAACAACGTTCATTCTATAATAATTTCGACAATATTTTTCTTCAAATTTATCCAGACTTTGTTGCACAAGTAAATAGTCTTTTAAGAGAAGACGAACAAATCCAAATCAAAAAGGACGAACTTCTTACACCTGAGTTGAGAATTTATGCTTTAATAAGATTAGGGATTTGTGACAGTTCCAAAATAGCAGAGCTACTTCATTATTCTGTAAACACGATATATAATTATCGGGTAAAGTTGAAAAACAAGTCCAGAGGTGATAGAGATTTGTTTGAAGAAGAGGTGAAACAAATTACTTAAAAAAGCCCTCCAATTTAAAAGTCCTGACGAATCTTTTATTGAATTAGGATATATCAGCTACTTTTTTTGCCTAATATGCAATAAAACCTACTACTTTATTTCTAATCATACTTTTAATTAAGCGTCTGTAAACTAGATGTTTAAATATTTAAAAAGCTTCTATAGATCCACTTTAATTTTTTCGTGATGGTTTAGAGCCTTAAATCTTCCTTTCTTCGTAAGCGCTGTGAGAAACCTCACTTAAATCTAAAACTTATGAAAAATCGTCCTTACAATTTTGTAGTTGCTCATCACGTAATCTTAAAAAGAAATGAGTTTTTAAATGCAGTAACTACATCGATGTAGCTATCGTAGGACAATTTCATTTCCAAATTACTTATCTGAATTCCAAGAACAGGATTACTAGTTTTTAATGAGAAACGAGATGAATATTCAAAACACTAATTCAACCTCATTGTTTCAACAGCTAATAAGTAACCATAGAGTATTTGACTTCTAATTCTTTTAAAAAATGAGAATACAGACTTTTAAAAAAGCCTTAAGACAAAACAAAATATCGTCGATTACATCTGAATCAGAATTTAGTCATTTCGCTAAACTGCAATCACTTATCCTGTATTATCTATAACATATCAACCTAAAAATCAATCAATTTTGAAATCATTAATTCATCTTTCTAGAGGTAGTTGTTATCTGGCAGGGCTATTTCTTATAGCTTTTGTAAATCCGCTTCAAGCCTCGAGCTTCACGTTATATGATGATGAAAGCAGCTTTCGCGAAAGCGAAATAACATTAAGCTCTCTTGATCTTGATAATACTACTACTTATGAAACGATCGCGTTGGGTGATATTTATCTTGTCTTACAAGACGTGATCAAAGGAAAAGTTACTACCGCAGATGGCCCACTATTGGGTGTAACCGTTGTAAACCTGACTACCAATAAAGGTACGGTCACTGACATTGACGGTAATTATGAAATCACAGCCAGTGCAGGTGACCAAATTCAATTTTCCTATCAAGGATATGCGACTCAAACAATTACGATCGCAAACGATGATCGTCTGGACGTTTTGATGAAAGTGAGTGAAAATGTTCTGGATCAAATAGTTATCATAGGATATGGAGAAAGTTCCAGACGTAAAGTAACTACATCCATCAGCTCTATAGATGAAGAACAAATTGAAGATAAGCCGTTTACTTCTGCAGAACAGGCTCTGGTAGGTACCGTTCCAGGAGTTTCGGTCATTCAATCCTCAGGAAGTCCTGGCGGTGGTGTCTCGGTTAGAATACGTGGAGCTAATTCTATATCTGCTGGTGTGGAACCTCTTTACATCATAGATGGTGTCCAAGTTTTAAATACCCAAGGTCTCAATCCATCTGACATAAAATCGGTGGATGTTTTAAAAGATGCCTCTGCTCTTGCAATTTACGGGTCACGAGCATCTAATGGTGTCGTTCTTATCACTACTAAACGTGGCTCAAGCAATAGATCTGTTTTTAATTTTTCGTCTTATGTAGGAGAAGATCAAGTCATCAACACTTTACCGGTTTTAAATAGCCAGCAGTACATTGATTATTTGAACATATCATTAGCAAATGCAGGTCTTGATCCAGTAACAGATCCATTTGGATTTCAAAATAATACAGACTGGCAGAGGGAACTCTACGATCCAGCGTTTATTCAAAACTACCAACTGGCTTTTTCTGGTGGTAGTGAGAATTCCAATTATTATTTATCGGGTGGATATAGAAATCAGGAAGGCGTTATAGATCCTTCAGAATTTGAGAGATATTCGTTGAGGTTCAATGGTGATTTTGATTTGAATGATAAATTCAAAGTAGGAACCAGCATCGCATTAACGAGAACAGAAAGCTCTGCCATTAGTGATAATGCCAGAGTCAATCAAGGTGGTGTGGTTTTAAGTGCTCTACAAACCCCACCAACCATTCCAGTCCAAAGCGCAGATGGCACCTATCCTTTAAATCCATATCAAGCGCTTGAAAATCCAATTGCACTGGTTCGTGGTCAAAATTTAGAAAGCCTGACCTACAAGATTATTTCTAACGTTTATGGCGAATACGATTTAATAGATAATCTAAAATTGAAATCTTCTTTTAGCGTGGATCTTAATGCCGCTAAGGTGGATAATTTTATTGATCCTTTTACGACCGGCAACGGTAGGGCATTAGGTGGACAGGCCACCAATCAAAATTTTGATGAATTGGTCTGGACATGGGACAATACGATTGACTATAACCTTGATGTAAATGAAGATTTAAACCTTGGTTTTTTGCTGGGAACCACTGCTCAGGAATCTAAATTTGAATCCTCTTTTTTGGTAGGTCAAGGCTTTACCAATGCATCAGTTCAAACAGCGGAAGCCGCATCTGAAGCAGTAGACGTTGGAGCATCAGAGTCTGCATGGGCGAACATTTCTTATTTCACTCGATTGACGGCTGACTACAAGGATAAATATTTGTTGAACGCTACATTGAGAAGAGATGGTTCTTCCAGATTTGGAGTCAATAACAGATATGCTACTTACTATGCTGCTTCAGCGGCTTGGCTAATGTCTGAAGAAACATTTTTAGATGATTACGATTGGATAGACCTCGTAAAATTAAGATACGGCTATGGGACGTTAGGTAATCAACTAATAGGTGATTTCAATTCTTTTGGCCTTTATAGTCCAGGAGCTAATTATCCCATCAATGGTCAGATAGCTCCCGCGTTTTTTCCATCTCAAATTGAAAATAGAGACTTGACTTGGGAATCAACAGAAGGCCACAACATCGGGCTAGACTTGACTCTTTTTGATAGAAGATTGTCTTTTACGGCAGAGGCCTATTACAAGCGTACTTATGATCTACTATTAAATAGAGAGATTCCAACCACCTCTGGGTTTTCAAATTCCTTGCAAAATATAGGTGAGATGGTGAATAAAGGATTGGAATTTAGCGGGACTGCTGTTCCAATACAAACAGATGACTTCAACTGGACTTTAAATGCCAATATTAGTATTAATAGAAATGAAGTAATAGATATAGGAGGTAGTCCTATTTTTGGCGGTGGTGTTCCAGATCAAGGTAACGTCGCTATCATTAGAGAAGGTGAGCCTATAGGTAATTTCTTTGGTTATGTGGCAGAAGGTATTGATCCCAACACCGGAAATGTTATCTTCTCTGATATAGATGGCAACGGAATCGTAAATGAAGCAGACCGTACCATTATTGGTAACGCGTTACCAGATTATACCTATGGCTTAAGCAATACATTTAGTTATAAAGGTCTAGAATTATTTGTTTTCTTTCAAGGAAATGAAGGGCAAGACATTTACAACGCCTCGCGTTTCGAACTTGAGAACCAATCGTCTTTTAAAAACCAATTAACCACTACTCTAGACCGATGGACGCCCCAAAATCGAGATGGCTCTTTACCTATTGCTGTTTTTGGAGATCCTGCACAGAATGGTAGAGCATCATCAAGATGGGTCGAGGATGGTTCATTCATAAAACTTAGGGAAATCACGCTGTCCTACAATCTGCCTGACAGTGTTCTGGATTACCTTAATGTTTCCAGTTTCAAAGTTTACATGCAAGGTAGAAATCTCTATACCTGGACAGGTTACTCAGGATATGATCCAGAGGTAAGTAGAGATGGCGGTAGTACGATATCCTCAAATATTGATTTTGGTACTTATCCTCAAGTTAAGTCAGTCTTATTTGGTGCAAACTTAAATTTTTAAAAAGATGAAAATAAACTCATATATATGCGCTTTGTTATCTGCTTTTCTCCTTACGGCTTGCTCAGATGACTTCATAGACAAAGAACCTATCACCCAGATTTCAACGGGTAATCTGTATCAAACTCAAGAAGATGCAGAAGCTGTTTTGATAAGCTGTTATGATGGCCTCCAACCAGATTCATACTATGGATTTGACATGCTGGTTTACGGTGATGTACGGTCAGATAACTGTTTTGCTGGTGGAGATAATGCAGCTAATTTTCAGATAGACAACTTTAATGTCAATCCAACTAACGCGATTATTACACGATCCTTTTCCCAGATGTACAGCGCTATTAATCGTGCAAACACAGTGCTAAATCGTGTAGAACAAATGGATGAAGCACTTTTTGATACTGGCAGAAAGGAAGGCATTTTAGGTGAGGCTTTATTTTTAAGAGGGTTGCATTATTTTAATTTAGTTAGACTCTTTGGTGATGTACCTCTGGTAACTACTGAAACCACATCTTTAGATCCCGCTCAACTCAACGTTTCTAGAACTGCTCAGCAGGAGGTTTATAATCAGATTATTACGGATTTGTTAGAAGCTCAAAGTTTGCTTCCTGATGTGCCTGTCGATCCAGAACGAGCGGCAAAAGGTGCGGCAGAAGCTTTATTATCGAAGGTATACTTAACACTCGAGGATTATCCAAATGTGGATGTATGGACGGAAGCGGTTATGAGAAGAGGCTATGGTTTGCAAACAAGATTTGATAATCTCTTTAATCAAGAAAATAAGTTCAATAATGAGGTGATTTTTGCGGTGCGTTATCTAGGAGATACTGAAGGCAATGTATTTCCTGAACTGGTTCTACCGACTCCAGAGGCTTCCTTTGATTTCATCAAGTTTAACACGCCAACTCCTAATAGTATCAATCAATTTCAAGGTGGTGATAGTAGAGCAGCGTCATCATTTGTTCAAAGAAATGGTGAGTCATTCCTCTATAAGTGGCGCAATGGAGAAGCTTTTCAATCTGCAGACTACACGATTGTCCTGCGCTATGCAGATGTATTGTTAATGCGTGCAGAAGCTTTGAATCAAATTAATAGGACTGGTGATGCCATTGACTTGCTTAATCGAGTAAGACTTCGTGCAGGATTACCTAATTATGGTGGTCAAACAGATCCCGTTTCAGTGGACGACGCCATTTTTCAGGAGCGTCGATTGGAATTCATGTACGAAGGTCACCGCTGGTTTGACTTGAAACGCAAAGGATTTGCTGCAGTGACAGAGGCTCTTGACGAATCAAAGGATATCAGCATTTCAGAATTTGAATTGCTACTACCTATTCCACAAACGGAATTGGATAGGAACCCTAATTTGACACAAAACCCAGGATACTAAATAAACAAAAGATGACATTGAAAATGATTATTTTAAAACGTACCGTGGTATTCTTAACGGTAATCACGCTTATAACTAGCTGTGATTATGATGATAGCACCGCTTTAAATACAATAGATACCACTAGCAATAATGGTCAGGTCACTGCATTTTTGACCACACCAGATCAAAATTCTTTAGTACAGGAATTACCTGATAAGTTTGAATTCTCCACTGAAGTGCGCAGTGATTTAGTTATCACAATTGATGAAAATGACATCAGACAAGAGGTTGAAGGTTTTGGTGCTGCACTGACTGGTTCATCTGCCTTTCTCTTGAACAACAATCAGGAGGCTTTGAACACCTTGTTTGCTCAGGATCAATTGAACTTAAGTTACTTGAGGTTGACTGTTGGTTCTTCTGATTTTACTAAGATTGGCAATTATTCGTACAATGAGACTGGAGGTGCGCCAGATCCTACACTGTCTCTATTTTCCTTGGAACAGGATATGATAGACGATAATCCGATCATTCCAGTTGCTCAACAAATACTAAGTATCGATAGCGAGATCAAATTCATGAGCTCTCCATGGAGTGCTCCAGCCTGGATGAAGAGCAATAATTCTTTGGAAAACGGCTTTCTGTTGGCATCAAATTACTCTGTGTATGCCCGTTATTGGGAAATGTATCTAGAAGGCTATAAAAATGCTGGTATTGAAATAGATGCCAT
Organism: Nonlabens sp. YIK11; assembly: GCF_001413925.1. NCBI lineage: Bacteria > Pseudomonadati > Bacteroidota > Flavobacteriia > Flavobacteriales > Flavobacteriaceae > Nonlabens > Nonlabens sp. YIK11. The sequence continues at coordinate 1,930,247 of NZ_LBMJ01000001.1, forward strand.
TACACCGCAAAATGAACCTTTGTTTGCTACAGATGATTATCCTACGATGTTTATGAGTGCTCAAATGCAGGCAACCTTTATAGGTCAGCACTTGGGGCCTCGATTAGCGGCTAATACTACTGTCTCTCCAAAAATAATATCCTATGATCATAATTTCTTTGTTGGGGAAGATCCGGATTATCCTACCACAGTGTTATCAAATCCGTTAGCGGCACAGTATACCAATGCTGTTGCTTACCACGCGTATGGTGGTCAACCATCAGACATTGATGCCTTTAGAGATGTCTATCCAGATGCAGAAATATATTTTACCGAACAATCTGGCATACGCACTGGAAATACAACATTTGGAGGAGAACTTAACTTCTTTTTGAAAAATGTATTCATCGGTACATTGCGCAGAGGTGCAAAGGCGATTTTGTTATGGAACCTAGCTTTGGACGAAAACAGCGGGCCGACAAATGGTGGTTGTGATATCTGCACAGGCGTTATCGAGGTTAGCTCTTCGGGAGCTATTAGAAAAAATCCAGAATTCTACATACTTAGTCATTTCTCAAAATTTGTTCAATCTGGAGCGGTAGTTATCAATTCAACACAAGTGGAAGGACAACTTCTCAATGTCGCATTTAAAAATCCTGATGGCTCTAAAGTACTGGTGTTATATAATGATTCTGGATTGAGTGGTCAGGATATTAGGGTAGATATAGAAATGAATGGGCAGCGTTTTAATTATGCAGTTCCCAACGGCAGCCTCACCACATTTACATGGGATTAGTGATCAGATTCAAATTAATTTAAATAATAAGTCATGAAAATATTCAAGTACCTAACACTGATTTTTTTGTCAACGATGGTATTGTCTTCTTGCGAAGATGAGGAGGACAACCTAGACGAACTTAAGGCTTTCACTATTAGTGCTGCTGAATTGTCTTATCCTTCAGAGAATGCATCAATTGCATTGAATTTAGAACAAGCACAGTCAAATATTGAATTCTCATGGAATCCCGCAACCACAGATTCTGGGTTTCTTGTAACCTATGAATTTCTACTGGTAGAAGATGGAGCAGATTTATCTGATCCTTTATATAGTTCCGCTTCCGCGGAAAGCGGTAAAGCCACATACATTAGCATACCTCAAGAACGATTAGACGAGGCACTTAGTAATGCAGGTTTGAATTCTGGCGAGTCAATGGATCTGTCCTGGGCAGTTGTCGCATCTGCACAACAAAACAGTGAGATATCATTAAGAACGATCTCAATGACACGTTTTGATTTTCCAGAAACACCAGAAAAACTGTACATAGCAGGAACAGCAACTGAGGTAGGTGACAATCCTGAAAATGGGATTCTTCTACGTCGTCTTTTTAATGCAAATGGAGATCCTATTAATAAGTACGAGGGCTATACTTCATTGAACTCTTCTGGAACATTTAGCTTTTACGGCTTTCAAAATAGATCATTAGTGTTTGGTGGTAGCAATGGAACTATAAGTGCTGGTGGTGACCCTATATCGCCAGAACGAACCACTACCTACAGGATTAGGGTCGACTTTATAAACAGTACCTATGAGTTGCAACCTATCACCTGGAGTATAGTTGGAAATGTGATCACTAATGGTTGGGGCGGCGATGTTCCTATGACCTATCAGGGAAATGGAACATGGGCCTTAACCTATGAATTTATTGATGCTGACGCTGGCGACCCTAACGACCGTTTCATTTTTAGAGCTAATCAAGATTGGGGCTTTGTAATCAAAAAGCTTGTAGGTAGCAATGAAGTATTAGCCGAAGATATTGCTAATAACCAAGGAATTACAGTCGACGATATCCCATTATCCCAATTAGGACAAGCTACGGTCACGCTCAATCTTTCAGGCCAGCAGCCGGTTTATTCCATTAACAATTAAAATTATCCAGCGTACTCATGTCACACTGTAAGCTATACATATTCATACTCATTGCTCTGGTCTGCAATTTCTCAAAATCCCAGACGGTCACCTATTCAAATGCTGAAATACGATCCTTGATAGAGAAAATGACCATCGAGGAAAAAGTAGGTCAAATGGCGCAAATTACCCTAGATGTTATCACGAAGGGGAAAAATGAGATGGAAAGCGATGAACCGCTGGAATTGGATCCCGCGTTAGTAAAAAAGGCAATAGTTGATTACAAGATAGGTTCTGTTCTCAATACAGCAAATAATAGAGCAAGAACTAGAGATAAGTGGCACGAGGTAATAGGTCAGCTACAACAGGTAGCTAAAGAAGATACACGCCTTAAAATACCGATACTTTATGGTATCGATGCCATTCACGGCACTACGTATACAGCAGGAGCTACCTTTTTTCCACAACAGATAGGACTTGCGGCTACATGGAATCCAGAAATTGCAAAAACCGCGGCGGAAATTACCGCTTATGAAACCAGAGCTTCTGGAATTCCTTGGAATTTCTCTCCTGTACTTGATTTAGGCCGTGACCCTAGATTCCCTAGAATTTGGGAGAGTTTTGGAGAAGACCCTTATCTGGCTTCCGTTTTTGGTGAGAAAATGGTAATGGGTTATGAAGGAAACAAATCATCCACAGCAATTGACAAGTTTCACGTGTCTTCCTGCTTAAAACACTTTTTAGGCTATTCAGTGCCTACAAATGGAAAAGACCGCACTCCAGCGATCATATCTAATATACAGTTGGAAGAACTACACATTCCACCATTCCAAAGGGCCATTGAGGCTGGAGCATCCTCTATCATGATCAATTCTGGAATTATCAACGGTGTACCGGTTCATGCCAATAAGGAATTACTTACTGGTTTGTTGAAAGAACGTCTCAATTTCAAAGGACTAGTCGTTACTGACTGGAAGGATATTGAGAACCTTCATGAAAGGGATAAGGTTGCAGCCACAATGAAAGAAGCTGTTATGATGTCAGTAAATGCTGGTGTAGATATGTCCATGATCCCTTACAATTTTGATTTTTGCAAGCATCTTGTAGAACTGGTGAATGAGGGAAAGGTAGACATGAGCCGTATTGATGATGCTGTAGAACGTATTCTTAATCTCAAAAATAAGTTAGGATTGTTTGACGTATCGCTTTTCGCGAAAGCGGAATACCCCAAATTTGCCAGTACAGAATTTCAAGAAATGGCCTATCAGGCTTCACTGGAATCCATCACGTTACTGAAAAACGAAAACGCAATATTACCGCTATCAAAAAGTAAAAAAGTTTTAGTTGCGGGACCAAACAGTAACTCTATGCGCACACTCAATGGTGGCTGGAGCTACTCCTGGCAAGGTGAAAAGGTAGAAGAGTTTGCACAAGGTTACAATACGATTTTAGAGGCGATTACCAATCAACTGGGAGCTGATAATGTAATACATAAGGAAGGTGTCTCTTATGACCATGAGGGCAAATACTGGGAAGAAAAAGACATTGATATAAATGCAGCAGTTGAGGCATCACAGACTGTTGATGTCATTATTTTGTGCCTAGGAGAGAATTCTTATACAGAGAAACCAGGAGACTTACATGATCTTGAAATTTCACAGAATCAAATAGATCTGGCTAAGGCGCTTGCTAAAACAGGCAAACCAATGGTTCTTGTCCTTAATGAAGGACGTCCTAGACTTATAGGTGAGATTGAGCCGCACATGTCTGCTATCATTCAAACCTATTTACCAGGAAACTATGGAGCAGATGCTTTAGCTACACTGTTGTATGGCGAGGCAAACTTTTCAGGAAAGTTGCCATATACATATCCATTGTACAGTAACAGTTTGGTAAACTATAACTATAAACCATCAGAAAGCCAAAACAAGATGGACGGAGTCTATGATTATGAATCTGATTTTGCGATTCAATATCCATTCGGTTACGGCCTAAGTTACACGACGTTTGACTATTCAGATTTAAGAACTGATAAAAATGATTATGACGTTGATGATGAGATCAAGGTATCTGTCAAAGTGACAAATACTGGAAATAGAGTTGGAAAAGAAGTGGTACAGCTCTACACGTCAGATTTATATGCATCTATAACTCCAGACACAAAACGATTGAAGCGATTCAAGAAAGTGGAAATCAAACCTGGAGAATCGCAAAGAGTAGAGTTCATCCTTAAAGCTGAGGATTTAGCATTTGTCAACCAGAATTTACAATGGACTGTGGAACAAGGTGACTTTGAAATTGTCATTAGTGATCACAGTAAAACAATCAACCTATCAAAAACGGAAACAATAACAAACTAAAAATCAAACATCATGAAAAAAATTACTTCATTAAAATTATTAATGGCATCATTACTATTTGGTGTCTATGCCTCTGGTTTTTCCCAGGTGATAGAAGATGGTACATATGCGATTTTTTCATCTGTAAATAACGAGGCTGTAACAGCACCTAATCAACCTGATTTTGACGCACAAATGACGTCTCCCAGCGATACTGATCCCATTCAGCAATGGGTCTTCACACATCAAGGTGATGATATTTATCAAATACAAAATGTAGGAACTGGAAATTATTTAGGGATAAAAGACAACTGGTGTGGACAATTTGGAGATGTTCAGGCAAAATTTGCCAGTACCGATACGAACATTAACTTTAAATTGATACCTGGTCAATTGCCAGGCAGTTATCTTTTTACCGTCGCTTTTACAGATTGCGGGTTCGGTTCCACTAATTCTCCAGTACGTGCATTTGATATTGAAGGTGGAGCCGCTGGAGGTCAATTGCAGACTTTTGATAATGATCCAACTAATGCCAATCAGCAATTTTTTATCATAGACCCTAGCAAATTAGGACCATCAGGCCAGATCATTCCTAATGGTAACTATGCTATCCTTAACGAGAATCTTAATCAAACGGTCACAGCTCCTAATTCTCCAGATTTTGATGCATTCATGACTGATCCAGACGCATTAGACGATGCACAAATATGGACTTTTACTCATCAAGGTAATGATGAATATCAAATTCAAAACGTTGCGACTGGCAATTATCTGGGAATGAAAGACAATTGGTGTGGTCAATTTGGAGATGTGCGTGCTTCTTTTAGCGCGAGCGATAACAATATTGATTTCAAACTTGTACAGTCAGATGCAGCAGGTGCGTATAACTTTCAAGTAGCTCACACGAGCTGTGGTTTTGGTTCGGTAAACAGTCCTATTCGTGCTTGGGATGTAGAAAATGGTGTAGCTGGTGGTCAAATTCAAACGTTTGACAGTGCTTCAGATAATGTCAATCAACAGTTTAAAACAGTAGAACCATCTGTTTTGAATACTCCAGAAATTAAAGTGACAATGGCATCTGTGTTCTATAACCCTGAAACTGGATTGAATATCAACTTTAATGAAAACTTGAATAGCCCAAAGGTGCAGATTTTTGATCTTCAAGGTAGAATGACGAACAGTTTTGATTCTTCAAGCATTTCTCAAAACACTGTGTTGGATGTAAGTAATCTAAAGACAGGACTTTATCTAGTTCGTATTTTGAATAGCGATGAATCTGTTCAAGTGACAAAAATTGTTGTAGAATAAATCAATTAGCCTTTTAAATTTATTTAACTCAAAATGATGCCAGTCCTTAATTGCTGTGATAGGACTGGCTTTGTTTTAAATACCAGAGTAAATCATTCTCACAAAACGCATAAATTACGAAGACATGACTTCCAGTTTTACCAGTTTAGTTGACGGAACCAGAATTAAGATTGAAGTTGCATTAATTTTGTGTGTTTCTCTTATTGTAATATCTAACGTATCTACTGCTCAAACAGCTACTGTATGGCTTACTACAGGTGATCAAATCGCCCTATTGCAGGAACAAGAATCGGTATCATTCAAACCTGGAGCAATTACCGGGCAATATGCCATCAACATAGATGAATCTGAATCAATTCAAACAATTGACGGCTTAGGTTTTGCCTTAACACAAGGCAGCGCTCAAGTTATAAATAGTTTAAAACCAGCAATCAAGGAAAGTTTGCTCACAGATTTGTTTGATCAGAAGGATGGTAACGCAATTTCCATTTTGAGGATTAGTATTGGTGCTTCAGACTTGAGCAATTCCGTTTACACCTACAATGAAACCGATGGTGATTTTGATATGAGCGAATTCAGCTTGCAAGGTCCCGATTCTATTCATGTACTTCCATTGCTGAAGGAAATCCTACAAATCAATCCAGATATCAAAATAATGGCGACACCATGGACAGCACCTACATGGATGAAAAGCAACAACACATGGATAGGAGGTAGTTTGAAACCTAGCCATTATCAGGCATATGCAGACTATTTTTTAAAGTATCTCCAGGCAATGGACAAAGAAGGTATAAAAATATGGGCCATAACACTTCAAAATGAACCAGAACACCCAGGTAATGAACCTAGTATGCTTATGAGCTCTGCAGAGCAAATAAAGTTTATCAACGATCATTTAGGGCCAACTCTAGCCAATTCAGCATATTCCCCAAAAATTATAGCCTTTGATCATAATTGTGATAATACAGCATATCCTATTGATGTGTTGAATAATTCACAATATGTGGATGGTGCAGCTTTTCATCTCTATGCTGGTGATATTTCAGCAATGGGTACCGTGTATGATCAAACAGGTAAAAATGTATATTTTACAGAACAATACACAAGTTCGAACAGTAATTTTGATCAAGATTTTGGATGGCATTTGGAAAATGTCGTCGTGGGTTCCCTAAGAAATCATTCTAAGGCTGTAATTGAGTGGAACCTTGCTACAGATGCCACTTATGGACCACATACAACTGGTGGTTGCGATCAATGTCTAGGAGCCGTAACCATAGAAAATGACGCTAACTTTGCTAAAAATGTATCTTATTACGTCATTAGTCAGCTTTCTAAATTCGTAAATCCAGGAGCGCATAGAATAGCATCAACTCAAAATGATACCATCGTTAATGTGGCACTCAAAAACCCAGATGGAAAAATCATTATTTTGGCCTACAACAAATCAGATACTATGAAACCAATTCATATCAATTGGGAAGGAAAAACGGTCAGTTATGGCTTACCAGGTCGTTCAGCCGTTACTTTATTGTGGCATTCAGAAAATACGGTTCGTATTGAGTAAAGTTTTTTCTCATAAAAAACTGTGATAATAGAATTCGCTTTCGCGAAAGCGAAACTTGCAAAAGTAAAATGAATTAGTATACATCTCCATCAATTTCTAAAATCACCGACATAGACTGGATGATGTCCTGTCTTAGAGAAACTTTGTTCTACAAGTTCCATCTGTTTATTTGCCGATGCAGAAAATAACTAATGCTGATTTTTAGAGGGTTATATTTAAAAGGTACAAATAGGGTACAATTATTGCACTTTGAAGAACAAATTTTAAAACGAGTTTTAAGATAATTATAGAAAGTTGCTCTTTCACGGTTTATTTTGGAGCTATTGTTTAAAGGAAAGATAGTAATAAAAGTATTTTTTGGAATATGATTGGCTATCTTCTAATTCTTCAATCTATATATTTTAAAAAAAAGCTATTTTTGTAGAGAGATTGTTGTTATCTTAATGAATTATTTAGTACCAATATAATTTGTTTGTTAGTTTTATATTCTATTGTTCTTTATGTTGTTTTTAACTATTGTTGTATAAATATTTAAGTAACATTATAAGTGTTTGTTAGTCTATATTATAGAAGAATATTAATTTTGTTTAAAATAAAATAATGGAAACTTTAAGAGAGAGAGCTCAATACCATTTTGACAATCTCGATTTAATTAAATTTAAAGAAGATTGGGCTGAAATTATTGCTTCATCCTGTTCAGACGGTTTAAAAATAGATGATTTAATAGAACACCAAAAGAGGTATCTATATTTTTCATTCGAAAAGCCACCTGAAAAACAATCTTTTAGTTTTAATATTTCACAAGCAAATCCGAGTTTCAGCTCGGATTCTTTATTTTTACAAAATGAACAAAGACGTAGCATTTAAATTTGAATCTTATCAATTTGATAAGGTTAGCATCAATTTTCAAAACTTAAGCTCAGAAAATCTGAACATAAACTTTAAGCCATCAGGTATCTTTAAAAAAGATGAGTCTGAGTTTGCTTTAAGCATAATTTTTACGGCAGACACCGAGGAAAATGAACAATTCATTGAAGTTCATAGTGTTGCTGTCTTTAAATTTAAAAATGCAAGTTCACTAGATGACATTCCATCATTTTTCTACAGAAATGCAATCGCAATTTTCTTTCCTTACTTAAGAGCTTTTGTTAGTTTAGTGTCAAACCAAGCTAATCATCCAGCATTTCTTTTGCCAACTTTAAACCTATCTGATTTGGAAGTTCCTTTAAAGGAAAATACAACAATTGTATAATTTTTAAGTTTGGAGGAATTAAAGTTATACCACACGGTTGAGGATACGGGAAATCCTGAGGTTATATTAAAAAGTGTTCCTTTTAAAAGCACAGCTGCAGATTGCTGGGTTGGTGAAGGTTATTATTTTTGGGAAAAATATATCAAACACGCTCACCGTTGGGGTAATATTCGATATGGGCATAAAAAAAAGAAATATGTTATTACTTCCACAACATTATATTACTCAATAGTAGATTGTTTCAATTTATTTGACCACGATCATCTTGATTATTTAGCTTATCTGAAAAAATTAATAGAGAATCAAGAAGATGTAGAAAATGCTACTTTTGAAAATATTGTTAGATATGCAAGAAATAATGATTTATTCCCATTCAAAATTATACGAATGGCTGAGCAAAACAAAACAAAACTGGAACCGTCTGATGAGAGTCTGATCGAACTTAGAGATGGTTTATCTGCATCTTTTTTATCATTGACCCCAAGAGTGGTATTATTTGTAAAATCGCTCACGGACTTGGAATTTGATGATTTTATAATTGAATATCCCGACAATTATATTTCAGGATATGTAGCATGACATATTTAATGTATTTATTATTCATTAAAGAAGTCTAAACCCTTGAATAGTTACTTCACCTTTTTGAAAGTTGGGAAGATATAATATGGAGAATAGGTGTTTAGGAAACTTATTCAATTTAACTTTCAGGTCAAATTATTATTCTAAACCTTTTCACTAAGGGCTTTAGAAATTGTGTCTGATGCAATTACCAATCGACTCGAGTTTTTTACAAACAAATTTTAGAAAGTTAAGAGTTATCGTTTATTGTTTTAAATTACGCTCGATGAAATAGCCTCATATCTTAATTTATCGCTATTGCATTAGAATTGTCTAAAAGTGAAATGCCAAAAATATTCATGAATTTCAATTTGTAAAGTACCCCACCCCTGTTTAAAATGCACTTTTTTTTTTGGGGGGGGTGGTACAGTGAGCTCATTCGTTAGATGCGAACCTCTGATCACATCATTTTTTTTTATTTTGGGTAATAACTTTCAAGGCGTAGGGGGGGATTATTAATAATCAAAATTAATATTTTAATGTTATGAAATTATTTCATGGATATAATCCTTTTTGACATCACTAGAGCCCACCTTAAACCCTCCCTAAAAAACTATTTATAGCCATGAATTTGATGTAAAAGCTTACGTTTCTGTTTGTGTGTGAATTAAATTCTTCAATTTTCCTTAACGTATTCTTGTCTTCATAGTAACTTTAAATCGTTCGAATATTTTAATTACGAGTTTATTTTACAATGTTGTTTGAGAACGAAATTTCCCCTATAATCATGGCATAAGCTACTCTATCTAACTATGCTAAATTTTACCCTTTGAGGTTGATATATTTAGATAAATAACCTCTCAATTCATCATCGACAACATAGACGTATGTTCCTAAAATACCTCTATACATCATTGTTTTGTATATGTTAATGACATATTCTTTGAGTTGATTGGGATCATCGATTCCAACAGAGCCTTTAGTGTCGTAATAATTTTCTTTGTCTATATAAATTTCATGATTTACAGCATCATATTTTATTTCGTTCCCAAATATCACACCAGCGTAGTTTAAATCATAACCTTGAACAGTATGGATGCAACCTATTTCTTTTAAGTCCTTAGTGCTGTTGATCCAATCGTGTGGAACTCTATTCCAAGTTAACTCTATACCGTCAATAATTGCATCTGGAACATTTGCATTTTTACTTTTCCATTTCCATCCGTATCCTGCCATCATTCTTGATAAACCATATTCACTTTCCTTTAATCTCAAAACATCAACCATCTCTGACATGTTTTTAAAAAGTTTTAAATCATAAGTGGTTGCATTAAACGGTTCGGCAACTTCAGGTAATTGATGGTTAAGTAGACGGTCTACAAACCGTATGTAGTCAACGCCACCCTTTGCTCTTAGTTGAGAGGTTAATTCTATGACATGAGACCCTGTATTCACTTTTAACTTGTCAAAAACACTTTGTGGTATATCTGATGGTCTTATGGACTGCGCAGAATCATAAAAAAATAATTGGTGTTTGCTGCATCTCATTATCCAGTCCAACTCTGTTCCTTCATTGCCATATCCTAATAATCTATTATTATTATCGTGGCTTCTATAGTTGGTTATACCTTTTCGTCTCTTTAGTCGGTGAGCTTCGTCAACAATCAATATATCATAATCTTGTTTTGTAACGGCAGAAGGTCCGATCACCATAGACGGTTTTAGTCCCTTTACGTTTCTAAAAACGTTTTCGAGTGTTTTCCTTAAAGATACCATTGGAACAACTAAAGCGATCTTTAAATCCCTGTTAGACTCCTGAATCTCCTTTACAAATTCAAGTTCTAAGAGATTTATACCTTCCGCATCCTCATAATCGTCAATATCTACCTTTGTTAGCAGCATTTTTATCAGATAGACGGCTAATATAGTTTTTCCAGTTCCAGCTGAACCTTGTACAAATACTGTACTTTCCGAACGATTAAGAATAAGTTTTAAATACTGATAAATGGCTTTATGTTGGTCTGCAGTAAGTGCTTTATATGGTGAATATTTAAATAAATCCGAGTTGTCTATTTGAAGGATGTCTTTAACCGCCACTTTTTGCAGTTTCAGGTTTTCCCAAATGTTTTTAAAAACTTCGTAGTATGCTGGCTTTTGATAATAATTATGGTCGACTATACCTGCATTTCCGTTGAGAAGTATAAACTTCTCATCAGCTACCATATATTTAATTAAATATGACTCAATGTCCAATGTCGCAGACTTATTGAAGTTCGGGCTGCTAATTATGTAGACGTATTTCAGCTTCTTTTTTTCAGGGTGCGATAAATGATTTTGCATCCTTTGTAATGCATTAGTGCTTTCACCAACATACGCAGTTGAAGATTCTAAATCATAAATTATATAAACAATAGGGTAATTGTTCAAGGTGTAATTATCCTTGACATTGTACTCATCGATGCCATGAAAGATATACGAGTTTATTTCAAAATTTGTAGGTAGAAAATCACTCATACTATAATTCATTGTATTTTTTGGCAGTTCCCTTTGCCTTGCTTATAGGGTATTTTAAGCTGTTTTTTTCAATTTTATCGTTTACAATTTCTATGATGTCTAAACCGTTTTTATTAGCGAGTAGAAACGCATAACACAGAACGTCTGCCAATTCTTCCTTCATTTTGGATTTGTCAAAATCTTCATTATCCTTCCAGAGAAACAGCTCTAAAAGTTCACTGGCTTCCAGAGAAAGTGCGATGCTTAGATCTTTGCTATTATGGAATTGTGACCAGTCTCTTTCATCTCTGAATTTAACTAACTTTTGAATTGTCATATCTAGATCGCTCATATCATTTTTTTAGAAATGCGGTTGCCAATTCATACTCCTTATCAAACGGCATTTGTAGTTGTCCTAACATGTCAGGAATACCTTTAGCCCAAGTTACATAGTAAAACGCTAGTGTTTTGTAACCGCTGAAATTTGAGTTTGGGATAGAAGGAACATGATATCCACCTTTATTTGGGTCAATGCCTTGCATGCCAACTGTAGCAAATTCAAAGGCTATCTTCTTTATTTTTTCTTGGGACATTTCCTTCAAGTATTCTAACGCAGAAACCATGTACATAACGACAGCCATATTCACGTCCTCCGAAGTATGTGATTCTACAAATGATCGCATTTTTCGTTCCTGAGAAGGATCGCTTTCGCTTAAGTTGAAGGGATCAGAGTTGACACTTTCAATCACATCGTCAATCGATTGACTTCTATACTTCGATTCTAAAATCAAATCAAAATACCCATCCATTTTTAAATCCTCAGCCCAATGTTGTATTAGTTCATATTCTTCTCCAGACTCTCTGTCTTCTCTGTATTCAAGAAATTCATCATAAAGCTTCTTAGCTGTGTCTGACTCTATTTTGTTAGGCTTATGAAGTCCTGTCAAATCAATTCCAAATAACGTTTTAAAATGCGTTGCATGTATTAGATTGTAAATCTTGCTTACTCTAATTATTTCCTTCGGTGTACGTTCTACTATCTCCTTTTGAGTTACTGCCTTGACTCCTTCATTTATTAGAACATATAAGGAATAAAATTGTATCGGGCGCAGTGGTTTAAAACGTTGGAATATAATGTCTTCTATGAATAAGTCTATCGGTGTATTGAAGACTTGGCTATTCAATCCGTTGTGAAGTGCCTGAAAATAGTTAGCAACACTATCCTTTGATATGCCATTGTTGTAAAGCTTCGTGGCTTCTGATTCTAAGTTGTGAAAAAACTTAGATTTATGGGATTGGTTAGAGGTGAACAAATGATTAGTGTCCGCTATCCTTGCATCTTCAGCTAATTCAAGATGAATAAGTTCGTGAACGATCAAATGTAGATATGTAGAGTATTTACTTTGATATCTCACCAAATGATAATCCCTATCGTAGTTTTCTTTTAGCTCAAGTTTGGCGGCTGTAGATATGTTATCATCCTCTTCTATTTTTATTTGAGTATTGTATTTTAACTCTAAATCTTTGACATACCCTCTTACTAGATCTCGTACTGGTTTCGTTTTAGAAATTGTTTCAGACAATCGCTTTGCAAAAGCAATAGAGTTTTTGAATACCTCATCCTTTGATTCATTATTCTTAATAGACTTTTTAATATAATCGAATGCATCAGCATAATCCTGCTCGGCTTCAGCAATAATAGCTAGACCGTAATAAGTGTTTGGGTAATTGGGGTTAGAAAATATTGCCTTGTGGAAATACTCTTTAGCCTCCCTAAGTCTACCAAGCTGCAAAAGGTTGGCTCCAATATTATTTAATGCTAAATAATCGTCTGAGTCTAGCTTTAAAACCTCATTGTAATAAATCAATGCCGTATCAATGTCCCCCTTATGACGAGCAAATATATTTCCCATCATAATTAAAGCATATTGATTTTTCGGGTTCCACCTCAAGGAATCAATTAGCGCATTAATTCCTTCTTCTTGATTTCCTAGTTCTGATTGAATCTGACCAAGTAGTCTGTGATATTCTGAGACCTTTGGATAATCTTTTACCAATTGCTTTGCAAGGGGTAGGGCTTGGGTTATTTTATCCTGTTCACAGAGCGAAATAATTTCAGCTGAGAGATCAGACTCTCTATGACTAATTTCAATATTGATCTTAATAGTAATGAAATCATCAGAAATTTCAACCTCGGGTGACGTAGAACCTATAGAATAAAAATCCTTTAACACATCAATCAAGTTGCTTTGATCTTGTCTCAAATTCGGAAATAAAATTGAAAGAAACTCTGAGCGAGCAATTACGATAGTCATTGACTTGTTGTTTAAAGCAAAAATAGGAATAAACAGAATGTTTCAACCCCTTGTGGTTGCTACTTATCGCCACCTCCAATTGGGAACAACACATAGTACCAAAGACTTTTAAGATATATGACCAATATTCTGATCCAGCGTGGCCTTTTTTTCTTACCCATACAACCAATCTACATAAAAATTCAAAAACATTCAGGATCATCCAATGTATGAGAGTATGTGACCAACGGATGGGATTCTTTTAGGATATTTTCCTCCTTCCATTCTTCCATAGCAAGTTTTGGAGGGTATCCGATGTATTCACTCAATTTTTCTACCATCATTTGATAAACATCTTGAGCGTAATCTTCAGTAGTAGCGATACTGTCGTGAATCGTGAATAATGGAGCCCTCGGATATTTTTCACTAATGAGTTTTGTTATGACATCAAGGATGAGGTGGCTTTCTATTGACTGTAGTAAACAAGCTAGGGTGTTTTTCTTTTGCTTTTTAATCACCTGAAAAAGTTCGTTAATGTTGGGAAAGCTTTTCTCAAAGACTTCCTTAAATAGCTTCCTTCTTGACTCTAAACCACGATATCCATTTGCTCCAAAAAGAACTAGAAACATAACATCCTTCAATTGCTTTCTATCTTCGATCGCAACCCCTGTTGCTAGCCTGATTTGATTATTGAGATATTCGTAAAATGTGCCTGAAGTGACTGCACTAATATAGCTCGTAAAGTCTCTATTTAAAAGGGGTTTCACACTTTCTACTAGCATAGTATAAGAGGTTTGTAGTTGTGGTGAAGTTTTGTTGATAATGTGGTGGATTGTTAATTTGTTTGAGGATTTTATGGTTTTTGAGGGATTTTGCGCTTCGTCGGAAATTTTTGAAGATTTGAGACACCAAAAATTTGGATCTAGCAACAATAAACTCATGTAAGGTTGGGAGTTTTTAATGTCCAGACTTATTAGAGTTTTACCGTCGTATTTTAAGGCGTTTCTCATCCAACTGGGCATGTTAGTGAGATTAAAGTGAAAACGCTTTACAGTGCTATCTCTATTCATGTAATAGTCATTGTTCAATATCCTTAACTTAGACACCAACCCATGTTGATATTGTTTCCAAGGGCTCTTGTTTGACCTAATGAATCTTTTCGAGGAATTGAGACTTTTATGGGGAATCATGCGTTTCCTTCTCGAAAAGTCTAAGTCTAATTTTAAATTTACGAGATCGTTGTTTATCGTAAGCTTTTCGTCAATCCACTTTGTTAGATGGTGCAGTTCTTTACATCTATTCTGCCTTTTGCTTTTTTGTAATTTTTTACGGAGAGTAAAGTCAGTTATTTCAACGCAGATTACCGAACATTCTCGATAAAGCTTGCAAAGACGGTAGCCTTTTGATTTTTGACTTGGTATGTAATGATCATCGCATTCTATTATGCCATGGTCTATTAAATAGTCTAGATGCGCTTTATAATTGTGCTTAATGCGCTGTAAAACCTCCGAGTTGAGCGGTACAAAATTGATATAAAGGTAGTCGCTTGCCAATTGAGATCGACACAGGATTGAATCAACAACATATATTAAGAAGTCTTTTTTAAAGCCTTTAAAATTTGGTTGATTGGATGCAATGAGCTTATCAACCTCAAATAAGGTCGGGATATAATTGTACATAAAAGATGTTCAAAATGACACAGGAGAGTGCGAGTCCATAAATGCAATGAACTTGTCTTCTTACTTAATTAATCTTTTGAAGCATCTCGGTTACCGTATGTTTGCGATCCGCTTTGAGCCATTCTATTATCTCTGATTTAAAGAAATAGAGTCGATTTCCTTTCTTTTGGTAGGGAATTTCCCTTCGTTGGCAGTAGCCATAGAGCGTGTTCACTTTGAGACCCGTTAAGGCAGAAACATCTTGAATATTAATAGGCAAATCATCATTATGTTCGTTTGATGATTGATTTAGTATAATTGTTTTAAGCTCTTCAATCTCATTTTGAAGGGTCAAGATTAGAGCAGGAAGGTTTTCAAATGTTACTGTAGAATTCATTGTTAGTACTTATCATTTAGTAGTACAACATTATCGCTGATTCACGGTGACACAAAAACCTTTGTAAAACTTGTAAGTATGTGCAAGGTTCTGTAAGTATATTCAATACTTTCTTCTAAAGTGACTCTGGCCACCTTTGTCCTTAGTGAAGTCAACAAAGTATTGAATAAGTAGATTTAAATATTTTTGCTTTTCTCCCTGTGAACCTCTAGCAATATCCTTATAGAATCTATAAAACACATCACCAATGTCGCCTTTCGTTCTGTAGCGAATCAATCTAATTTTCTCCTTTGGTACATCAAGATCTTCGAATGCTGATTTTAAAAATTTATTTAAATCTAGCTTACTAATTACACCTTTGTTCAGAAGCTCTTTCTCGTAGAATTTAAAAACCTCTTCAGGTGGTACATTATCAAAATTGTTGATGAAATTGATAGGTAGAATTTCACCGTCCACACCTGAAGAATCGTTTCTATTGCTATTGGGGTCAAGACTAAAACACAACATCTCAAAAATCGATTCCATCGTGAGCTCGACTTTGGTAATATAATCTTTAAAAAATTTTAATGCTTCTGATTCACTGACTTTGATACCCTGTTGAATCTCAGCAACCATATGATCCTGCTGAACAGATGCTATACAAGCGGTAGATCCACACCATATCATATCTTTAAGGCGTTTACAAATTTCGATCGCTTGCTCTGGCTCAATCTGATCTCTTCTCATTTGAATTTTTAACGCATATATTTCATTTTCTATTATGTATGGATATTTCAATTCAAAAGATGATATTAGCTTAAAGAAGGTGTCTGGAGGTAAGTTTGCGTTAATATTTTTACCTCTAACTTCAATCTCTGGTTCAGGGTCTATAACAATGGAATGCTGAGTTTGCATAAAAAACTCCTCAGCCATTTTTAAAAAATTCATGATTTTCTGAGTTTGATTTTTCCAGCAGCTTTGAATTTACTCTCGTTAGTGATTTTTGCATACACCTGAGTCGTTCCGACGTCTTTATGTCCCAACATTTTTGAGACGGTATAAATGTCAGTACCCCCTAGTAATTGGAGAGTTGCATAGGTGTGCCTAAAGCAGTGGAAAGTGATTTCTTTTGTGATTCCCGCAGCTCCAATCCATTGATAAAGGTGCTTATTTTGGTATGCGGAATATTCCAATCCTTCAAAAACGAAGTCATACTCTTTTCTTTTTTCTCCAAGCAGCTCATATGCTTCTTTTGAAATAGGGTGGTACTCTGGAGAACCCGTTTTTAATTGATCAAAAAATATCATGTACCCAAGATTATCGATATGCCTTATTTTACCCCATGTCAATGCTTTAATATCCGAGAATCGCAAACCCGTAAGAGCAGAAAATAACGCTGCTTTTTTCAATAAAGGGTTGTTACAATCAGTTTGATAAAGTCGTATCAATTCATCCTGCGTTAAAAACTCACGTCTGGTTTCGGCCTTTGGAATAGGGTTAACCTTTGAACTTAAATCTTCGGCTAAGTAGCCATCTTTGAACCCTGATTTTAAGGCTGCTTTGACTTTATTAAAATACGAATGAGCGGTATTTTGAGATAGCTTACTCTTTTTACTACGTACGCTATTACTATTCAATAGATATCTCTTATATCTTTCTAAAACGTCAATATTTAGTTCGTTGAACTTGATGCTGCCGTTGCAAAACTCAACTAAATAGTTTAAAGCGGACTTCCAAGACTTCTTATTACTTCCTTTTCGCTCGGAAGCTAGACCTTGACAATACTTAATAAAACATTTATTCCCTGCCTCGATTTTTCTTTTCTGATCTAACTCGAAGGCAGTGTATATTTCTGGTTTGTTTAGTTCGTTTTCTCTTTTTAAACACAATTGCTCTGCGATATACAACTTTTGCTTGTTCGACTGTTTCTCAGTGGTTGTTTTTGGTTTGGAAAGTATATATAGACCAAGGAACTCCCTTCTAGTAAACCCATCCTTATTTGGGTTTTTTATAGGAGGGTAAAAGTCTAAGTAAAGGCTTTGACGGCCTCTAGTAATAGTTTTTTTTCTTAGTGTAACTTTTACAGTCATTCAATTAATTTTCAGAGCCATCAAAAATTCTGTCTATCTCATTTTTAAGTACATATGAAAACTTGCCTTGTCTGAATTTGGCAATGTCATATTTCTTAAGAATCGTGTATAATGCGCTTTGAGATATTCCATAGAGGTCAGATATCTCTTTCAAGGAATAACAATCTTTGAGATTTGGGGTTCTATAGGCTGACTTCGTTGATGAACTGCTTGAGGGTTCAGCGAATAGTTCTTCAAGAGAAACCTTATCAATTCTCGTCATCCTTTCTCCAAGATTGATTGCTTGTACTTTGTTTAATTTTATTAATCTGTAAATGGTTTTAGTCGAGCAACCTAAAAATTCAGATGCCTCATTTACAGTAAGAATTCTTTTGTCATGTAATGAGGCCTTTGGTTTCGAAGACCTTTTTAATGTACCGTTAGCGGCCTCTATTTTTTCATTCCTTTTTCTAGCCTTATAGGCTCTTTTGGCGCAAGTGTCTCCACAGTATTTTGTTACTGTAGTTTTGGCTGTAAACTCCTTCTCACAATGCTGGCAAACACGTTTAATTCTAATATTACTGCTCATTTCGTTTACTTAAATAGAATTAACATCTAATAAGGGTAGATAAGGGACATTTTCTCTCCATTCCATGTAACAAATTTGTACCTCATTTTGTCAGGTACAAATTAGGTACAAAACAAAACAGTAACAAAATTATATCCAAGAATAAATGGACGAAATAAAAAACGCAACTATAATGCGGAATTAAGCAAGTATTAAGCAAGTATTACGCAACTACTACGATTCGTAAATGTTTATCTGAGGTAGGTCTATTTCCCGATGCAGAATTGACTAAAAATATTACCTAACAGCTCGTCGTTTGTGATCTCGCCGGTAATGAGGCCTAAAGACTCGGCGGTAGCTTTGATGTCGATAGCGAGAAATTCACTGGAAATATCGTTGGCGATTCCTTGCTGGACTTCTAGAAGTGATGCATAGGCTTTTTGCAAAGCATCATAGTGTCTTGCGTTGCTCACAATGCTATCATCACCGCTCAAGGCACCGCTTTGAAAGCTTGCTACCAGTGCCTCTTTCATCTCATCAACTCCAGTACCTGATTTTGCGCTTAGCGAGATAACGATCGTTTCTGGAGAACGTTTTTTGATTTGCTTCGTGATTTCGGCGTGTTGTAATCCTGTGATTTCATCAAGTTTATTGAGGACAACAATAACGGGTTTGTCAGGAAAGCGCTCCTTCAAAATCTGGATACGCATCAGGCAATGCACAATTCGCGGATTAGAATCCAGCTGTGTCGCATCCAGCAGATATAAAACCAGTCTGGATTGCTCTGCCTTTGCATAACTGCGTTGGATTCCCATGGTTTCAATAGTATCCGTC
Organism: Nonlabens sp. YIK11; assembly: GCF_001413925.1. Classification (NCBI taxonomy): domain Bacteria; kingdom Pseudomonadati; phylum Bacteroidota; class Flavobacteriia; order Flavobacteriales; family Flavobacteriaceae; genus Nonlabens; species Nonlabens sp. YIK11. The sequence continues at coordinate 1,949,445 of NZ_LBMJ01000001.1, forward strand.
GTCTCACGTATACCTGCAGTATCTATAAACCTAAACCTGATGCCGTCAATATTGATCTCGTCCTCAATGCTATCACGCGTTGTACCCGCGATCTCGCTTACAATAGCTTTCTCCTCGTTGAGTAAGGCATTCAACAGGGTTGATTTTCCCACATTGGGTTCTCCTACAATCGCGATGGGAATACCAGATTTCAATACATTACCCAGCGCGAAAGAATCAATAAGCTTGCGCAATGTTTTTTGGGCATTGGCCAGTAAAACCTTGAGGTCGTCACGGTTGGCAAATTCCACATCTTCCTCGCTAAAATCCAGTTCCAATTCAATCATACTGGAAAAATTGAGCAATTGCTTGCGCAAATCTTGGAGTTCGCTAGAAAAGCCACCGCGCATTTGTTGCAGAGCAATTTGGTGTGCCGTGGCGCTTTCGCTAGAAATCAGGTCTGCAACGGCTTCGGCTTGTGATAGGTCCATTTTTGCATTGAGAAATGCCTGTAGGGTAAACTCACCTGCCGCGGCCATGCGAGCACCTTGTCTCAAACACAATCCTATGATTTCCTGCTGTATGTAGATGGAACCATGGCAAGAGATCTCAACCACATGCTCACCGGTGTAGGATCTGGGCGCGTCAAATCTGGTCAGTAGCACCTGATCTACGATACGATCGCCGTCATAAACGTGTCCCAAAGTCACAGTGTTGGGATGCAGTCTTTCATAGAGTTTGGCTGTTGGTTTTGAGTTCGCTTTCGCGAAAGCGGGAACAAAAATAGCCGCAGCAATATCATGGGATTCCGGACCAGAAAGCCTCACTACTGCAATGGCACCAGAACCAGCCGGCGTGGCAAGCGCCACAATCGTATCGTTTTTAAACATACTACAAAGGTAGCGATTGGAGCATAAAAAAACCGCTGTGGAAAAACAGCGGTTCATTCATGATATAAACTAAGGACTAATTCAAAATCACCTTGCTAGATTTGGATGTGCTACCATCTGTAATCTCAAAAATATACATGCCATTTGCGATAGTCGACACATCGATTTTTGCTGTGTTACCTGTATTTACAATCGCTTTAGTAGCTATAGTTTGACCTAATAAATTAGTGATTGTTAATGTCAAATCAGTGGAATCGAACCCAGCAGTGGTGATGTTTAGTTGGTCACCATTGGTTGGGTTAGGGTACACCTTCAAAACCAGATTTTGACTGTCGATAAGGCTAGCCGTATCTTTAGTAAACTTGATGTAGAAACGATCGGCATCAGCACTCATATCCTGATTGTTGATTTGAAAGTCAATATTGTTGAGACCTTCAGACAACGTCTGTTCTGTATTCAAAAATCGATCGACTAGTATCGCAGTCGCCTCGCTAGCCAGATTATCGACTCTAATACTCATGCTATAGTCGTTACGCTTATAGTTAAGCAGATTTAGCTGCATTTCTTCATCGTTATCTGGTAAGGCTCTACTTTCATAAGCCAAGTAAGAAGATCCTTTAAGAAGCGACAAGTTTTCTTCAGGATTGAAAATCTTATTGGAATCGTTAATGTTGATCTCGTTGTCACCATCAAAAACAATTTTAAGATCATCCAGGCGCACAGTATTACCATCCACCATAGAATACAAAGTTAACTTCATACTTGCAACATCTTCATTTGAGAATGTGACCAAATTGCTGTTGGAAGGCGATCTGTCATCCAGTTCAAACCCTATGGATGCAGCGCCATCTCCCGCTGTTGCCACAAAAAACGATTGACCTGGCTGGACATATAAAAACGGAGTTTCCGTAGGATCTGTAGTACCTGTACTAATCGTTTCATAACCACCTTGTGTCGCTTTATTAGCGTTCCATACGTAAATGAAATTAGTATTCAAGTTAGATTTGGTCAGGTTCCTAAAATCTACAACTGCTTGGAAAGGGTTACCGACGAGGCTAAAGTTGCCACCTACTTCATTCAAATTGCTAAATGTAGCTCCATCAAGATCAGGGGTTCCTGTAGCGCGTAGAACGACATTACTGTTAGGTGCTGGTGCTGGTGTAGCGGTTAAGTTATAATTACGGTCGCCACGTATGAATAAACGGTAGGGCGTTCCAGCGCTAAGAGTATTCACATCTGTATTGTCAATAGGTTGCCATGCCACCTGCTGATTTGCAGAAACGTCTGTATTGTCAAATGAGAACATCGATGGATTACCAGAAGGAGTAGCATCAAAACCATTAGCACCAGTTTCTGAACCCGTTATATGGGTTCCAACTCCTGGTACGCTATTGCCGTTGTCTTGCCAGTTGGCAAAAATTGATCCTGATGTATTCACTGCAGAGGTTACAAAACGAAACGCTCTTCTATTATTATTTGCTGCAGGAATAAATCGTTCTACCGTGATGTCACCGTTAACGGTAGCCGTGGCACTATTTAATAATTGGGCGGTACCGCTGGCACTACTGGCAAAACGAGTCGTTCCATTGTTAGTCAAAGAACCGTTGAGGTTCATGACTTGATTAGCTGCTATTGTCAAAGTAGAACCGGTATTGACCGTTATAGAATTATCGATGGTAATAGGTACATCTGTTATAACGGCATTTTGAATGGTGATTTGGTCTTCTGCTCCAGGAGGATTTCCATTGGTCCAAACGCCTGGACTGCTCCAAAAACCTGCACTTGCCGTGGCCGCAATGCCTAGGGTTCTACCTTGTGGGTAATCAAAATATTGTGTAAAAGTCATTTCGTTGAGTTTCCCTGGATTTCCTGCAGAGATTCCGCCACCTAACGCTTCGTCAGATGAAAACATTCCATTCGGATCTCCGTCATTCGGATTCCCGTAGGTAGCTAAGAATCCAAAATTAAGACCAGTTGAGCCGTCAAGCCCTAAATCACTCCAATTAAAAGAGAATGTAAAAGAAACATCACCAGAATTAAACCCTGAGCCAACATTTTTTATAAAATTAAGTTCATTATTTCCAGCACCAGTGCCGACGTTACCGTTACTTGGAATAGAAAACAATTTTGGCTGGTTAGTATTGATTGCTATTGCATGAGAAACCTCAAAACCAGGAGGGAAAAAGATAGCAGAAGAATTTGCATTTGATACTGCACGTCGATAATCATCGCTGGTGTCATTAATATCTACAGTATTTGTTCTACCAGTCGAACTTGCAGATATGTAAATTACCATGGTATCATTGAAGCCCGCACCACCTTTAGTAAAAGTTCCTGTGACCGTTGTCCCATCATCTGTCAATTGAAGAGTACCGTTGCCAACAGGTCCTCCAAAACCGGTATTCCCATTTCCATTGTAAGTAACTTGTTGTGCGTGTACACAAATCGTTGCTATAAAAAACGAAAAGATTATCGTAAAGTAATTTCTTGTCATAATTATTTTAATTTGTTTCATATCAAATATATCCAAATTGTTGATTCCACAAAGGCATAACACCTTGCTTATACAGAGTTTATCTCAATTTTTAACAAATAAATAGGTGCCTCGTTTTACTATAACGTTTTCGCTAGATCTAGTAAATTCAATTGTTCTTAATTTCTTATTTTTAGGTATCTAACTTTTGAATTCATGAGAATAATAAAACTGTGTTGCATCGCGATGATTTATATCGCTTTCGCGAAAGCGAACTCACAAGAAAAACTATCCTATCAACAACCGTCTGAAGAGATCATGAAACTAGTGGACTATGATCGACCACCATCTGCACTCATTGATGAAAAGGCCGAAAACCTGATACTGCTGTATCGGGATACCTATAAATCCATTGCAGATTTGTCTGAAGAAGAAATGCGATTGGGCGGTCTACGAATCAACCCTAAAACCAATATAGGTAGTCGTACCACATTTTATGACAAGGTTGCGATTCAAAAAGTAGGCTCTAAAGAAGTAAAACCGGTAACGGGATTGCCTGCAAAACCCAAACTCTCTAACGTGAACTGGTCGCCAGATGAATCCATGATCGCCATGACGCATACTACGTCTAATGGTACTGAGGTTTGGGTACTGGATATTGCAACGGCAAGTGCCCGTAAATTGACAGATGATACCGTGAATGCCAATATGGGAAACCCTATTGACTGGTTTGAGGACGGTAAATCTCTCATGGTAAAAATGCTGGCAGAAAATCGTCAACCTCTAATCGATACCAGTGTCGCCATTCCAGAAGGTCCTACGATCTCTACCAGTGATGGATCTAAAGCCCAGAATAGAACCTATCAGGATCTTTTGAAAAACCCGGCAGACGAGCACAATTTTGAGCAGCTTGCACTTAGCAAATTGGTTAAAGTTAACCTTGACGGCACCGCGACAGATTTTTTGCCAGGTGCTATGTACACAGGCGTGAGCTTTTCACCAGATGGTTCTCACGTGATGGTTTCCCAGTTGCAAAAACCGTTTTCCTATATAGTGACTTACGGCAGGTTCCCACAAAAATCTACCGTTTATGATGCGGCTGGAAATTTGGTAACGGTCGTGAATGAAGTACCACTCATAGAAGAGATGCCTCAAGGATTCATGGCAGAACGTGAAGGGAAACGCAACATGAGCTGGCGAGCAGATAAACCTCATACTTTAATGTATGCAGAGGTTCTGGATGGTGGCGATCCAGAAAGAGAAGTTCCTTATCGTGATATTGTTTACAGTTGGGAAGCTCCTTTTAATGATAGCACAGCTACAGAGTTGCTTAAGACTAAAGACCGTTTTTCGGGAATTCTGTTTGGTGATGACAATACAGCGATCGCTTATGATTATTGGTGGAATACAAGAAATACGAGAACCTATGTTTTTGATCCATCAGACAACACGGTTGAACCTAAGGTGATTTTTGACCGCAGTTATCAAGATGTGTATTCAGACCCTGGTAATTTTGTTACCACTAAAAATGAATACGGCAACAGTGTCCTAAAACTAAACGGTAGCAATGTTTATTTAATGGGTGATGGCTACAGTGATAAAGGCCAATTCCCATTTGTGGATCAAATGAACCTGAACGCGGCAACTACTAAACGTTTATATGAATCTGCTTATACAGATAAAAAGGAAACGCTGGTGGAGGCGTTGGATATGGATAAAGGAAAAATTCTGGTAAGAATTGAAGGTCCTACAGAATATCCTAATTACTACATACGCAACATTGAAAAGAAAAATAAACTGGATCAAATCAGCTTTTTTGAGAATCCATTTTCTGGATTGCAAAATGTTCATAAAGAGCTGATTACTTACAAACGTGATGATGGTGTGGACTTGAGTGCGACTCTTTATCTACCACCTAATTATGACATGAAGAAAAAGGAGAAGCTTCCTATGCTGGTATGGGCTTATCCTCGTGAATATAAGGATGCAGCCAGTGCTGGTCAAAACACCCAAAACCCTAACGAGTTTATATACCCTAGCTACGGTAGTTTTGTGTACTGGGTCATGAAGGGTTATGCCGTGCTGGACGATGCTGCTTTCCCTATCATAGGTGAAGGTGATCAAGAGCCTAACGATACCTTTATCAAGCAATTAGTGGCAAACGGAAAAGCTGCCATAGATGCCGTGGATGACATGGGTTATATCGATAGAAATAGAGTAGGAGTTGGCGGCCACAGTTATGGCGCCTTCATGACCGCAAACCTACTTGCGCACTCTGATTTATTTGCCGCTGGTATCGCGAGATCAGGAGCCTATAATCGAACCTTGACACCTTTTGGTTTCCAGAGTGAGGAACGCAATTACTGGGAAGCACCAGACATTTATAACACGATGTCACCATTCATGAATGCAGAAAAAGTGGACGAGCCTATTCTATTGGTACACGGGCAGGCAGACAACAATAGTGGTACCTACCCATTGCAAAGTGAACGTTATTTCAACGCTTTGAAGGGATTAGGAGCCACGGCAAGGTTAGTGATGCTACCAAAGGAAAGCCACGGCTATGCGGCAAAAGAGTCCATTCTTCACGTGTTGTGGGAGCAAGACCAGTGGCTTGAAAAATACGTCAAGAACAAAACAACAACTTCTAACGAAATGAAAACAGATGCCAAGATGAAGGGATAATCAGGCTCTAATTATTATTTGAGTAATTACAATTTTAGAATGCGGTTCTTTCATGAGAGCCGCATTTTTTATGATCTCGCTTTCGCGAAAGCGAACTCCTTCATGGCAAGGTTGTATTTTTACCGCCTATGTTTTCAAAGGAAGAAGCAAAACAGGTACGTCAGGATTTTTGGACGTTTTTCGGTAAGAGATTCCAGCGCAAGTGGACGTTGTACAATACCAAGATTAAGGATGTTGTCCTAAAGTTTTCTATGGAAGACCATCGTGCCATGGTTTCCATCGATATAGAGCACGACGATGAGATTTTTAGGCACTACTATTTTGAGAAGTTTGAGAGCTTTAAATCGGTTATGCGGGATGAAGTAGGTGACGACCTGATTTTTGAGCGGGATTACCTTTTAGAATCGGGTAAAGTGATCTCTAGGATTTTTGTTTTTATGGAAGGTGTCAAGATTACCAGAAAAACCCACTGGCCAGAAGTGTATGAATTCTTTTATGAGAATATGGATAAATTGGAAGCCTTTTTCTGGGAATACAAAGACTTTATAGAAGATTGAGAAGAATCGACCTTACGTCTAAAGAAGAAATAATTATATCTTCTTTTTAAGATGCTTAATGGTGCGCATGATCAGTTTTAAACCTTCTTCATAACCATCTTGAAATTGTTTAAAGAGCACTGGAATCTCGTGAGTGTTCTCCTTACGTTTTGCCCTATCCTCAATTTCTTGTAGCAACAACGTTTCCTTTTCCATGCCCAGCATGCGGTAGCTGCTTTTGACTTTGTGGGCAAGCAAACCAGAGGCATAATAATCTTCCTGACCCATTTTGCTTATGAGGTCGTCATAATCCATGGGAACTTCTTGCATGAACATTTCCAGTACCGCAACAAAAGTTTCAGGATCATCACCAAAGGATTCCCGCAACTGTTCTAATTCAAGTATATCGTTCTTGCTCATATTCAACTATTTTATGCCAACCAACCATCACGATCTAGGCTGCGGTACTGTATGGCTTCGGCAATGTGCGTGCCGGTCACTCGCTCACTTTTATCCAGATCTGCAATGGTTCTGGCCACCTTCAAGATGCGATCGTACGCGCGAGCGCTCAAATTTAAGCGTTCCATCGCATTTTTCAATAAATCTTTGCTAGCATCATCGAGTGCACAGTATTTTCTTATCTCTTTTGTTCCCATTTGTGCATTGTAATGGGTTTTATCGCTTTCGCGAAAGCGAGCCGTTTGAACATTTCTCGCCGCCGTAACACGCTCTCTAATCACGGTAGATTTTTCTGCTGGGCGATCTTCGGTAAGCTTTTCAAAGGGCACTGGAGTGACCTCAATATGGATGTCAATTCTATCCAACAATGGCCCAGAAACCTTGCTCAGATAGCGTTGCATCTCGGCTGGGCTACTTTGCACCCGTGCGCTGGGATCGTTAAAATAACCACTGGGACTTGGGTTCATACTCGCCACCAACATAAAACTGGATGGATAGGTAATCGTAAATTTTGCTCTCGAAATAGTCACCTCGCGATCCTCAAGAGGTTGTCTCATGACTTCCAAAACGGCTCTTTTAAATTCTGGTAGTTCGTCGAGAAAAAGTACACCGTTGTGCGATAAAGAGATCTCTCCAGGTTGTGGATAAGCTCCACCGCCTACTAAGGCGACATCTGTTAAAGTATCTAATGTGGTGGTTGTCGTAATCAAAGTATTAGAGGGATTAAATACTTATAAAGTATCGCCATCACTACGACAATCACAAACAATGAAATTAGAAGCTTACCAAATACTGTATTAAAAATATCAGTTCTGGGATTATTATAGTTGTTCGTGTATCTATAATCTTTTTCAGATGGTCTAAGCCATTCTAAGTAATAGCTCCATTGACGTTTTAACCAGTATTTCAAAGTTTACATTTATTCTGTATCAGGCGTTAGTTCGGCTTCAAGATTTCGTTCTGCAACATAAACATCTAAATCTGTAACACTTAATCCTACTTGGTAAGTACGTTTAAAACTGGTGTTAGATGTGTACAATTTGTTTTCAAATGAGAATGCAGATGCTGGTGAAGGTAAATTGTTTACTGTGATTTTATTACCCTTTTCTTTGAATTTCTTTGATGTTATTTCAGTAACCGTAATCCCGGATATGAGATACATCTTTTCATCATTTGCTTGGGCTAATGTTCTCATTGCTGTAATACCGTTTACTAATTTCTTATCATCAATATATTTACTGTCTAGGACTGCTTTGAGAATATCTGTAACAGTATAGTTAGCTATTTCCTTTTCATTGAGATTTACACCTATAAATAATCCAAAAGATGTATTTCTTTCATCTTTGTAAATATGTGATTCTAGTTCACCGTTCTTTGGTGTTTCTACTTTCGGTTTATAATCATCTTTACTAAATTGAATACCACCTACTTTCATACCATTAGGGCTTTTGTAAACTATTCTACCTAAAAGTAATTCTAACTTATCTCTATAAACATCGATACCTGCGTTTTTAACGTAGGTTCTATCCTTTAGCATATTCATATGTGGCAATCCAGAAAAGTCTACTTCATAGTCATAAGAATTCACTGCTACCGACGAATTATAAATCTTCAATGATTCTTGCTCCATTTGCTCGATAGCTGCTTTATTAGCAGTTGCAAAAATCTCTTCAAAATCAGAAGCTTTTGTAGCCGACACCAAGGTTGACCAATCCTCATTTTCTTCCGCTATATCAACTATCGACCCCATTTCATCTTCATCTTCTTCATACATAGCTTCACTCATTGATTCAGAAGCTTCTTCTTTCTTTGTTTCTTTACAGGAAATGCTAACAACTCCTATTAGAACTATTAAAAGGAATGTTTTACTAGGTTGAAAAATTGTAATTGATTTCATAATTGGTTGATTTATAATTGGTTCATTAAATGTAATTTATTTTTTGAGTATAAAAAAATACCCCATAAGGGGTATTTCTTATCATCACCGAATGGGTATTTAAAATGAAGCTGATGCTTCAATTACACTTACGTTGTTTGATACCCTAGATATTTCATCCACTGATACTCTTGGTGATGGTAAACTTCTATTACTATCTGCAATCTTGCTTGCTAATACATCATAATCAATAAGTGCTGATGGTTTAATAGATACATTACCCAAGATACCACCGTTGGCAAACTTAACACCACCACCAGCTTCATTTAAAGCTGATAGAATAGGCGCAAACATCGATGTGCTACGTTTATTAATAACTGCTTCACCACCTTCTAGTTCACCGTATGGTGTTTTAATTCCACCCTGTGAATGACTTCTACCGGATAACAAACCACCCCTAGCAAATTTGGTATCAGTTGAAGCAATCTTTTTAACTGTTTGTAATCCAGATGTAACGATAGCACCAGCACTTGCAATTTTTTGAATACTACCAAATGGTTCTGGCAATACAGATTTAGCACCAAGTACTTCTGTAAAACCTAGGTAACTGTTTATGGTTGCTTGTGCAATACCAGCAGCTTTACCGGCTCTTGTTTGTTTACCTAACAGTTGTGCTATAGCACCTAGTGTTTGTTCACTTGCAGCAATTCTAGCATCCTTAACAGCTTCATCAATTGCTATCTTTCTAGCTGCATACTTTTCATTGATAAGTTCAATAGATGCACCAGTTCTTTGTGCTGCTTCAACTTCTTGTAATCTATCTTGTTCTAATCTATCATAGGCTAATTGTATTTCACCTTCTCTACGTTCTGCATCAATTTCTTTTTTATTCTCTAGGTCTTCTAGTTCCTTTTCTTTTATAGCAGCATTTCTAGCTAATTCAGCTTCTTCAAGAGCAATCCTATTTTCTTCATTGATTGCATTGATTGCCCTATTGTATTCTGTCTGACTAGATACACCTTCTTCTAATCTAAGTTGTTCAAACTCTCTTTGCTTTTCAGCAATAGCATTTAATCTTTCTTCTTCAATTCTTAATGCTTCATCACTGAAATATTTATCAGAATCTATTTTGGATTGGTTAGCTAGCTTGTATTGTTCTAGTTCATATTCAGCATTATCAACAGCTATTTCAGCTTGTCTTCTAGCTAGTTCTTGTTTGATTTCCAGAACACCAGTTTCATATTCTTCTTGCAGAATATTCTTATTCTTAAGTTCAGCTTTTAGTATTTCAATTGACTTTTCAGCAATTACCTTTTCATCTTCCAACTGCTCTTCTAGGGTCTTTGCTCTTATACCTTGTTCTGCTATTAATAAATCTAGTTGCGCTTGTTGTCTGGCTATCGCTTTATCTGCATATTCTTTAGCTTTATCTGCTGCTTCTTTTTGGATTGCAACCCTGTTTACAAGTTGTTCTGATTCTTGTGAATTAATTCTTTCTTGGGTGTCCAATAGTTTTAATTCAGCTTCTGCTAGTTCATCTAGTGATTCTGCATTAGCACCATTTTGTTTAACCTTTTGCTTTGCGATATCAATTGCTAATTGATTGATAGCAGTTTCTTCTTTTGCTTGGTTCTTTAGAATCTTACCTAAATCTTCATTAGCTTTTATTCTTTCCCTAGTTGATTTAGTTTCATCATCCCTAATTTGTCTTTGCTTTTCAGCATCTAGTTCTGCTTGCTTTTGAATCTTTTCTAGTTCACGTTTTCCTTTGGTTAGTTTGGCTTCTGCATCAGCTAAAGCTTTGGATTGTACAGCGTTTTCTTGAACAGCTTTATTAAAGGCTCTAAGGTCTTCTGCTGCTTTATCTAACCCTAACGCAGCTAGACCATTAGAAACAGTTTCTAATGTTTCGTAAATAGCTTTTTCAGCTAGTTCAAAACCTTTTACAATACCATCTATAATAAATTCACCAAGTGGTTCTAAGGATTGTAAAAGCTTCTTAGCGAATCCTGTAAATACAGAAAACACCTTGGTAATCTTATTAGTAGATTCTTCTGAACGATTCATAGCATTCTTCACCAAAAGGAATGCACCAACTAATACAGCTAGTACAGCACCAACTGGTGTTGCAATAAATGTTAATGAAGCTTTAGCTAGTCCTAGAAAACCACTAGCCATTCCTTTTAAACCATTAATCAATAGGGGTGTGGTTCCACCAGCAGCTTTAGCACGTTCTGAAAATCCAGCTAATCCACCGTTGAAGATGTTTATTTCTTGGAATGCATCGGTGATACCTTCCTTATAGTTACCAACGTTGTTTTTAAGTTGTTCCAAGTCAGAACCATTTTCATTAATGTATTCTGTATTCTCATTAATCTTATCGTTGATTTCTTTAAGTGCATCAGCACCTTCTTTAGTTTCAGTATTAAGTTGATTTCTAACAGTTCTTAGTTCTTTGTTGTTAGCAACTGCCATATCAACAGAACGTACTTCTTTGTTAAGTTCCTTTGTTAGTTTCTCACTTGCTTGGGTAGTGGCTTGAAGTACCTTTTGTTGTTTGTTGTATTCTGACTTAAGTGATTTTAATGCAGCTTCATTTTCAATGAAAGTTTCACTGGATGTATCACCACTTCTTTTTAATTCTTTTTGCGTTTGAGATAGTTCATCAATCGCTTTTTTGGTTTTGGTTAGTTCGCTTATCAGCTTCTTGTTATCAATCGCTAGTTCAGCTATTTTAATTACTTCTGGCATTCTATTGCATAGTGTTTCCTTTTGTGATGCTACTGCATCTTATTAATCATTCAGTTCAAACATTTCTATTTTGCTTGTTCCTTTGCTATTACTTTTTACTGTATTCAAATAATAATATTTACCGGTCTGTTTTAAATACTTAAGCCTGATGAATGATAGGTTCATTAAGTCTATATCAGTTAAAAAGGCATTGATGGTAACCTTTTTGTTTTTATTCAAAAGCTTAGTTAGTTCTGAATAGTAGTTATTGATGAAGTAATCAAAATCACAATCATCATCACTTACAGATGATATTAAACCGGCATAACTACTAACAGCACCATTATCATAAAGTTTATAGTTGAAAATCTTATTAGGCTTTTCGTGTCTTAGTAGGGATAAATCACTTTTGATTGGTTCATATTGAATGGTACCATTGGTTTCTTTTGTTTTCCATAATGGTATTTGTTTCAATGCACCTTGGGAATTATAAATACTAAAGTTCCTTACCCTAAAAATTGAAGTGAATAAATCCTTTTCTTCTGCTAGATGTTCATTGTCTATAAATAGGTTTCCATCTTGTCTTTGTGGTACTAACAATTCTTCATTGTTTTCTTCATATTTGAACCTCATTCTATTGTTTCTGGCATAATCATTCAATGAATAATTTTCACTCTCAATAGATATCACCTTATCAGTCCAGTCTTCTGCATTAGCCCTATTTTTCAATAGGTCTTCCATAGTAAGAAATTTTAAATTATTTCCATTGGTAGCTGATACGATTAGCCCATAATGCTGCATTATAGATTTAATAAATGCTGATTGGTCAACATCCACATACAGCTTGGAAAAGTCTATTAAACGACCACCACTGACTTCATAAAGCGATAGGGTAGCGATGTTACTAAAGTCGTATACGTAACCTTCATCATATTCATCATTGAAATCTGGGTCATAATCATAGTATTGTGATTCTGCTTTGGTTTGAACTCTAAGAACATCACCAACAGCTACATCTATAAATGCTGTTTGTGTGGTATTCAAGCTTCTATTATTTAGAACTACATTACCATTTCTTAGTATTTCGGTTGAACATCCACCATAGTATTCAAGTAAATCTGGTGTCAATTCTACCTTAATTCTACCGGTGTAGTTTGAAATGATATTGCCATTAGATATTCTAAAGCTCGTTGTACTGCCGTTGGTTAAACTTAAAGGCATTGGGAAATAATGAGTAACCCTGTTTTGACCTTGATAGAAACCACCTTCATCTGATGAAGTATAGCTAGAGATTAATGAATCATTTGATGGTGGTATATTGACCACATCCAATCCCTTATTGGGTGTGATAATTTTTCTTTTAAAATCTTCTGATTCAAATAAGTCACCTTCATAGGTATATCCATTTTGGGTGAAAATCATATCCCAAAGTGTGGATAGAAATAGTGCTGGTAGTTGATATTCAATTTGCCATAGGTCACCACTGAATTTACCACCATAATCTGCAAATGGGTAGGTGTAACCATTAGTGTTCGAATGACTATCTAACCAAAGGGTTTCGGTTAAAAAATGATTGTATTCACCAAAATCTAAATCACTAAGCTTTTTACCTTTAATTTTCTCTGAGAGATTGATTATACCATCAAAGATTGCAGCATCAAATGAATCTTTGTTAGTTTCCCTCACTTGCATATATCCGGATGATATGATGGGTATGGTATCAGAATTATAGGAACAAGGTAACTTCCTATAAGGCACATTTGAGGTATTACCATTAATACCTAAGTTTTCAAATATTGTAATATTCCTACTGGTTTTAGGAAATGATATAGTGTTACTATAAGTACTGTTTCTAGTACTTATATCACTGATATTGTTTATCTGATAGGTTAGGTTTATTTCTTCACCTTCATATAAGTCTAATTGCTTTCCATTTACTGTTACTGTATTCATTTATAGGGTTGGTAATATGCTTTCTGGTAACTCAATGGTTACGCTTATTTTATTTTTCATTGGTTTGTTGTTGGTTTCCAATTTTGATTTGGTTGTAACATCTATCCATTGTCCACTTTGAAATGGTTCCGTAGCTGAATACATCTGTACTAGAGGTGAAGTGTAAAGAGATTCTATAACTCTTTGTTCCTTTGAATCCACCCTGGTCTTTAGGTTTAGCTGCTTAGAACCTTGTTTACCAATTAACCTAGTTGGTGCTATAATTCCTTCACCTACATTATTGAAAGTGTTTCTACCAATGGTGGATAGGGTAGAAGTATCTATAGATGATTTATAGAATTCATCAAATAACCAATAGTTGAACCCACCTTGATTATTGAACCACTTCAAGTAAACACCACATTTTGGTTCAATCTTTAAAAGGTTCAAATTGGTTTTTGACTGTCCATCTTCCAATATTTCCAGTTTGTTTAAGGTATCTGGTAGACCTAAATAATTATTATTCGTCCAATTACTGATGCTATCATCAATGTAGAATCTAAAAGAAGAATCTTTGATGGAAAATATTGGTGCTGAAACAGTTGATGTATTGATATTTCTTACTTGTAGTGTAGCATCATCTTCTACCTTTAGAATATCAACTGTAAATGGGTAACCCTCAAAATAAGTTAGGTTGTAATCAATTCCGTTAACAGATGCAGATAGAACTTGTAGGTTGTTATCGTAGATATCTTCACCTACTTGTTTTACACTTCTGGAAAAATCATACGATAACTCAATGGTATCAACTGAGACATTATTGAATACCGTAATATTTACTCTAAGTGATTTTAAAACACCATCTATATTTCTTCCATTAGTATCATCATTATCTGTATTTAAGTCCTCAAACCCCTCATATTTACCTTTCACAAGCGGTTTTAGGTTGAGTAGGTAATTACCTTGTAGGTCTGGATAGATTGTAAATAATTGTGTACCATCGATAATTATTTCAGCTTTAAAATCATTTGCTATGGTACTATTGAAGCTGATGTAAGAATCATTGTAAGCTGGATTGATTAAATCTGTAGATGGTTGTTTTATTATTTGAATTGCCATTTGTTTAAATATCTTGTACTAATAGGTTCAGTGATGCAGTTAATTCATTTGTGAATTGGGTTACATTAAAAACTGAAACCTTCTTTATTATATCATCTATTCTTTGTGGTGTTATCACTTCTTCATAGATTTTTAGGTGGTATTGTTTGCTGGTACCTTCCTTATGTATTTTGGTAGCTATAGCCCAAGCAAGGCTGGTAACACTCATCGTTGCTTCTATTGGTGTTATTCCTTTACTAACAATCCAATCTCTAATGGATTCAACTAGATAAGGTTCACCATCTGTATGACCATTTTTGGTAGCACCACGACCAGCTAGGTATGGATAACCCATAATCACCGCTTTATTTGGTGTGTAGGTAGCTTGTAAACCTTGTTCAAATTGTCCAGATGCTCTTTTACCAGATGCATTATAAACCGCTTTAATTTCATCCAGTAGGACTTCAATTTCTTGTTTGATTATTTCATCACTATTAATCATTGATTTGGTAAGTGATTAGTAATCCATCAAATGAGTAATCAAATACATTAATTACTTCTATTTCATCCCATACACTAATAGAATAATCACCGGTACATCTTATTGAATTCTCTATTGTTTCAACTGCTGATGTAGCGATTGGTTTGATGTTATTTTGGTACTTGGTGTCATAGTCTTCATCGTCAATATCTGATGATAGAAGTAGCATAAATGAACCACTGTATTTTGTTTCTTCCAATTCACCCATATCACCATATACTTTTTGTTTTCTTATTGGGTCAACAAATAGATGTGGTACACCTATTTGTTCTACTTCATCAAATAGATTTGCATAATCTTTTCTAGCATACTGGAACACCCAATTGTTATCATTACATATCTGTTTTAATAGTTCGTACATTCATTTCAATTAATCTTTACATTATTCATTTCTATCTGGATATCGTTTTTAGTCTTATCCATTAGAAGTTTTGTAAATACATCTGAAAATTGAAGGTTCTTTACCTTTTCCCATTTCAGTATATCACCGTTTGCTAGGTTATCCAGAATGTTAAGTATTCCAAACTTTGCCATTCTTTTAGAACCATCTACCGCTTCCCATTTAGGGTTGATGTGGTCACTTTCCAATTGCTGTTCTGCTTTACTGATTGTTTCCAATTGTTGCTTTACTGAATTGATTTTACCAAAGAATTTTGTGATAGTCATATTCAGCACTTCCTTCTTTTTAATCCCTTCTGTTAACTTTAGTATCTGGATTATTGAATCATCATCGGTAGAATTAATGTTCTGTTTTATGAATTCAACGTGTTTTAGCTTCATAAACCATAATTCCTTCTTAGTTGGAACAGGTAATGAATGAGATAGGATAGATACATAATCATCAATCAGTGTTCTATCTTGTTTCAGGAAGTCGACCAGTTTATAGTTCTTTATTTCTTCCATCAGCTAACCCATCTTAAAGTGTTGTAATTATTGGAAGTGCTGGATAGTCTATCCATTGCAAAATATCTGATAGCATCCAATCCGTGATTATGCTTATCAATAGGGGTATTTAACTTTTCGCCATCGTTATCCTTTTCCCAAGTATAACTGTTGAACTCATTGATTAAATTTTCACTTCTCTTAGTGACAAATAGGTTATACCCTTGAAGAATTGATATACCATCTAGGATTGAACCAGAACCTTTTTTAACTGCTTTAGCTGGAATTCCATTACCTCTTAGTTCATTGATTATTTCAGGTCTAGCAGAATCACAAACAATTATGTGATGTGCTAATTCGACATCTTTTTTAATGTGTTGAACTATCTGATTATTGAGTAAACCAGCTTTGTAAAGCGATTCATCAATAATTAAATCTCTTTCACCTCTTAGAAATATTTTGGCTAATGCATTAGGGTCATTCCATCCAAAATCTAAACCAGCACCAAGATATTTAGCATCTGATGGTACACCTTCAATTTTTTCATACTCATAGATACATCCATCCACTTGACCTTCTTCACCATAGACATAAACAGCAACAAAATTTTTCCAGTAACTGCTTCCAGCTTCTGCTTTTTTAATTGCTGCATTATAATCTTCAATTACTGCTGATGATAGGAATTCATTGTCTAGATAGGAAAGCTTAACAAAGTTTGATTTGTCTTCTTTTATGTAATCTTTAATCCAACTTAAGTGTGAAGGGTTATAGTCTAAAAAAATAAATTCTTTTGTTCTTATTGATAGCTGGGTAAATGCTTCACGATTGATATTATTTGCTTCATTGACAAATAAAATATCCCTTCTTGCACCTCTTAACTTACTACCATCTTCAACACCAAACCATTCAATGGTGCAGCCGTTTAGCTTGTAATAATTGTTGGTTTTGTTGTGGTTTTTCTCATCGTATAACCCATTATCTTGAAGAATATCTATCAAATCTTTTGCCGCACCCCTTCTTAGGTGTGGAAATGATTCAGATACTATGGATATGGTTAATGGTCTTTTTGCCTTAGCACAAAGAATTATTATGCACTGTAGGATGCTATAGGTTTTAGATGAACCACCAGCACCTTGTATTACTCTTATTCTGTCTTGTATTGCTGCAATTTTATTAAATGCTCTTGTTACCTTCAATTCTTACATATCGTTATCCTTTTTAGTTATTAGCCTTTTGGGTTGCTCGTCAACCACTTCATAATCCACATCTATCATATCTATGACATTTGAATCACCACCTTCAATTTTTAGTGTGATGTTCCCAGTACCTATTTGGATGTTACCACCACCTTTGTTTACTTGTAAATCCTTGAATTTTCTTTCCAGTAACCAACTAGCACCCCACTGATTTTTATTTTTTTCATCTAACATATTACCGGTAAGATTCATCTTTTGGTGGACTCTGGCATACGCTAGTGTTTGCCTAAAATCCTCTACCATATCATCATCTAATTGTTCTATGTTTTCAGGACTTTTACTATTAAGATTGGGTGTCTTCCAGAATTCAAAACAACTAAGTGAAACCCTTAGATTCTTTGGTAATCTTTGATTAACTGCTACCAATAATTCTTTATCTGTTAGAATAACCGTTCTAGGGTCTTCTAACAATCCTTTCATTTCCACTAAAAATGTTGGAAGTTTTGATGGTTGACCTATGTTTTTCTTTTCCATTATGATAGGATATTTGGGCAATCTGTTATTGGTGTGAAATAGTAATATGCTTCACTATTTCTTCTTCTGGTAAGTCCTTTCAATACTCTACCAGATGCTTTATTCCATCTTTTGAATTGGTATTCTATAGATGGGTCATTTGGATTATTATTTATCTTCTTTAGTAATGTGCTTCTTCTAAAATTAGCTGAACCAACGTTATAAGTAAATGATACTAGGGCGTTAAACTGGTTCTGGTTTATATCACTTGTAACATATCTGTTTACCACACCTTCAAACTGCTTTACAATCAGTTTTAGAAGGGTTTCACCTTGTTCTAATGTGATAGGGTTATCAGTCATTTTAACTGGTGTACCATCAGCGTAAAAGGTGTTCCCATATCCTATGGTTGGTCTATCACCTTTAACTGGTATATATGGGTGATTTCTAAAACTTTCCCATTTTTTTATGTGTTCTAATCCTTCATTATTTAATCTCATTTTCGTTCATAAATCTTTTTCTTTTACTCTTATTCAAATCCAACACCACCTGTGTTCGTACTACAAAAATTATCTATTCCTAAAGTTGAACCGTCCCAATATCTATTTATGTTTCCATCTGTATAATATCCTACTGGTGCTGCAGTATTAGCATTTGCATCAGAATAAATAAAGGTTGCTGAACTGAAACTATTTTGGTCTAAGTAGTAGGTACTACTTGATACAAAGTCACAAGCGTTTTGTTGATTGACATTTCTAGCTAATATTCTGGAATAGGTTGTAGGTGTTCCACCAGTTCCCGTTGTAGGTATTGGTTCTAAATCACCGGATAACTTGAAGTAATTTCTAAAATACCAAGATGTACCATCTGGTAAAATTTCTGTTTTTTCAAATCCTTTTTCTACAACTATCCTAGCATTTACACCATCTGACTTATTAGTGAGTTTGCTATTATGTTTTAATGAAACACCGCTCTCACTTTCAAACGTTACTTGATTATCACCAATAATTTCAAATTCAACCCTATCTTCTGTAGACTGTAAACAAGCATTAGTTATAATTACTTTATTTACATTAGGTGTACCAGCATCACCAATTATTACTGTTTTAAATCTATCAGAAGCATCAGTAGTATAGGTCAAAGAAGTGGTATGGTTATTAAACCATCTAAGCCTTCTAGCCATTGTTACTTCAATATTATTGATACGCCCAATTTGAGCATTCAAGTCGCTATCGGTTACTTGATTATTTTCTAGTGTAGTTATTCTATTAGTATTAGAATTGATACTAGTTTGTTGTGTACTATTTTGATTGAATATTGCATCTATATCTTGTGTTGCGTCTAATAAATCATCTTCAACATAATCAACCCTAGCATCAACAAACTCTGTGTATTCATTGGTTAATCTTAAGGCATTTTCAGATACAACTTTAGTTGTTGAGGTTCCAAATCTGTTTTGGCTAACATCAGCTTTCGGTATAGCATTATCAGCTTTAACACCTTGTGCTGCTGTCGCCACCCCTGTTAATTGAGAACCGTTACCTATAAAGTTGGTGGCTTTTACATTACCTATAACATCTAATCTTTCATTAGGTGTTTCATTATTTATTCCTACAAAACCATCACTTTCATTAATAAATAAGTCGTATCTGGATGTATTAGAGTTTGTGCTGAATTGGACACCATCAATTCTAAAAACCATTCTAGCATAACCATCTCTTTGAAAAATGGTGTTTTTATTACCTACACCTGTTAAGTAGTTACCAGTAGAATCTCCTTGTATCGCTATATGTTGACTAGCAGACCTACCTATTTTAGTAGGTAGGTTTTCTGCAAATACATCTAGTTCGGTAGATATTAATTTATTTCCAGTAACGTTTCCACCAACACTTAAATTTCCTTCTATCGATTGAGTAGTTTGTCCTGTTTTTTGAACAGAGTTGTCAGCTTTCGTTCCTTGCGCTGTTGTTGCAACTTCATCAGAAGTACTTACTTTTTTCCAAGTAAGCCAAGAACCTTGAAATAATGTTCTATACCAAATATCTCTTCCTACACTACTATGACCATAAGGGTAAGCTACTTGTACACAGTTAAGGTTAGCATAGGTTGAAACTTGTAAGTAATATAATGTTGAAGCCGGATTAGGTCTATTTGCACCACCATTGACAAAATACCAACCAGCTCTAGTAGCTGTATTTAAATCAACATTATCCAGTAGATTAGCTTTGTTTGCTGCAAAATCTGGTGTTATAGCTCCACTAAGTGAGTTAGTATTCTTATCACCATATTGGATTGAATTATCAGCTTTGACACCTTGCGCTGCTGTTGCAAAATCAGAAGTAGGAAAGTTTCCTGTATGATATATATCTCTATCTATATTTTGGTATCTTACTCTTAAAGAATTAAGAGTATTACCATTTCTACCAGTAAATAAAATATTACCTACATCATCTGTATTATCTAAACCAGCTTGAATAAAAGAAGTATTGCCAGCTACAATATTTCTAAAATCACCACCAGTTGCTGCGTGAGTTAATTTATAATACGGTTGATTACCTTGTTGTATAATATTACCATCTATGCTTTGAATAGATTTTCCAGTTCTTTGTACTGCGGTTTTAGCTAAGTCCCAATCATCTGATGTACTACCATTAGCTGTTATTTTTCCAGTATTAGTATCTACTCTAAATGGCATAACACTTGGAGAAGCAACAGAATTACCTACTCCAAAAACCCCATCTAAAACATTAAAACCTAAATATCTAGTTCCATTATCAGCCTTAAAACTTTGTAATACATTAGTAACTCCGACTCTAGTTAATGTTAATGGTATAGACCCATTAGTATTAATATTTATAGACCCATTTATGGTTTGAGAAGTATTAACTTCTAGTAATCGTTGTACGGAATTATCAGCCAAAGCACCTTGGGCTGCCGTTGCATAATTTGTGGTATTTAAACCAATAATATCTCTTACCTGTGATGCAGATAAATCTTGTGCTGTACCATTAGTATTAAGTCTTCCTTTAATATGGTTTCCCAACATTGTCGTTAACCTATCATTAGTAATTGTACCTATTGCAATTTTTGTATTTGTTACCTTCCCATTACCTATCGTAAGGGCTGTAGCACCGGTTACATCACCTGTATGGTTGGCATTACTTATTTTAGCAGTATTTGCTGCCACTGCAGAATTGGAAGCAACAGCGGTGCTAAAATCACTTATAGTGTTTGCTGTTTGTGTTCCACTATGATTGCTTCTTTTTCGGTTTTCAGTATCTCTTGAATTAAGCTGTGAACCATCTTCAAACTGTGATATTTGATTAGGTTGCACAGCAGAATCTGCTCTCGTTCCTTGCGCTGCTGTAGCATATATTGATGAATTCGTGAATGCTGCACTACCAAGGTCTTCAGGTTGTATTGCTGAATCAGCTAAGGCACCTTGTGTTGCCGTGGCATAATCAGATGAACTTGTTGATGCTGCATCACCTAAATCTTCAGGTTGTACTGCTGAATCAGCTTTTACACCTTGTGCAGCTGTAGCATAGTTTGTAGAATCAGTGAAAGCTGCACTACCTAGGTTTTCTGGTTGTACTGCTGAATCAGCTTTAGCACCTTGTGTTGCTGTTGCAAATTCAGAAGGTAGTTTACCACCAAGTTTATCTGAATCAACTGCTTTTCCATCTATATCAAGTTTAACTGCTAAAGCATCTACCAAACCAGCAATGTTTTCAATACCTAAAGCATCTAAATCTTCTTTGTTTTGTTTTATAAAATCAACTAGTTCTTGTATTTCATCTAAGGTTGAATCATCTGATGTTAGAAGAGCATTTATAGTAATTATTTTATCATTTAATTCCTTCCCTTTTGCTGCTGACAAAACCTTATTAGATAGGGTGGAAGTAAGGCTATCAATGACATCTGATACTTGTAATGCTGTATCTGCTTTAGCACCTTGTGATGCTGTTGCATAATCTGTTGAATCGGTAAGTGCAGCAGTACCTAAATCATCCGGTTGTATAGATGAATCAGCTAAGGCACCTTGTGCTGCTGTTGCATATTCTGTTGAATCAGTAATTGCAGCAGTACCCAAATCTTGTGGTTGAACAGCAGAATCTGCTTTAGTCCCTTGTGAAGCTGATGCATAGTCACTTGGTAAGAAACCACCCAATCTTCCAGAATCAACTGCTATTCCATCAATTTCTAATTTCTTTTCATCTAATAGCCTTCCTTGTAATGCTGAAAGTGGTTTAGTGGTTGAAGATGAAGAAAGATTATTAATTACTTCAACTCTTGCTGGTTCACCAGTAGAACCAGAAACATCAATATTGTCAATACCATTGTATAATGTTGGTATCAAACTATCAATCAAACTATCAGCACTAGAAAAGGTGTTACCGTTTAGAATTAATTCATCATATCTAGTGCTTTCTAATAATTGTTGTTTTGTATCGTATATGTTATAAATACCAATGTTATTTCTACCAAGTTTTATTGCTTGGTAGATTTTAGGGTACTTGGTCAAATTAAGTGTGAAGTAGTTACTATCTACATTTTCTATTCTTATACTCATCTATTTTAATTGTTTCTCTTTTGGGTAACTACCCTTATTTTACATCCAATAGCCTTAATAAATCTTTTCTGGCATTGGATAACAGCACCATTGCGTAAAGTGCATCTTTTTCATTCTTTGCTTGGTAATATGGATAGGTGATACTTATAAAATATGTTCCCTTGGTTCCAGCTTTTATGTAACATCCTATCATTGATTTTACATTGATTAAGTCCAAAGATTGAATTGAAGCAGTCTCATAAATATTGGGGTAGTTTCTAACATCTTCAATAAATACTGGTTTACCATCAGCTTCTAGCATCATCAGAAAATATCTACTAATTCCACGTTCTAATGGGTAGTTTGCATAGTGTTGTTTAATATTTACGTTCCTTATAAAATCATTGGAATAAAGTACTGTTACCAAGGATTCAGAACTAGTCAACATCACATTTCCACCATTGTGTACTTCTATGATATTTATGGATGATGCTCCATTTATTTGCATACCCAAACCAGTTATCAAATTATTTATTTGAGCATTTTTATATAGAAACTTTTCATTGGCTAGGGCAGCTTTTTCTAGTCTCAAACTATCCATCATTTGCCTTGCTGATTCTTCAATCTTCAGTTGTTTTAAATGGGTTTCAGCTTGTCTTTTTGCTACTCGTTCATCCCAATCAACTATGATAGGTGTGAAGAAGACAAGAAACACAAGAAATGCACCTACCAACATTGCTATGAAATCTTGTAATCTGGTGACTTTAGCAAAGAATGCTACTATTGAATTGTTATAATCATTGGATGCCATTAAGGTTAATATTGTTTGTTTTACTCTTTATTTAATCACACTGAACCTTTGGGAATGTGTGTTGATGTTTGGATTATCACCACTAGAATATCTAGGGAATAAAATTTTATTTTCTTTCAAATACTTGTCTATCATCTGAAATTTTATGGCAGCATCTATTTGTGTCTGTTTAGCCATATCTTTAAGTAGGTTTCTATCCACTGGTGATGAATCTTGACTTAATTTCTGGGTAGCACCAAATGGTGTCATATTTACATTTACACTGTACATATATCTACCATAGGTCAAATCAGCTAGAAGTGATTTTATACCACTATGGTAATAGTTTCTACCATTACTTATAAAAGTTGAACCGTTCAATAAATCTTGGTAGGATTCTTCATCCTTATTTTCAATTAAATCAAAATAGAATTCATTCAAAACATCGTATAAATCAACAGTTTGTGCTTGGGTGATGCATTCATCAATTTTCTTTTTATCTGGCTTTTTCGCTATATCCCTATAGCTTGCAAACTCATCTGCTGTTATCAAATTATTGTTCATCTATGGTAGCTGTATTTGGTTCTGTTATTTGTTCTGCGTGAGGGTTAATCACCTTCAATTCACCTTCCAATGGTGAATGAAACTTTGATAGTAATTTTTGGAATACTTCTTCTATCATATCTCTATCTTCTTCTCTTGATTCCCATAGCTGTTTCTTAGCTTCTTTAAGCATTTCACCACTGTTACCAAACAATCCATCATTGGATGAATCAACAAGTACTACAGGCACCCCAAATGCTTTACAGATATTCTTTTCAGCTTGTTCATCACTGTATTGAAATAGCTTATCATCATACTTAGATGTTAGGTCTTCAAGTTTGATTTGGGTGTTTAGGTCATCCGTTACTGATGAAGATTCAAGAAGTAATACATTACCAGAATTTTCAGCACCTTGAAGTGATTTCAAGTGATTTCTAAACTGGTTTCTTTCATCATCACCATCAAACGCTTTGGTGACTAAAAGCTTTGTGTTTTGGAACCCTTTTTCTGCTCCATTACTTCTAAATACTTGGGAATTATATTCCAATAATGCTTCACCCATAACTGGGTTCAAATCACTTAGGCTATAGATAGAGTTACTGTCTTTTTGAATGTGTAGTATTTGACCTTTATAAGATTTAATACCACCAGAAGCTTCTATTTGCGCTTCAATAACACTTTTGATTGGGTTATACTTATTGTAAACCTTAAAAGCTTTTGCTTCTATTTTACCATCTTGCTTATTCCAGTTATCATACACTAGAAACTTACCAGAATAACCCAAATCATCAGCTTTTCCAACTCTAACATTAGTGGTTGGTAATACTTTGATAGCCGTTACTTCAAAAAGAAGATTGTAAGAAATGTGGATGTAAAGATTGTTGTGCTTTGCGTATTCTCTAGATGCTATTCTTAGAACTTCATTTAGTGTTTGTCCATCAGAATTAACGATGGTCTTACCTACATCACCAAATGATTTACCATAGATTGCTTTTGCTACTTTATCAACACAACTTTTAGAAGTTACTGATAGGTTGATTAGAGTTTCAATCAGTGAAGGGAAAGCATTGTCTAACCCCCAATTATAAACTTCTGTTCGCTTATCTAGTTTTACACTTAAAATATTTTGTTTTACATCATTATATATCTTCATTTTTTGATTCAACTTTGGCTATGAAGTCAACTTTGGAAGTTGCTTTTATTTGTGGGTATAGTTCCCTTAATTCTGACAATTTAAATTGTTCCAATCCACTACTATTGTTATCATCATTTTCACCTTCTTTTTGGTCTAACATTTCAGAATAATTCTCTGGATATTTAGAGAATAATCTGATTCTGTCCGGATTGATATTTAAGAATTCAACAGCTAGTTCATCTGTCATATTTTGATTGCTGATGGTTCTGCTTCCACCTTTTTCAATCTTGTAGATTACCTGTGGTTTATTTAATTGAAATTTTGATTTCATATTTATTTGAGTTTTGAAAATGAAGAAAGGATGGTTAAGTGTTACCCCTTCCATCCACATTCTTCTTAATTATTCTTTGGTTAGTTTTTACACTGCTGCAAACAAGCTATCATAGGAAGCTTTGTTAGTAGCGTAATCACCTTCATTTAATACTAGGTATGGGTATTGTTCAACTTCACCTTCACCACTCGCTAAAGTGAATAGGATAGAAGAAGAATTCTCATTGGAATTGGTTGTCATTTCTGATAGTACCAACCCATTTTCAAATCCATAGATTTTATATGCATCTGCATTGTCTGCACCTTTGTATTTGGTTTCAACAACCATTACAACCCTAGAGTTTTTAAGTTCATTTGCTCTTTCAGCAGATTCTGCTGATGTGTTGCTTATTCTTGATAGGAAGGAATGCGTGAAACCATCTATGTCTTCTGTATTTGCTGCGAAAGTTGAATTAGTTGAAGCTAAATCTTTGAACCATTCCAATTGTAAACCAGATGCACCAGAAACCAATTCTAAATTGGTAACTGTACTACCACTAACAGTAGTTGCAGTTTGGTCTATATCATAATAATTCACAATAACAGCCTTACTACCAGCTAATCCCTTTTTAGGTAAATCAGCACAATCTTGCAGAATGTCTGCGGTAATTTTATTGTTACAATTCATTTTATATGTGTTTTAATATTGGGTGCCACTGATGCAACATCCATTTATTTTTATTTTATTATGCTGAAAGTGTGAATTCAACTATTTCAGATGGATAAGCTACTTGTGTTGCTTTCTTGAAGTTTGCGTGGTACTTCACTACAAATTCTTCTTCTGAATATCTTATAGAGAATGCTTCTTCATCGTTTTCTAAGTCAACACCTATAACCATATTGGAAGCACTACCTAAAATCATTCTGCTAGTTCCATTTAAACCAGAAGTAGCAAACATTCTTACATTAGAACCTGGTACTTCAAATTCAAATGTTCCAGCTATCTTATCGTAGTTTCTCATATCCAAATCCTTGTGTTTGGCTACAAATAATCTAGCTACGTCATAACCAACAGCTAATCTTAAATCAGTTGCTTCTAGAACATCTGATGGAAGTGCAGCATACATATCATCTACTAATTGAACCACATTATCCTTTGTGATTTCTGTAGCTGCTGATGTATTACCATCTACTGCTTCACCAGAATCATCAATAATTTTTAAGAAACCATCAAACTTGTTAAGGTTTGCATCACCACTAGCAGTATCACCTAACCAGATAGCCTTTTCAGAATTCTTATTGATTGCATCCAATTTGGTTTGAACATAGTATTGCTCAAATGGGATTGAATCCTCATAAGAACCAGCACTAACTAATTGAGACATCCAGATTTTGTTGATGTCTTTTGGATTAATTGCTTCCTGTACCTTGATATCACCCGGTGTCAATATTCTATTGGATAGGGTAGTAGTACCATTAGGTGTCCAACCAGCAACAGAACCATCTTGGAAGTTTGCATCAGTTGAAATAAGGTTTATTGCTGTAGGTGCTTTTACACCAGTTTGAACCGTTAGGTTTCTTGCACTGGTTTCACCAGCACTCATTTTTGCTTTAAGTTCTGCTGAATTCTCATTCACATAACCAGTAATTGTTGAAATATCTAAAGCCATTTCTTTTGTGTTTTTTAATCTTGTTATTTTCTCAATGCTGCAAGAGCCTGTAAGTTTTTAGGCAAATCAGCAATTGATTGTTTTGTGTTATTATTTACCGTTCTAGCATTTACAGTAGCTTCTTCACTACCTATTGATTTTTTAAGTGCTAGGATTTCTTTCTTGAAATTTTCGTTTTCTTGTTTGAAGCTTTCATTATCAGCTTT
This sequence comes from Nonlabens sp. YIK11, assembly GCF_001413925.1. Lineage (NCBI taxonomy): Bacteria > Pseudomonadati > Bacteroidota > Flavobacteriia > Flavobacteriales > Flavobacteriaceae > Nonlabens > Nonlabens sp. YIK11. Next base: position 1,976,440 of record NZ_LBMJ01000001.1, read on the forward strand.
CAATGCTGATAACATTGCAACCATTGCTGTTACTGCTGCATCTTCTTCAACTTCTTCTGTTGATGGTTCAGCTTCATCTTCTGATGGTGCATCAGCTACAATTAGTTTTACTACAATACCATCTGCATCTGTAATTGCTGTATTACCATTAGCCAATTCAAATTCACCAGCACCTAATGTATAAGTGTCTTCATCATAGCTGTAAGTGAGTACATCCCCTTCTTGTGGGTTATCTTCATTGATGGTCATTGACCATTTGCTGATTTCCTTTACTTCTTGTTCAGCTTTTACTTCAGTTTCTTCTTCAACTTTAGCTTCAGCATCAACTTCAATTTCTTCTTCTGAATCTTCTTCTGGTGCATCAACTTCTGTTAATACTCCAGCTTCAAAAACCCATTTAGAACCATCCGTTGCTACTCTTTCACCATCGATTACTTTACCATCACCATCAACAGCTTTATCACCAACCTGTGGTACTTCATCAGCATCTAATTCAGTGAAATTGACATCATCACCATTTGCATCTTGAAGAATCAAATTCTGAATAGTGGCATCCACTTTATCTGAAAAGAATTCATTCAATGCATTTATAAACTTTTTGGTTTTACTCATTTTTTTAGTTTCTTGTTTACTCTTATTATCATAAAAAGCAACCGCCTTTAGGGATTGCTTTATACTTGTTGCGAACCCTAATTCAACTGCTTCATCAGCACTTAAAAAGGTGTCGTTATCCAATAAATTTTTGATTGTCTTTTCGTCTATGTTGATGTAGTTGGTATAGAAATTAACTAGGTCATTTTCTATAGCTTGTAGTTCTTTCACTACACCTTCTAACTGGTAAGAATTACCAGAAAATCCATCAACCCAAGGAAGGTGAATCATTAGTACATCAGCACCTTCTTCAACTATTCTTTCTTCACCAACCATAAAAATTGATGCAGCGATGGAATAGGCTTGTTTAGCTATGGTATTTACTGGTTTATCCAGCTTGTCTAGATAGTTGAAAATTGCCATTCCAACTTCAACAGAACCACCAACACTATCAATGATTACATCTATGGATGCAGCGTCTTCTAAAGCCTTTATTTGCCTTATTACGTCAATTAAGGTGACATCTTCACCAATAACACCACTGATATATATTGTTCCCTTCATTACTAAGGTTATCAGTGATTAAAGGGTATAAATGAAAAAAGTAGCATCAACGTGCTACTTTTCCCTTCAACATAAATAGAATGTCACTTCTACTTGCTTAATTCAGCTTCTTAAATGTGGTTAATTGTTATGATTGCATCATCCGGTGATAACAAAACACAAGCTTTATTAACGTATTCGTTGTTTCCATTACTGGATGACGTTTTCGGACATCTGATTATTTGTATTCTACCTAAATCACAATCCATCAGATTGAATAGGTATGTCACATCATTGTATTTTGATAAATAGAACGGTTGGTAAATTAGATTGATATTTTCAGCTTGTTTTATAGTTGTTTCGCGGATAACAGCGGTCAATTTATTTAGTTCAATCAGTATTCCTTCTGACTGGTAATCTATTATGTTGCTGTTACGTGTCTTGACCTCGCACAGACCATTTAAAAGATATTTAAATCTGGTACCATCACTATTAATTTTTGGTACAGTTGAACCACTTACAAATTCAAAGTCATAACGGCTGTAGCTATCATTTTGAATTTCTTTTAGATTAATTGATGGTTGACCTTCAATGAAGGAATAGATAGTAGTTCCTTCTGCATTTATGTGTTGTTGAAAAGTGTTCATTTAGTTTGTTTACTATAAATAGTCTGCAAAACCAAAAAAGTCTAGTTTTATTAAAAATAATTTGAAATGACTAAAGAAGAGTTTTTAAGAAATTATAAGTGTCAGTTCTATTATAATATCAATGATGACCTTTTACAATTTTCATTGGTTTATGCAAAAAAATCAGAAGATTTTCAATTTGGTCAAATCCATAATCATTTACCACCATTACCAAAATCAGTATGGCAAAATCAACTTATAGAATCAGATGGTTATACTTTAAATAATAACTTTATTAAAAGGTATAGAGCTGATTCTTTTAATGCTTTGATAAATAGATTAGAAATTGATGAAATTGACGCCTATGAAGAAGATTTAAATCCATTCTTCAAGGATAAACTTTAAGTAATGAGTGAAATAATAAATAACGTAATAGATACCGCAAAGGAGCGTTTGAAGAATCCCTTTTTAGGTGCTTTTATTCTTTCTTGGATTGCTTTCAACTGGAAAGCTATTAGTTATTTCATTCTTTCAGATGAAATAATAGGTGAAAGAATGGAAACAATTGAAGCTGAATACGTTAATTGGGTTTCTGGTTTAGTTTTCCCCATACTATTTGCAGTTTTTTATTTACTTGGATTACCACTATTGATGTTAGGTATTGACTTATTATCTAAGTGGGGGTTGGAAAAAAGAAAAGACCATCAGAATGATTTGAAAATATCTGATTTTAAAAGGTTGACATTAGTTGCTAAGGAAGAATTTTTACTGGAACAAGAAAAGGCTGGTTATAGAGATACAAAAACTCTTAATGCTAAAATTGAATTACTAACAAATCAACTAAGAGAAAAAGAAGAATTGGTTGGTCAATTAAATCGGAGAATTTCCGTTTTAGAAGATTTTGGAAATGAAGGTATTGTTCATACTAATAATTTAGAAAGAATTTATCAGGAATTTCTTAATAATCAAAAGTATGTTAGGGGGTTGGATTTAATAATTGAAGAATTAGAACGAGGTGAAGATGTTAAGGTTTCTGATGAATTAGAACACTTTTTTATAACTAATGGTTTGTTGAAAATAACTAACATAAATGGTGATATAAAATATTCGTTGACACCAGAATCTAGATACATATACCAACGAATAATGGATGACAAATTATTGCAACGAAAATAACTATGAATAGACAAAGTTTTGATGAGATTTATAAAACTACGTTCAAAAAATGTTACATTAATGATAAAAATGTTCCAATTTTAACTGTGTACGTTGGTAAAAGGGATGATGAGAGAGAAGAGGATGTTTTGTATACTTACAGCATAGACCGTGAAGAATATGATTTAAATCCAAATGAAGCCGTTAAAAATGGTAGGTTCGAGCAAATGAAACAAATAATAAGAGATTATAAAATTAATGATTCACCAGAAGATTTATTGAAATGGATAATATCTCGAACAACGAAACCCTAATCTACAAGTCATTTTTTTTCTTCATCTAGCAGTTTTATTTAGGTCTATTATTATTCTTTGTACTGTCTTAGCTGACAGATTATATTCTTCTGCAATTTGATTATATCTTTCTGTTTTACTTCCTTCAATCTGATAGAACCTGTCATAGATTGAAATTGACTGAATCAGGGAAGTATTTGCGTTTATTTCATTTCTTATAAGTTGAACCACTACTGATAACATTGGTGGTGTATTGATTAATTCATATTTGGTCATTTCTTGTTAATGATTTTGTAGATAGTCTTGCTAGACTTTATTAGGTGTTTACTGTAGTAGAATTCTAGAATATCTTGAACGCTTAAATCTTCTATGTAGTAAAGTTGTTGGATAAGCTTATCACGTTCTGATAGCTTGTTGAAGTGAATGGTCAATCTATCATTTGCTTCCAGTTGAGAATCTAGGTTTAAATCTGATTCAATCAAGTCTGCTTTGGTGGTTCCTTCACCATCATCATCATAAAATGATTCATCCAAAGAAATATTATTGTTCTGGTACTTGTTGAGATAATCAACACAAGTAAAATACAAGCGTTTATAGCTGTATGTTTTAAAGCTTGCTAGTGAATCATCATAACTTTCTAATAGTGTTGATAGTTGGATGTAACACTCTTGGAATAGGTCTTCTCTATAAGATTTGGGGAATTTATTTACTATACGTTGGATTATGTCTTTTTTGGTATGTTCTTTCAATTTTCATTATCGCAATATTTAAATTCATTACTTAATAATAAATAGTATGAAAAATGAAAAAGTACAGATTATTGAGATATTTATTTTTCTGGTTGAAGAATGTGAATTAGTTTTTATCCAAAAGGTACTAGCAAACATTGCTTGAATAGAAGAATACTATAAGTGCAGATTCTGCACCTTTACAATTTATGTAAAACCTATAAGTGCAATATCTGCACCTTTTAAAAGTGCAGAATCTGCACCTTTCAACTAATTAAATCCTTCCTAATTATATCCTTTCTTAAATAACTAGAGTAATTAAAGAATAACATAGTAATAGTATAATATCAAGATAGCGTAGTGGTTCAATTTGTTTCAATCTAAATTTTTACAATTGAGATTATTAAGATTTATCTAATTCTATTCTTTGTTTTTAATTAAAATAAATTGGAATCATTCTTCAATTGTAATTCAATTGTATTTAAAACATATCAAATTTATAATTTTAAGATATGTTAGGTTAATTATTTATTCAAATTGGTATATGTGTATAGAATTTTATTTATAATAGCTTAAAATGCTTTAAATTGATTAAAACATTTTCAACCTAAATAATTGCGTTAACATTAATTCAATTTATACAACTTTAATTTAAATAAAAAAAATAAATATTTAAATTAATATCAACTTCATTTTGATTTCTCAATTTTATTTACTCTTATTGCAGTAATAACATTCATTACTAGATAATTACATTAAATGTTAAAGTTTGTTAAAGTTTAAGGATAAATAGTCTTTTTACATATTTCAAACTATTTATTGATGTAACCAATGAGTTACAAGGGTTGTTGGTGGGGATAAGCTCCCACCAACATCTTCACCCTAACCAAGAAGAATAATAATGAAGAATAGAAAAAAAGAAAATGAAAAAAGAAAACACATCAAACAAAACATCATTCATACAACTACACATTGATGTACTAAGTAGAACTGATATAACACTTACAGAAAAGATTCTTATCTCAATAATCACTAGTTATCAAAGAAATGGTGATAAATGTTATCATTCAATAGATGATTTTAAAGATAAAATAGGTGTATCCAAAAGAACAATCATCAAATCATTAAAAAACCTAGAAACAAAAGGTATTATCCAAAGGGATAAATTCAAAAATCTAGGTATTACTAAGAATCAATACCTAAACAGAAAAGGTACTATCTACATTGAAAAGGGTGTTACACCAACTAGAACTAAAATTAAATCCAAAGGTGCAGATTATACACCTACTATAAAACCTAAAAGTGCAGAATCTGCACCTACTGTTGTTAATACACTTCCAACAGAAAAAGAAATAACAAGTAAGATTATAAAAAAGAAGAATATGATAGATTCAAAAACACTACGTACATATAGAGCATCTTTAACTGATGCACAATTAGATAAATATGATGCTGATATAATTGAATTAGCTAATAAAGGTGCTTCACTGGAAGAAATTAAATCAATAGTTGGTGATGTTGTACCAATGGAAAATATTAAGCCAGTTGAACTTCCATATGTATCAACACCAGCAGTTGAACAATATAAAGCAGAACAAGAAATAGTGAAGCTTCAAAATGAAGTGAACCAAGAACAATTGGTGAAGGATGAAGCATTCAAATTCTTTATGAAGGTGGCAGCAGAATCTAAATATTTCAATGAAGCTAATGATGCAGTTATTAATAAGCTTGCCAATTGGATTAATCAGCAAGTAGAACTTAAAAATATAGCAGTAGGTGAATTCAGAATTGATAACAGAATGATACAAGGTGATAGAAGTAACTATGAAACTATCTCAAAACTTAAGCAGTTCATCAAAGAAGAAAAGAAGACTACAACTACTAAAGAAATATTAGAACCACTTACAACCGTTAAGGATGATTTGAAACCATCAGCACAAGCTTCTGTAGCAGCTTTACCAATCACTGATGAAGTATTAGATGGTAAACCTTCCAAATCAATTGAAGATACTAGGGAAGATATATTGGAAGAATTCCTAAACAGCTAGAAAATAAAATTGTTAAAGTTTGAACTTTTTGAAAGTACGGACTATTTATAATAAAGAAAGAAATTATGGAAGAAACACTAGATAAGATTAACCAGCTTCAGGACGAACTGAAAGCATCTTTGGACAAAATCAATAACATCCTAACAAACTTGGAAGCTAATTTTTAGACCGCCACAATCTGATTTTGTCAAACATAGCAGCTAAGCACAAGGAAGCAAACAAGTAAATCAACATTCTTGGTATAGAGATTTCAATGGGATGAATGAAGTTGTCAAAAACTAAATCAGATGTTAGCATAAAGCAAAGAAACATTATCTGTCTACTAACAATATCTAGTCCTTGGAATAATATGTTTGGTTCTTCCGGTAAAGCTTTGAATGTTACTCTTAACCAAAGTAATTGAAAGAAATATAAAAAAGACAAAACTGAACAATATATGATTACAGTGGTAAACGAATTTTCGTCAAAAAACTCTCTTTCAAATCTATGAATACATATGTACCAAAAAGGTACTGCTGTAAATGCTGATAAAATCCCCAAAATTTCTTTGGGTGTATCAACTAAATCTTTGAGACTAAACATATCTAAATATTAAAACACCAAAATACTAATAAGCTACCAACGTAGCACAAAAGAAATGCAGAATGAGAATTGAACAATTACGATACACAATACAACTACCTAAGACAACACCACATAAAACTATCTAGAAAAGAATTAGATATACTATTTGAAAATAAAGAAGCAAACAAAGAAATAATCATCAGAAGCCAGTTTGCAATGGTGATTCATCTGGTGAATAAATTTTCATTCACAACAAAACATACACTAAGTGATTTAATATCATATGCACTGGAAGGTTTGATGATAGCCTACCATAATTATGATGAATCCAAATCAAACAAAGGTTTCAGTTCATTTGCCAGTTATGGTATCAGAAATAACCTTCTATCCTTAATCGATTCAAAACAGAACGAAAGCGATATAATATCAAAACCAATCAACAAAGAAACAGAACACCCAACAGCTTATGTGTTTTCAAATTGGGATTCTGATGATGCTGATTACAAGTTTGAAGATATGTTTGAAGCATCAGAACCAGAACCAGATGATAATGATGAAAAGCTGATACAGCTAATTAAAGACCATCTAAAGAAACCAAATTGGGCTGATGTGGTAATACTTCATTTAGGGTTAGGAAGACAAAACAAGCTAAGACTAAGAACAATAGCAGAAAAGTATAATGTTACATCATCTAGGATAGGTCAAATCTTTGATAAGAATATAGAACGACTACAAAACAATCCAGAATTTCTGATTAGATTAAGACAGATAACAAGGAGATGAGCAAGACAAGAAAGAAGATTGAGTATCAACACAAACCATCCGGTAAAATAGGAAGGTTTGCTAGGGTAGACCAATACAATAAGACTTACCCTGAAGGTGCAACGGTAATTACATTAGAAGGTGGGATGGAACTTATTGATGAACACAAGAATTTTGAACGCATTAATAAGTATAACATCTAATCAATCATCATCTGGTGGTTGATTCTTCCAGTAGTATTTATCCAACCACATCAATCGTTCTTTACACAAACAACAACATATAACGAATGTCAAAAATTTATAAATGTGTTTGCGGTGAAATATTAAAAGAACCACCGAGGATAATGTAATCACCATTTTTATTATTTCAATTAAATCTGCTATGCTCATAACCTAAAATTTTATAGTTCACTGTATATATGTAATGATTGAAAATCTAGACTTTAAAAAAAAGTACACCCCAATTTCACCCACGCTATCAAAAAAAATTATATCTAAATCCGAAACATCTTCACTTAAATCTTCAATTGTAATCCCATTAGTCAGATAATAAAAGGACACGTTTTTTGTACTCCATTTTCAAAAGTTGGTTACCTATTTATAGTTGACTGTAACAAGTAAATTGCCCATCCTACTTTATAAACAAATAAGTACCACATTTTGTTTTTTTTCTTATTTACCTCTACTAGGAAATTTTATTCAACTACTCCAAGTAAACTATGGACTAATAATCCCTTTATACTGAAAACTCATTCCCATCTATACAGTACACCCCAAAGCTATAATGACTCTTTCTAGGTGGCTGTAACGTGAAATTGAACACCCAAAGAACATCATCATAAACCAATTATGAATGTACTTTTAGTGCTGTTGAACAATCAAAGAACATCATCATAAACCATTTAAGGATGCCCTAATAAGGCATTTCTTTGTTGGGTTCCGCAATCTTGAAACAACGTATTGTGTGAAGTGGTGATTCTCGGTAATCGATAAATAATTGATACAAATATCTGCTGAATTAGAGCCTTATACAAAAATGTCACAGTTCAACGTGAACCATTATAACACCAGTTCAAGTTCTACTGTTCCTTTTAATAGTCCACTAATACCAGAAGAAAAATCTAAAGCATAAAAAAAGGGCTATCCAATTAAGGATAGCCCAGTTGTCAAAATAAATTATTCACCTAAGAACAATTATTTGATGTAAAGATAGAAGATTACTTCCAATCCTTCATATACTGTTTCTTAAGTTCAAGTAGCCTACAACCTATTCTTTCATAAGGATGTTCCAGATAAGTTTTACCTTCAATAACAACACCTTTTTTATCGTCCCATTTACCATATCTACTTTCTAATTGAGATACAGTCATATCTTCATATTTAGATACATCAAATTCTTCTGATAGATACTTACTGATTTCATCACTTCTTTTTGACCAATCAGATTCTAAACCAAATTTAGCTACTTCTTCATCAGTAGCATTTTGATTGTGTATAGATTCTTCTTGGTTTACTATACGCTGTACTTCATTTAGATAATCCTTAGCTTTCTTAGAACTTTCATCATTCAATTCAAAACTCTTAACTATAGCATCGGTATCTGGATATTTACCGTTGAAAACATCTTCAAAGAACTTTTCCAGCATTAGCTTATTAAGGTGTTTGAAACCTTTTCTATCCATTTCACCAAAATCCTTTTTGTTAGAATCAATCATATCTTGAATATCAGATATGAGTGCTTCTAATTCACTTTTTGAATAACCTTTGATAAGGTTGTGTACTTCCTTGTTCATATTGTAAATAATTATTGTTAGACCATAAATCTACCAGGTTATTTCTGACAAAAAAAATAGCTACCCAATAAGAGTAGCTATTACAAATGAAGATTAATCCCTACAATTAATTTTCAAGTTATAAAGATAATATTACTTATATGAAAATTCCTACTAAACCCAATTAGATATGATTTGAATAATGAAGCCAACTAATAATATTCCAGCACCCAATTTCACTAGATTATTTTTCTTAGTTGCTTTCTTTATACGTCTAGCTGTTTCATCAGAACTATATAAGAAACTACCACCTTCCGATATTGGACTATTGAAATAAATAAGCATTGCACCTATGATATCAAAGACCAAACCTATTGAATTAACCATTGCTGAAACCATCCTACAAGTTTAGGTATATATCATCAATTTCTTCCTGTTGTATTCCTAGATAGATTCTAGTTGTAGCTGTAGAAGAATGATTGAAGATTTGACTTAACATAATCAAGCTTCTTTCTGATTCACCATCATTAGACCACACCCTTCTACCAAATGATTTTCTTAAGCTATGTGATGTGGTATCTTTATTAAAATACTTCTTAAGTAATCTATTGACGTGCTGACTGGAGTAAACTGAACCCTTCTGTGATACAAATACATTACCACCACCTTCATATGCTATTTCATCTTTAAAGTAGCTTAAAGCATCTTTAATTGCATCATTGATAGTTAAGGTTCGTTTCTTCTTTGTTTTCTTTTCTTGAATGGTGATGGAATCCTTTTTAAGTTGGTCATAGGTTAGATGTAACAAATCATCAATCCTCAATCCTAAGTTGATACCACAAATAATAAGCAGTCCAAAGTTCTTATCCTTAGAATTGGAACGGATGATTTTAAGTGCAGTAGTTGTTGCTTTATCAAATGGTATATATGGCGAACCGGTCATAGTTATAAGGTGTTTGTAAAGTTATTAAATAGGGTGCTACCATTGAAGATAGCACCCATTATTAGTTATTTGTAATCATCAATCTTTTCAATCCTAACATCTATTTCATTTGTTAGCATATCACAATAGATTCCTTCTGCACTATCCAATAGCTGGTGGTTATTATCTAGGTAGAATACCTTGTAGACATCATTCCAACCTAGAACGATAAATACATAACCATCTAGATGATGTCCATTGACTTTGAGCAATAATCCAGCATCCTTATAATTGGTTGCTTTAGATACACCCCAGCTATAGAAGATAGCACCAGATGCTTTTAGAAGGTTAAACGTTTCTTGTGTGTTGAACTCACGTTCGCAGTACTGTTGTAAATTTTCCATTGTTCTAATTTTAATGGGTTAATAATTTATTTTGACAGTACAAATATAATGTTCATTTATGAGATTAAACAAATGTAAACGAACATTATATCAAACTTTAACGTTTGTATGTATTATAAATTCTCATAATGTTCAGTATTCTACAAAATGAACATTATTTTAATTAGGTTACCTTTACATCTATTGTATATACAAATAAATTGATGAAGTAATTTTTAATTTTAGAATTAGTTTACATTAGCATTCTAAAACTATAATTATGAAAGAATATAAAATATTAACTTCAAATACGATAAATGGAATACAAGAATACGTAACCACATATATGAATGATGGGTGGAAACCACAAGGTGGTATCAGAATGATTAGTTCTGTATGGCATCAAGCTGTAATTAAAGAGTGATATGGGGTGTGGGGTGGTGTAAGATATGCGTGTTGGCTATCTATCTAATGATTTTAATGGTTTTAATGGGCTACGGTTATAGTCTATTTGTCCCATTGGCGTTTGTCAAACGTAAACCCTTTTACAACACCCTACTTAAAAATCAGAATAACTCTGAAAAGGGAACTATATATATCTTTCGCTCTAAGTAGCTAGGATTAAAAATGGTTAATCTCCCTTTACGATTTTCATTATACTTAATTATCTTCTGAACGAAAATATGTTGGTCATTAAAGTAAAGTATATCTGATTTTTCTACATCAACTTCATATTTTTCTTGGACATAATCGATTACTAACTGGTAATTTTCTGTTTCGTCCACTTCTAGATATGATGGAAGTCTAGTAAAAATGTTAATTACAATTAACCCTAGGAAAACCCATTTGGCTCTAAAAGAAAAGTCTTTCTTAGTATTTCCTTTTATGCTGTCTTCAATAGCAAATAATAAAGGACAACACAGAATTATTAGGGTTAAACAATAAAACAAATCGTAGTTGACTATTGGTTTTGATTGGTATCCCAGTAAATAGAAGTTGTAGATAAATATGGCAAATATTAATATGAATAATACTATCGTAAATGTTATCCTTAGATACTTGTCAAATCTAGTTCTACTGGGATTTTCTACAACGTAGGTGCATACTTCAAATGTTATACCCTCTAATATAATAGCATATATAAGAAAAGCTATTACAATTATTGATAGGGCAATTCCGTCATTAATAAGTTGTGATGCTGAAAAGAATCTTACCAAAGAAAAATCAATCATCCATAGATTATAAACTTGAAATATTGCACCAAGAGCTGGTAAGAAGAATAGAAGTAGTAGCTTATATTCTTTATATAATAATTCTAAGTTCTCTTTGAAATCATAAAAAGTATATTCCTTTTTTACTGTCGCAACCTTTTGTTCTTTACTCATTTTAAGCTTTTTATTTTTCCCCCGGCAAATGGTGTAAAAAATGAATTTGATATGAAAATCAACAAGTTATGATTTTAGTATTTATCTTTTTCTTGGTTTAGGGTAAAAAAAATGCAACAATTTTGATTTGTTGCTATATCTAAGAAAATATAAAAAAGAAAAATGAGAATTATATACGATAAATTTAAAAGAAGCTGTTGGTTGATTCTACGTCTTAAGCTTTTCGGCTCGTCGTTATTTTTTGGTTAGGTATTTACCTAGCTACTTCTTGTCAGTAAACCAAGATACAGTTTTACCTTTTCGAACTCTACTGGCACTTTCAGTACCTAAAACTGTTGTACCGTTCCAAGTACGCTTAGTAGCCTTCTCGGTTTTACCCGCAAATAATTTTTTTAAAAAATCCATAATTAGGATGTTTAATTAGTTGTAAATATACAAAAGAATTAAATCATAGGTTATCAGTAAATGGTGTTTCATCTTCTTGATTTTCGGACAAAAAAAATGCAACAATTTCAATTTGTTGCGATATCTAAAAAAATATGAAAAAGAAAAATGAGAATTTATTCGAATTAATTTATGAAGAAGCCGTTGGTTGATTCTACGTCTTAAGCTTTTTGGCTCGTCGTTACTTATTTATTGCTTACGTTTTAAAATCTACCTGGTATCTATCATCTTGATGTTTTTAAATTGTCCCTTTTTGGTTTAAGGTCTACTACTTGTGGTTCTTCCTGTTGAACCAAGTGACAGTTGGTCCACCTCTACCATTTCCACCTTTCTTGACATAGGGGTTTCCAGTAGAACCAATCCAAACACGTCCACCTTCAATGGCGGCGGCTATTGCAGCGAATACTACCAGAACATTTCCGTTGTTCAATTTCATATTGAAAAATTTAAGTTAAGTCACAAATATACCAAATTATCTATTTATAGAATTGATACTAGGATAAATGAATTACGATTATTTTTGATTATCAACTAGTTAGATAGTTTATTATAGTAGTAGTTCATTTCAGCTATTTCCCACGGGGATTGTTCAAATGACGTATTGAAAATGTGTTTGTGTTTGAACTTGGGCTGGTATTGCTCAACCTTGGTATACAGTTGTTTTTTATAGGTAACATTCTTGGGTTCTTTAATCCATTCAATGGTTTGTGGTATGGCTTTAATTGGGTGCATTTCCTTGATTATTGAATACGCTTGATTGGTTACAAATATGTTATCCCATATTGGTGCATTGTATTCAATTTTGACTTCATACATATGCTGATTGTTATCTGATTCAATGAAGATTCGTTTGATGAACTTGTTAATTATCTCTTGTCTTAGATTGAATGGTGTTTCTTGTTTGACGTTGGATAATTCATCCTTAACCTTATCAAGTTTATTAGATGCATCACTTAAATAATCTAATTCCTTTTCTTTCTTATCCAGTATTTCTTCTGTTGATTCAATCTTAGATTGAATAGCTTTTACAATGTCTTCAACATCTCTATCATCGTCTGAATAGAATGATGATTGAATTGCTTTCTTCTTAGCGTTCTTGTGTTTGGTTAGTTCTTTATGAAGTTGTTCGACTTCTAACTGAAGTGTATCTAGTTTAGGTTTATCATCACCGGTGGCAAGTTGAAGGTTGATTTGATTCTTAAGTGATGAAGATGTTAGGGTAGACCATATGAAGTTTTCAATGAAATCTATGTTGATGGACTTGTTACCACAATTCAGTTCTGGAAACCTTTTGGATGAACATAAATAATAATGGTCTGATTTGTCCTTTCTAGTCCTACCATAGTAGTTTCTTCCACATCTACCACATTCAATCATTCCTTCCAATAGATACTTGTGTTTTACATTCTTCCCAGAATTGTTTCTATTGCTTTTTAGATTGTCGTTTACCTTTTTCCATTCTTTAGGTTCAATGATAATAGGATAATCATATTGTTTACGTTCACCCAATTCTTCACTACCTAGATATGCTATTCCTTTATATTTTTCATTTACTATAATACCTCGTACAGTATTACCAGCCCATTTGATATCTTTTATGTCTGTGATGGTTTCCTTACCAGTATGTTTGTTTACTGTTATACGTTTACCAGAACCACCTTTAACCGTATTACTTCTTGTTGCTACACCTTCTTTATTAAGTGTTCTTGCTATGGCTCTGGTACCTATACCATCCATTGACATTTGGTAGATTCTCCTAACTATTTTAGCTTCTTCTTCATCGACAATTACATAACCATTTTCATCTGATGTGTAACCATAGGTATGCATTCCACCCCTATGTTTACCTTCTTTCATATTGAGGTGAAGCTGTTTTTTAGTTTCCCAAGATTGTTCTAGTCTGGTAGATTCATTTAGAAGTGATTTTAGACCACGCATAATAAACCCTTTCGGATTCTTGAAGTCTTCCAAATCATTTCCAAAGTAAACATCAACCTTTGATTTCTTGACAACTTCTGTAAATAGAAATAAGGTCATTCCAGAACGTTCAAGACGTTTCTGGTCTCGAAACCAAGCAGTGGATATTAAGCCGTTTTGGATGTCTAATATTAGCTGTTGTAGTTGTGGTCTATCTTCTATTTCTGCACCACCAGATATACCTTCACCTTCATTATAAACCTTAATTTTAGATTCATCAATACCTAAATCCTTAAAGAATAGTTTACCAGTTCTCAGTTGGTTATTGATAGAATTAGAATCTGCATCTTCTTTAGAAAGCCTTGTATATATTGCTACCATTGGAATTGTGATTTAACAATCCCAAATTTACAATATCCACACCATTATATTGTTTGACATCAGATATCGTATGATGCGGACTTCTAAACGGGCGCTGCGCCATCAATCCAGCTTTCTCGAGTGTTCGACCTGCGACGCTGTGAATCTTTGTGGTTTCCAGTGCTTCTTGCAATGTCATAGGTGGTAGGATGGAAGGCAGACGCTTGGCCAGCATGGTTTTACCAGCGCCTGGTGGGCCTATCAAAATGATATTGTGTCCACCTGCCGCGGCAATCTCCATACAACGTTTGATCGATTCTTGACCTTTCACATCGCTAAAATCAAATTCAGGATGTTCCAGTGCCTGAAAAAATTCGTCTCGAGTATCTACAACGGTTTCCTCCAGCTCGACGCCTTTGTCAAAAAACTGAATCACTTCAGAGATGTTATCGACACCGTACACTTTCAGATCGTTAACAATCGCAGCCTCTCTAGCGTTGGCTTTGGGAAGGATAAATCCCTTAAAACCTTCCTGTCGTGCTTTAATGGCAATAGGCAAGGCACCTTTTATGGGCTGTAGTGTGCCATCTAATGATAGCTCACCCATAATAATGTATTGATCCAGATCGTCTGCCTTTATCAGGTTTGAGCTCACCATGATTCCTATCGCAATAGGTAGGTCATAAGCGCTACCTTCTTTACGCAAGTCTGCAGGTGATAGGTTAATGATGAGTTTCTTGCCGGGCATTTTATAACCCACGTTAGTCAACGCCGCCGCAATTCTATAGGAACTTTCGCTTATAGCTTTATCGGGCAGCCCAACGAGATGATACCCTATACCAGTGGCCGCGTTTACTTCCACTGTAATCGTCTGTGCTTCTACACCAAAAACGGCACTGCCGTAAACTTTAGTCAACATGCTACATTCGTTTATTTAAATGTAGTGCAAATCCTATTAAATGCACTTCTCGGTTTTCATAAGAAGTGTAAGTAATTTAATATCAGATAGTTTAATTTTCAAGTTGGTTTAAAACTGGCTGAAACGATTGGACATTATGTTATTCGCGACTATAATTGTAACTTTCTGTTTTGTATGGATCCAGCCAAATTCAAAATCATCATTCTCATCAATCTCATCGTTTTCGCGTTTGGGAACGGATTGATTTTCTTGGTGTTTCAAGATGCCTCAAGGTTTGAGCTATTAGAAGTTGTTTTGGTTTCCTCCATCTACACGGTCGTTCATATTTTCCTGTGCTTGACCATGAGCATCATATATCGCGTTATTCTCTACGCTTCACCGGTAGGTCGCGCCTGGTTTTGGTCTACCATCATGCTTTCGGTGCTGGGATTGGGATATTATGTCATGCTCACACTACTGGCGTAACATTCGTTTTTCAAAGACTCTTGCTGTTAGTCATGAGCACCGTGATTAAAGGTTGTTTCGCTTTCGCGAAAGCGAACTCCACACTATCTTTAAACCATGAAAACACTGCTAGAAACCCTACAACAACGTCGATCGCGATTCCCAGCGGAATATACAGGTGAGCCTATTGCCGAGGAGCATCTTAACGAAATTCTGGAAGCAGCGCGATGGGCTCCCAACCATAAAAAAACACAACCGTGGAAGTATAAGGTGGTGCGTGGCGCTGGCTTGCAAAAACTGAGCGTCTTTATGGGCGAGCAGTTTGAAAAGAGTACTGGAAAATCTGGCAGCATGAAGACCAAAAAGATGGCCGAAAAGATGCAACAATCATCTACCATCATTCTCATTTTTCTCCATAGGGACAAGAAGGAAAGCATCCCGGAATGGGAAGAGGTTGCCGCTGTTTCCATGAGCGTGCAAAATATGTGGCTTATGACCCATCAATTGGGTTATGGCGCTTACTGGAGCTCACCTAAGAGTTTTGCAAACATGAACGAATTTGAGGCGATTGAAACCAGTCCCAACGATCAATTTCTAGGTTTTTTCTACATGGGAACCGTAGCAAATCAACCTACCGATTTGCCCAAGCGCAAATCCATCGAGGAATTCACTGAGTTTATCGACTGATTTTCCCGCGAGACCTTGCAAAAATAGCAGCCTATTAAAAGCTGATCTTCAAAACGTTAATACCGTTTATAATGCGATTAATTAATCGTACTTTTGCAAAATAATTAAATATAGTTATTTGGAAAATTTTGAAGCCTTAGGGCTCTCACAGCCGTTACTAGACGGCCTCGCTGAAATGGGGTTTGAAACCCCAACAGAGATTCAGCAACAGTCCATTCCCATTTTATTGAAACACGACGGAGACTTCATAGGTCTTGCGCAAACTGGTACGGGAAAAACTGCTGCTTTTGGTTTACCCTTATTGGATCTTATAGATATTAACTCGAGAGAAACGCAAGCATTGATTCTTGCACCTACTCGAGAACTTGCCCAGCAAATTTGTGGGCAAATGGAGCAAATGTCCCAAAAGATGGGCAAGCTTAACGTGGTTCCCGTTTTTGGTGGTGCCAACATCATGACACAAATACGCGAGATACGTCGCGGTGCGCAAATTGTTGTGGCCACGCCCGGTCGTCTCATGGACCTTATGAAACGTAAGGAAGTCAAACTTGACTCTCTTAAGTTCATGGTGCTGGATGAAGCAGATGAGATGCTTAACATGGGCTTCAAGGAAGACATCGACTTCATTCTTTCAAAGAGTGATGGCGGTCGCAGGATCTGGTTGTTTAGTGCTACCATGGCGCGCGAGATCAAGCGTATTGTAGATACCTATATGGTGCAACCAGAAGAGGTACGAGTCAATCAAGAAAACATTGTCAATACCAATATTGAGCACCAGTCAGTACAACTCAAGGCGTCTGATAAGACAGAAGCTTTGCGTCGTTATCTGGATTATCATGAAGATATGTTTGGTGTGGTATTTTGTCGTACCAAACGCGATACTCAGAAAGTAGCAGATGAGCTGAACAACAACGGCTACGCAACTGAGGCACTACATGGTGACATGTCACAGGCACAGCGCGACGCTGCGATGAAGAGATTCCGTGATAAGAATTTGAAACTCTTGATTGCGACAGATGTTGCCGCTCGTGGTATCGATGTTGATGATATCACGCACGTGATTCACTTTGCCTTACCAGATGATCCAGAGTTTTATGCGCACCGTTCTGGTCGTACTGCTCGTGCTGGTAAAAAAGGAGTATCACTAGCGTTGATTACTAAAGGTGATAACCGCAAGCTTAAATATATCGCCAGTAAATTGGGAATCAACTTTGCACCTGCCGAGGTTCCCGCACTGGATGCCATTACTGAAAAGCGTATTTCTCGCTGGTCAGATAACCTAAAAAATCAAGAGGTCAATCCTAAGATAAGCGACGAGCTTATGACGAGTGTGGTAGAGCGATTGGAAGATATTTCCAAAGAAGATCTTATTGCCAAGTTATTGACTAAAGAATATAACTCCATCTACAAGCGCAATTCCATCAAAGATGTGAATGATCGTTCCAAAGGACGTGACGATGATCGCGGTGGTAGAGGTGAACGCGGTGGTCGCGATCGTGGTCGCAAGAATGATAGAGGTAAGGAAGAAGGAATGAAAACCTACTTTATCAATCTAGGCCGCAAGGACAACATCAATAAAGGTGCCTTGTTAGGCTACGTATGTGATGTTACCGGTCTTACTGGTGATGACATAGGACGTATTGTTCTGGATGGCGCACACTCTTTTATGGATGTAAAAGAAGAAGTTGCCTCTCAAATGCTCAAAGTCAACGGCACGCAGCGCGATGGTCGTGAATTGAGAGTTGATGAACATCATGGTAAGGTCACAGAATCCAGAGATCGTGGTGGTCGTAGTGGTAGCTTTAAAGGCAAACGCGATGGCGGTGGTTTTAAAGGCCGCAGATCAGATGGTGATTCTGGTGGTGGATTCAAAGGGCGACGTTCTGACGGTGATTCTGGATCTGCACCTAGATCTGGTGGTTTTAAAGGTCGCAGTACCAAAACAACCGATAGCGATGCTGGAAGAGACCGTTCGTCTTCAAAAGGCGGAAAAAAAGGATCTGGAAGATCTAAGTTTTTTGGCAAGAAATGGGACTGATCAATTAGACGGTCACCAGCATCAGTTTCAAGCTGATCAATAATTACAAAATCCCGCTTAGAGCTGATCTAAGCGGGATTTTTGATTTGTTATGATTTGCTAAACCTCCAACTTTACGCGCGAAGGAAGTATAAATTGAAGCTATTTGTTCAATAGTTCAACAGGAATGATGTTGTCATCGTTTAACGTTTCGAACTCGTAATTATCGTTCAATAAGCCATTATATTTCTCCATACCTCGTTCAATCACATTAACCATTTTGCTAGCGATTTCATTTTGCTCTTCTTCCGTTCTGGTGTAAGGTTCTTTTTTGTTCATGATTTTGACGATTCTCTTAAACTTGCTATCTACATCAAGTGGTTTAAATTGCACACCAGATTTTACCATTCCTAAGGTAGGCTGTACCTGCACGACATAAGTTTTACCAGGTTTTAGATCTGCTTTTAGATATACTTTATTTTCAGATCGTGCCCAGAAAAGGTGCTCGCCGGGCTCACATTCATAACGCACATAACCAGTACCATTATGCTGCGCAATAACTTCTTCCATGTCAAAATAAGTAAAGTTGATCAATGCGCCCATACCGCTACTACGTACAAAATAAACTACTGATTTATCAGCTGGCGCTTCAGTGATTTGAGCAATGGAAATAAGGGAGAAAAGTGCGATGAGGCTGGTACAAATAATTTTTTTCATGATCATTTTTATTTAAAGGTACGATGCGTGTCATACAAATTCCTTAGTAAGACGCAACTTAAATGAACTTATCGATAAAATACCGTTTGATTTATCTCGCTTTCGCGAAAGCGAACTCCTTTTACAACCCAAAATTAATCCCAACCACAAAAGCTCCATAGTTCCTACCGCTGGTGATGCTGCGCACATAATCCACACTCAGTAAGAGTTTATTTAATTCATAAATGGCTAATTGAATATTGCTCCTTTACCACTTTATGCTATTTTAATTTCAGAGTCTGAAAAATGGCGTTGGCTTCATCTAAATGATTTGAAAAAAGAGCAGCATTGCCTGAATAATTAAACTCATAGAAATAATCATCTTGTTTGAAAATCCATTGTTGTTTTTTGTAGAAAATATTATTGAGTTTGAAGCTTTCTTCAATAATGTAAGTCTCACCTTGATTGGTTTGCAACTTCTGTTTCTCAATTTTATGATTTTGGTAAAACCTAACTTTTCTAATATTCTTTTCTATAAAGCTTTCAAGATCAGGTGACAATTCATTTTTAACCTGGTATTTGCGTAGATATACCGATACCTCTTTAAATCTATTATCATAGATAATTGGTTTGTATGCTTGCTCATTGTGAATGTCTTTATAGGAATGCCAATTATCAGGAATTTCAATACTAAATTCTGAGTCGTAAGTTGCTTCGTATTTTGAATATTCAGGAATTGCTACTTGTTTTGAACTGCTAGCGCAACCTATTACAATTGAAAGTGCAAGTATGCTAATTACTCCTAAGTATGATTTATTTTTAAAATATTTAATTGTCATTTTATCTAATTATTTATTAATGTCTTTAATTATAGATGGAGTTGGTTATTCGAACTTAATAAAAACCAATTAGACAGAAACGTAAAGAGTAAATAATGGACGAATATTCTACAAACCAAAATTAATCCCAACCACAAAAGCTCCATAGTTCCTACCGCTGGTGATGCTGCGCACATAATCCACACGGAATGGCCTAAAACTACCAAAACCTATGTTGTCGATTCCTGCGCTTACCTCAAAATAGGGCTTGCGCTGGGTCATGAGCGCTTTGCCGCTCACGATTAAATCATAATTGAGTAGGTTGATACCAGGAATCTTCCCTAGGATAAACCCTTTAAAGTCGTGCTGTACGTGTACTTGAGCATAGGATTCATTGGTGCTGTAATCATAGTAATCCAACAATCCAAAACCGTAGGGATTCAAGGCGGCAAGCTTGTATCTTAATTGGTTCCCGTTAAAATGCTGCGCATCTACTAGCGAGATGCCGTCTGCATTGAAAAAGGTTCCTGCATTGACCCAATAGCTACTGCGTCCTAGATTGCCTTGATCAAAGTTTTGCCAGATGCTGGCACTAATCTGCTGATAGTTGTAATTACTGTTGCTGGCCGCAAAGCCACCTTCATAGACTAATCTTATGGTAGGGTATTTTTCATTGACGATGTTGAATTTTTGATCTGGATAGCTCTGGTATTTTTGGCCGGGTCGTATGGTCAATCCAGCACTTACCTTGAGCAAGTCATGATTATCAATGAACGCCAATCTATTTTGATCCAGAAATAACGGATTGTTAGGCGTATAATCCACATCAGATTGCGTGAACCATACTTGGTCAGTAGTGTTCTGTAGCGGTTGGCGGTTTTCATAACCTATGGAGCCGCCTAGGAAAAAGCCATTAGCGACTTCTTCAGAATAGCTGATTCTTGCAAAATCGCGTTCAAAAAACTTAGCAAAATTGCGTTCAAAAAACAAACTGGAAATGGAATTTTCCAATCCAGTAATAGGATTGGTAGCGTTGATTTGTGATACCTGCGTACCACCTGAAAGCGTAATGCTCCTGCGATTGGTGCGGTTGAATCTATAAGAAATACGACCGTCATAACGCAATCTGTCATCGCTGGTACCATAGTTGAAATTTACAGCGGTGTACAAGGTGCGATTGTAGTCATCATCAAAACCTTTAGAGAAATTAACGCCACTACCTAGTACAAATCCCTGTACGGTGTTGAATCCCTGAAAATTACCTGCGCCTATGACGCCTTCATAACTTATGCGATAGTTCTCGTTGGAATCACGATAGGTGTAACCTGTGAGAACATCTAGGGCGCCAAATTTATTTTCCACACGATCCACGCTATCCTTATACTTAGGATCGTTACGTACCGCCGCGATACTATCTTTCTTGACGTATTCTCTTGTCTCATCCATGGTAAGTGGTACTGGTCTGATCTTTTTCCAGAACAAGCTGTCTTTCTTATTGGCCTCTGGATTGAAGGCTAGAACTTCTGCTCCAAAGGTCTTTTTATCAAACTGCGGATTGAAATCATAATCAGAATAATTAGCTATGAATCTGCCGTTACCCTTAAAGCCAAAAAGTCCAAAGGAGAATGTGATGTTTTGGGTGCGCTTGACCCAATCCTTAGTTTGGGATTCATAGGAGAAATCCTGAGCAAAGGTCAATTCCTTAATGGCTGGCACATTGATGTTTTGGCCGGTTGTAGTGAGTTCCAGACCGTAGATGGTCCATTGATCTTCCACTACATAAATAACACCATTAAAGGTGTTGTCTTTAGGCCTGCGAGAAATGACTTCAATCTTGTTGATCAAGAAATTATTAGTGTCGTAGAAGGTTCCTAACAATTTGTATTTGTAGTAATTGAAGGCATAATCTGCAATAGGAGAGACGATCCTATTATTCAAATCAATATTGTTGTTGTAGAAATCAAAGTTGGCCTGTTCTGCACTATTAGCGCTAAAGCCTTGATCATCGCCGCTTATCTTACTCGCTGTAATGAACTCCTTAAAATTATCTGGTGCCTGATAGGAGATATTGCTTACTGTTTCTGATAGGTAAATGATACCGCTGCGAGTAAGAGAATCTAGAGATCCATTCAAATCACCTATTTCCTGTCCCAAGAATTTTTCTGGAACATCGTCCATGCGCCATAGACCTCGAGAATAGAAACTTGCAGTATAGCTGGAACTTTTAAGCCGGTTTGCTTCTCTGTTCCTGATCGCCTCACGTATAACACGATCTGCTGGATTCTCGTCGCTGCGCACGACGACTTCATCCAGCGAGGTAGTTTCGCTTTGCAGCGTTGTGTCTAAACTATAAGGCAGCTGATCAACGGTAACGCTCACTTCGTTGGTCTGGTAGCCCAAACTTTGAAAAACGATCGTAATGTTTCCTGTTTTCTTCACGTCCAGACTGTAGACGCCGTCCACATTTGACGACGTACCCGTGTAGGTGTCCTTGACAAAAATGCTCACAAACGGTATAGGTTCACCACTAGAATCAGTAACGGTACCTTTAATTTGAGAAATGGATAAAAATGGAATGAGAAAAATAAACGCGTAAAATACTTTCATAAATGAACGACTTGGTGGTTAGTTATTTAAGAACAAGGCAAACAATTTTTAAGCCATGTTCTATTTAATAGACGTTCAAAAATGCAAATAGTTGTTTAGGCGTTGTAAGTTTTTTTGATTTGGTCCATTCGCTTTTTGTTGTCTCGGTTTTTAATCGTCTCTCTTTTATCGTAGAGCTTTTTACCTTTTGCGAGTGAAATCTGTATTTTGGCAAGACCTCGATCATTGATAAACATGACTAATGGAATGATGGTATTACCAGAGTTGGTCACGTCTTTATAGAGTTTTTTGAGCTCGCGTCGTTGTAGTAGAAGCTTGCGAGCTGCCTTAGGCGCATGGTTAAAATGCGTAGCGTGTGAATATTCCTGTATGGTCATGTTGATGATCCACAACTCATTATCCTTGAATTCACAAAAAGCCTCTGCAATACTGGCCTTTCCTAAACGTATGGCTTTAATCTCTGTGCCGCCCAAAACGATTCCTGCGGTATATTTATCCAGCAGTTCATATTCAAAGCGAGCCTTACGGTTTTTAATCTGTACGTTGTTCTTGAAATCCATTAACGCAAATATAATTTAACAGTCCGTGAGCATCGTTATATATTTGTGAAATGAAAAAGATCTGGTTTTCCCTACTTAGTATTTCAATGTTGGTTCTAATTTCCTGCCAGGAAGATGCTCCAACGGCTGAAGAAATCATTGCCAAAAGCATCACGGCACACGGTGCAGACATTGCGGCAAATGCAACGCTTGATTTTACCTTTAGAGGCATCAAGTACAAAGTGGACCGTTATGGCGGTCGTTATACCTATGAGCGTGAATTTGCTAAAGGCGATGACCTGGTAAAGGATCAGCTTAATAATGATGGGTTCACAAGAAGTATAGGCGATAGCATCGTTTCCTTGCCAGATTCCCTGCGCAGCAGGTACAGCGCCTCACTTAACAGCGTGGTATATTTTGCACAATTGCCCTACAGTCTTGATGGTGATGCTGTGATTCTGGAAAATCTGGGAACGGATCAGATCAATGATCAGGAATATTATCAAATCAAGGTGACCTTTACAGAAGATGGTGGCGGCGAGGACCATGAGGATGAATTCATTTACTGGATTGATACTACAGATTTTCTCGTGGACTATCTGGCTTATTCTTACTGTGAGGATGATTGTGGATTTCGCTTTCGCGAAAGCGTTAACCGCAGAACCATTGATGGAATTGTAATACAGGATTACAATAATTACAGGTCATCAAATTCTGATCCAACGCTAGAGGATCTGGACACTGCATTTGAAGCTGGGCAGCTGGTATTGATGAGTGAAATCAAAACGGAATTTCCTGAGGTTACCATTAAAAGCGCCCCATAAATTGGTGTTTTTTACAATTCAGTAGCGGTTTTTGACAGTTGGGTAGACGCATTTTTGTTCCAACTGTATCTTCATGGCATCTTTGTGTCGTTCTTCAATAAGATTTACATTTAGGGAACACGCAAGATCATGAAATTCAATAAACTCATACGTCTTATTCTTATCAGCATCCTTATAGGTGTTGGGATCACACTGGTCAACCTATTTCTTTCTGGTTTTGATACCACGTTGAAGGACAGTTTATCAAACATAGGCATCAATAGTGTTTTTGCCTTCTTTCTCACGTTTGTCAATGAGGCACTGGTGGATTATCTGGATCGGTTTTTATCTTGGCAAAAACAACCTGCCTGGCGATTGATTACAGGTATCATAGGCTCGATCATCGTCACCATGGTGACGCTGTTTTTCATCATTGGATTTATTCAGATTGTGATTTATGACGTGACTGTCCAGGAATACCTGGATAAGCAAAGTCTGGAATGGTATGCCTCTGGAGTGATCATCACACTCATCATTACGCTTATTTTTCATGCTTTCTTTTTCTATAAGGAACTTCAAAAATCTAAGATCAAGGAGCAAAAAGTCATTGCAGGATCTGCTACCGCTCAATTTGACGCACTTAAGAATCAGCTGGATCCTCATTTTTTATTCAATAGTCTCAACGTTTTAGTTTCTCTCATTGAAGAAAACCCTGAAGCTGCCGTCCATTTTACCACATCGCTGTCCAAAGTATACCGTTATGTGTTGGAACAACGCGGCAAAGGATTGGTGTCACTGGATGAGGAATTGGCTTTTGCCAGGACCTATGTAAGACTTCTCAAGATGAGGTTTGAAGACAGCCTGGATATTTCCATTCCAGATGGTGTTTCAAATCCCGATTTACAGATGGTCCCATTGTCCCTACAGCTGCTTATTGAAAACGCAGTCAAGCATAACACCATAAGCGACAGCCAGCCCTTAAAACTTTCTATTTATGAAGATGGGAATCAATTAGTCGTGGAAAATAACCTTCATGAAAAGGCAGTCGTTAACAACAGTACCGGCGTTGGTCTCAATAATATCGCATCTAGATATGCCTTGCTGACAGCTCATCAAATGACCATTGAGAAAACAAGAGACACCTTTAAAGTCGTCTTGCCACTATTAGACGCCAACAACCTTCAACACTCAAAATCCAATCTTATGGAAGCCAAAGCCGATGACATTAGACTCGTACAAGCTAAAGAAAAGGTCAAGGACATGAAAAAGTTTTATGACGATGCCGTGCGCATCATTGTAATTCTCATATTTCTGGGAATTCTCAATTATTTCACAAGCGATTATCCTTGGGTGATCTTTCCAGCTTTAGGCCTTGGAATAGGATTGTTCTTCCAGTATATGCGCAGTTTTGACAAAAATATCTTTGTCAATAAAAGCTGGCAGGAAAAGAAAATAGAGGAATTAATGAACGATAAAAACTTCTAGCCATGAACACGACCGAAACCTATCAAGAGCGATATTCTCGCGCCAAAGCCCGCGTATTTGAACTCAAGGCATTTTATAATCACGTCATTATATATGTGATCATCAACTTAGGTCTGGCAGCATTGAATTATTACCAGAATGAATGGCGTTTCCCGTGGTTTTTATTTCCGTTGTTGGGTTGGGGCATAGGCTTGATGAGTCTTGCTGCAAAAACCTATAGATTCAATCCTTTTATCAATAAAGATTGGGAAGAACGTAAACTACGTGAACTCATGGATGGTGAAGAGTCACATACTTTAAGAAACAACTCATGAATATATTGATTGTAGAAGATGAAAAACCTGCAGCGAGAAGGTTGACTCGCATGCTGGAAAAGATCGATTTGCAGGTGAGCGCGGCAGTGCACTCTGTCAAGGAAGCTGTGGAGTACCTTTCCAGCAACACTGCGCCAGATTTGATCTTTCTGGATATACAGCTTAGCGATGGGTTGTCCTTTGAAATCTTTGAGCACGTTCAAGTGGACAGTGCCATTATTTTTACAACGGCCTATGACGAGTACGCCTTGAAGGCCTTCAAGCTCAACAGCATTGACTACCTTTTGAAACCTATCGATGCAGAAGAGTTGGAGCAGGCTGTGGATAAATATAAGTTACGCTTTCGCGAAAGCGATAACTCTCAAAGCACCGTCACTAACATCAATCCTGCAGACCTACAGCAAATTGCCGCGCTACTTACTAATCAGACCACTTCTTATAAAAATAGGTACACGGCCAAGGTTGGGGAACACATCAAGCTTTTTACGGCAGACGAGATACAATTGTTCTATTCAGAAAATAAGGGAACGTACATCAACCTACACAATGGACGCAATTATCTGATCGACTCCAAACTGGAACATGTGGAAACCGAATTGGATCCCAAGAAGTTTTTTAGAATCTCGCGTCAGGCCATCGTGAGCATTGACTCTATTAATGATATAGTTGCGTACACCAATTCCAGATTAAAGGTCAAAATCAATTCGTTTGATGAATTTGATTTAGTGGTAAGTAGGGAACGTGTGAAGGAATTTAAGGGCTGGCTCGAAGGATAATCGCTGTCAAACGGCCTGTTTTGGTAATTTTAAGTACGGTTTAACATATTCTTCAAATCCATAAGCGGTTCTTGTTCGTTAATTAGAGAAATAATTCTAATTACTAACAAAAACAACTATGAAAAAAATTGCCCTTTGGTCAAGTATTGCGGTTTGTGCCGTAGCTGCCGTGTTTATCGCAGCTGACCACCTAGACGCTCCAGCCGTCGCTAACACAACTTCTGATATTGCAGACTTTTATGCCTTTCAAGGAAACAATGTAGATGCTACCACTTTTGTGGTGACACTTCCTGCAGGTGATGCAAGTGCTCAATTTGATGAAAACGTACTTATTGAAATCAACATCGACAATACTGGTGCAGAAGGTACGCCTCCAGGAGTAGTTGAAGATCTTGTGATCCAAGCGTTACGTCAAGGAGACAAGATGTATTTCTTTGGTCCATACAGACCTAGTGAGACAGGATTGAATAGCACCATCGACGTGAATCAATTCAAAACTTCCGTAGATATAGGAAGTACTAAAACTGAAGGTGGTGTAAGCTACTTTGCAGGTCAACGTCAAGATGCATTCTTCTTTGATTTTGAAGCATTCAATAATGTTGTAGCAACTGCTCCAGCAGAAGGTTTTGGAACTACTGGAAATAACACATTTGCACCCTTGAACACTAATGCGATTGTTATTGAAATACCTAATTCTATGTTGGGAACAGCACCACCACACATTGTAGATCAATTATTGAATACAACGACTGGCTTACCAGCTGCCTATAACGTTTGGGTAGAAACAAAAAGAAGATAATAATCAACACTATAAAACTGAATACAATGAAAATATTTAATATAAAATACATGGTTCTTGCTCTAGCCGTTAGCGCTCTTGCAATAAGCTGTAATGATGATGATGACATTACAGATCCAATAACCGCAAGTACTGATTTTACAGGTACTTTTGTACAAGAAGATCAAATGGGTCGTCCTGGAATCAACACTGTTTTTCCAACGACAAATGCTCAGGAAAATGCTTTTAACGTTACGATCCCTGCAAATCAAATTTCTCAATGGCAAGGTGTCTTTTCTGATAAAGTAGATGGACTTTATGCTGCTTACAGTAATACCGCTGGAACAACTCTCGAATATGAAACTAATATTTTAGGACTGAACCAAACGTTATTGACGACAGCATTAGCTCTTGATGTTCTTCAAGTAGCACCTAATGCAACTGGACCAACAACCTATTTTGAAAGCACTTCAAACTTTTTGACAGGAAGAAGATTACAAGATGACGTTATTGACGTTTCCTTAATCCTACTTTTTGGTGGAAACGATGGAGCACGTTTTGATGGTGATAACGGTACGCCAGAGCTTGTAACCGATAATGTAGGTTTGGAATCTGGAGTTACATCTACTACGTTCCCATACTTAGTACCAGCTAGTTTCTAGAAAACTAGAATTTATAAACCTAGCCGATTCTTTAACTGGAATCGGCTTTGTTATTTTTACACTTATGAAAAAGATATATTACGTTACCCTATTGTTGCTTATTTTGGTTTCTTGTCAAGAAGCTGAAAAAACAGTCTCAAAAAACATCACAGATCCTGCAGATTATGAGCAGTATCTCAACCAGTCAGAACAGCAGATCATTCAGGAATTAAAGACTGACATTCAAGAGCTCAAGGATGAGGTCAATGGAGACTCCACAAGGATCGTGTGGAATGCCAGGATTGCAGGAAAGCTCAACACCTTATTTGATCTCACTGGAGATGTAGCATATTTGAATGAGTCAGTTCGCTTTCGCGAAAGCGTAGTAAAACAAACAGCCATTAAACCAGAGAACGCAAAGCGTGCGTTGGCCCAAGCTTATATTAAACAACACCAATTTAAAAAAGCAGACAGCTTGATGTCCAGCTTTACTCAAACCTACAGCGCTCCAGAGAGCCAGCTCGTGCAATTTGATATTGCGATGGAGTTGGGTGATTACTCTACCGCTGAAAATCTTCTGGACAGTCTTCGCAATACCAGCGACTACTCTTACCTCATACGCGCTGCAAAATGGAATGATCACATAGGTCAACTGGAAACTACGATATCGCTTATGGAGCGCGCCATGAAACTAGCGGAACAAAGCGGTAGCCAGGCGAAGGTTTTATGGAGCTATTCCAACATTGCCGATTATTATGGCCACAATGGTCAATTAGATAAGTCCTATGAACATTATTTAAAGACCTTGGAACTAGATCCTACTAATACTTATGCCCTGAAAGGTATCGCATGGATTGCCTATTCTAATGATCGCGATCCCGCAGAAGCTAGAACAATCTTGGAAAAACTTCAAAAACGTCATCCTATACCAGATTATAATCTTGAACTGGCAGAGGTTGCCGCTTTTGAAAATAAAACAGACGAGGCAAACGCATTGAAAGAGGATTTTATGAGAAAAGTCAGTAATCCTGGATACGGAGCGATGTACAACGCTTACAAAATCAATGAGCTCATTGATGCTGGAAAAACGCAGGAAGCCGTAGAACTGGCTTATATGGAAGTAAGCCACCGTGCCACACCTGAAACTTATGACTTATTAGGATATGCGCTGCTTAGAAATGGTAATCCTAAAGAGGCTTTGGCAAATCATGAAGAACACGTTATAGGTAAAACCTTTGAACCTGTAGCGCAATTCCATTCCGCACTGATTTTAAAAGAAAATGGGAGACTGGAAGAAGCGAACAGTTTTAAAGAGGAATTACTGGAAACAGAATAT
This sequence comes from Nonlabens sp. YIK11, assembly GCF_001413925.1. Lineage (NCBI taxonomy): Bacteria > Pseudomonadati > Bacteroidota > Flavobacteriia > Flavobacteriales > Flavobacteriaceae > Nonlabens > Nonlabens sp. YIK11. The sequence continues at coordinate 2,005,795 of NZ_LBMJ01000001.1, forward strand.
GAAATGGGTCCTATGACCTATAAAGAAATCCAGTCTATTTAAAACCATAACCATTTATTCTACGTATCTATAAACAGATAGTTAGTCACTCTAGGCTTGAGAAATCTAGAGTACTATTGGTTGGTTAGTTTAGGAATGCCTGATTCGCAAGAGTTAGGCATTTTTTTGTTTGTGAAATAAACATACCGATATAGTAGGCTACAATTTCAAATATTAATGTGTTATATAATGGTTTGGAATTGCGCAGAATTCTTTTGAGCGTCACCTAAAAAAAGCCGCAACCTTGAGATAAGGTCGCGGCTTTGTAAATTAATGTGGTGCTAGGATTACTCTATAACTCCTAAAGTATATAGTCTCTCTAGAGTAGGAGAAGGGCTTCCACCGGCTTTTTCTAGAGTAATACCAAAGGCTTGCGTATCAAAAGAGTTTTCAAATTCTATGAACTTTTGATCATTCATGGCCATCACACCTAGACTAGTAGGAGTCAAAGGATTTAATGTTAAGGACCATAATTGGTAAGTCATATCTTCTGGAGCTTCTGGCAACCCAGAAACATCAACGTAAGTTTTATCTGTAACCGGATTGTGAAACGCAACAGCGCTAGTGTTGGCATAATCACCTTGACCAGCAAGATTGACTTTAACGGTGTTTTTATCTTTAATAAATGCAAGTGCCTCTTGATAATCTGCATTGAGTCCGTCAAGTTGTTCTAGCTCATTATTCAGTATATTATTGGTACGCTCCGTATCAACCAGCTGTTCATTAAGGCTTGTGTTTTCATGGAAGAAGTACCCAGCACTTATAAAGAGCAATACCGCAGCTGCCCATCCTAGATATTGACTCCAGTTGATGGAATCCTCATCACGACTTTGTTCCTTTATGTACCTGCGTAGGTTTTCATAAATCTTGACCTCGTCAATTTTAGGTGATATCCCAGCAGCAAGTTTAAAGTAAGCATCCTCGATTTGCTGAACTTCTAATTGAAGCTCATCACTCTCGTTGATCTGCTTTGAGATCTCTCTAGAACGCTCCCGTGACAATACACCACAAACGTACGCCTCTAGATCTCCGCTATTTTTTAATTCTTCTAACGTCATTAGTTGATCATCATTTCTCGTAAATTATTCAAACACCTTCTGTGTCTGGTCTTTAATGTGCCAGATGGCATATCCAGCTCTTTAGCGCCATCCTTAAAGGTGAATCCTTTAAAGAAAATAATATCGATGATTTTTACACACATGGGCTCTAGTTTTTCTACCCATTGTTTGATAAACATTCCATCTGTTTGATCATCGAGATTTTCATTGGACACTATAACATCTACGAAATTATCGGTACTTAAGTTTTTAAGGCTGTTCTTATGATTTTTGCTGCGCAGGTAATCTATAGATGCATTACGAGCTATATTGAGCGTCCAGGTAAAAAACCTCCCAGAGGATTTATCATAGCTATTCGCATTTTTCCAGATTTTAATAAATACATCTTGTAGAATCTCTTGTGCAACATCTTCATTTTTCACGATGGCAAAGATGACTCCATGCAATGCCTTGTGATATCGTTCATATATTCTATTAAAAGCGACCTCGCTGCCTTCTTGTAAGCGAGCAATTAATAGATCTGGTTGTGCATTCATAATGTATTTTAAGGATTTTTAAAGATGCAAAAAAAAATCTACAAGCTATAGGCTTGTAGATTTCTTATTTTTAGGGAAGGAAGTAACTATTCAATCACACCGCATGCGACTCTTGCGCCAGCAGCACCACTAGGTTGTGAAGTGAAATCGTCTGCAGTTGCGTGTACGATAACACCTTTACCTACAATGTTTTTAGTTTCGTCATCACAGCCTATACACCACTTATCTGTAGAAAATTGAAGTACTGCAACACCTTCACCGTCAGCTTCAAGATTTCCTATATCGCCCATGTGGTAGCTACCATCACCCCAATCGCCGTGCTCATCTGATGTAGGATTCCAGTGTCCACCAGCGCTTGAACCGTCCATGGCGCTACAATCCCCATTTTCATGAATATGGATAGCATGTGTCCCAGCGGTAAGTCCTGTAAGATTAGCACTCATGCTTACAACACCATTTTCTTCTACAAAACGGATTGATCCCGTAACATTGCTTTCACTTTTGGATCCCATAGGAACTACAATCGATTTTTTCTCATCCATTTCGGCGTTATCCATTTCCTCGTTCATTTCAACTTCTTCAGTTTCCATGTTGTTTTCATCCATTGCGTCGCTTTCTTTTTCTTTACAAGAGACCGTGAAAACTAGTGCCATGATCATGATGGCTACGTTTAATTTTTTCATTTGATTTTTTTTAGTGATTAGATTTGATGGTTAAAGTTAGTCAAGTGCTTTACCATGACCAACCATTTCACAATTCTTTAAAAATCAATTCATTTTAATAGGGTAATAGTTTCTCAAACCTGATGGGGTTAAGATTTCCCATTTTCAGATTTTCCATCGCGTTGAGCGCCACATCGACTCTTTTTTGAGAATCCTTGATGCCATAAATCATGAAAATGATGTTACGTTGTTTACCAGGCAATAGGGATTCAAAGATTTCATAAGCTTCATAATCACTTAATAGAACCGCTTCCAATTCTTCCGTCAAAGGCGCTTGATACTTGCTAGTATCTTCTTTCATGTTGACCTTGACTGTATCACCTTCTTCTAGGGCTAAGGCTTTTTTGTTTGCCTTTGAGAGCATTAAGTATTTGATACCTTTTCTTTTGATAACACCAGCATAGAGCGTTATTTCCTTTCCCGAAACGTTTAAATCTGCTACGACTCTTTTGATTTTTGCTGATTCAAGCTGTTCTGAGATATCCTCTGGTATGACCAAGGCGCCAACCCAACCATTATGCGTCAATGTGGTTTCAAAAGTGAAGATCATAACAGGTGTGTGATCACTTGAGTTTTGGAATGTAGGGTTCTATGCACGGGACATTTATCGGCTATTTCCAGTAGTTTTTTAATTTGGTGATCCTCCAGTTCTTCAGGGAATTTGATGTGTCTTGTGAAGGTGTCAATTTTGGAGCTATTGTCTTCGCAGTTTTCACAGTCAGCGGCATGCTGCTTGTCATACGTCACATGACATTCTACATCTTCCACGTGCCATTTTTTACGCTTGGAATACATCTGTATCGTCATCACGGTACAGGATGCTAGTCCGCTGGATAATAAATCGTATGGAGTAGGACCGTAGTCATTTCCTTTAATTTCTAGCGGCTCATCCACGGTTAAGTAATGATTTCCAGCTTTAACTTGGGTAGTGAAACCATCTGCTGCATTAAGACTTGCAGCGATTTCATGTTGGGATTTAATGGTCTTAATTTCTGGTAATTCTAGATAACGACTGGCCCAACCCGCAATCACATTGCCTACATAATGACTGTCTTCCTTGTTGGTAAGAAGATGGTCTGCGCCGTCCAGACTCAAAAAGCTTTTGGGATGGATCGCCGCGTGATACAATCGTTCTGCATGCTGTATTCCAACCGTGTTGTCTTGTGGTGAATGACAAATCAACAATGGTTTGCGCATATCTTTCAAGGTTTGCGTCAACATCTGTTCATCCACATCGCGTAGGAACTGCTCCTTGATTTTAAACGGGCGACCGCTCAATTCTACTACGGCTTCTCCATTTTCAATAATGGCTTCAATTTGATCGCCGAAAAGGTGTTTCACATGCTTTGTGTCGCTAGGTGTCCCTATGGTTGCTACAGCTTGAATGGATTCCGCTTTCGCGGAAGCGAAAATTATAGCAGCACCACCTAAGGAATGACCTATGGCGAGTGATGGCGCTTTATGATGAGTCGACAGGTAATCTATGGCGGCCAGCAGATCCTCGACATTGCCAGAGAAATTTGTGTCTCCAAAATCACCGTCAGAATCGCCCAAGCCTGTAAAATCAAACCTAAGCACGCCAAAACCTGAAGATGTCAAGGCTCGCGTGATATTGCGGGTCGCCGTAAAGTTTTTACTACAGGTGAAACAATGTGCAAAAACCGCATAATTATGCGGTTTTTGATCAATAGGTAATTCCAGGCGACCACTTAGTTCATAGCCATCTGCATTCTGGAAGGTGATTTTTTCCATTTTCATAGGCTACTATTCCCAAAGGTTGATCTGGACATTTTTCATTTCGTTTTTGTAGGGTTCCCATGTCTGGTCCAGCCACTGTTGCGTTTCGGTCATGGCTTTGTTGGCAGCTTGTTGGGCTTGCTCGAACAACTGGCTTTCCGTTTTGGTTTGTGGACCTTGACGGCTATCGATGTATCCACGTGCGCTACCTATGCGTTGGGTAACTGTAACCTCTGGATTGCGCGTTATTCCTTGTCGCTTATCGATTGTACCAAAGTATTTTGCCTGTTCATTTTCAATGGCTTTGATTATGGAATCTGTGGTTTTTATTTGTTCTTCATACGCCTTTTTATCCTTTTCTTTAAGCATAGCGTTGAAAGAGGTGGCTGTTTTTTTGTTTTCGGCAAGTTTTTGAGTGATTTCATAAACCTCTTGGGTCAATGCTTCCAGCTTTTTCATGGCGTCATATTTTGCCTTACGGTCTGCTGCGGTTAATTCATCCACTCGTGGGTCATCCTCAACGGTAATCATGGTTTCACTAGTGACATCACCATATTCCATTACTGCTTTATAGGTTCCTGGCAATACATCTACACCAGCGTTTTCCCTTTTGCTCTTATTGATATTGCGAGATGGATAATTGCCACCTTTCTCGCGCAGTCTCCAGCTCCATTGATAGATTCCTGTTTCTTTGGGAGCTTTGGATTCCAAGGTCCTGATCAAACGGTCACCATCGTAAATTTTAAGGCGTATGGTGTCTCTGGCCGTGCTATCTACCTGCTTGGAAAGCTCCTTGTCAAAGTAATATTTGAAAGATCCTGAGCTGCCGCGGTTCTCACCTTGATAAATGGCATCACCACCAAAACGGCTTCCGGTAGGTTGTTGATATCTTGCTTGATAGGCGATAGGCGGTTCAAAAAGTTTGATGGGTTGATCGTATTTCGCTTTCGCGGAAGCGATATCCTTCAATGGTCTAATGTCATCCAGCACCCATGCGGCACGTCCGAAGGTTCCTATTACAAGATCCTGCTCACGTGGGTGAATCACTAGATCTTTTACGGAAACCGTAGGGAAACCATTGGTGTATTTTACCCAATTCTCGCCAGCATCAATAGAGATGTAAAGTCCATCGTCTGTACCTAGGAACATGAGATTGTTCTGGTCTGGAGCCTCTATTATGCTTAACGTATAGCTTTCTACATCGTCTGCATCTACAATGCGTTTCCAGCTCTTACCATAATCTGTAGTGCGGTAGGCGTACGGCTCATAGTTGAACCTGCGGTAGTCATTTGCGACTAGTAGGGCATGACCTTTTTTAGTTGCAGATGCTTTGATTTGTGCAATCCAGCTTCCTTCAGGCAGACCTTTAAGTCCTTTACTAATGTCTGTCCAGCTGCCGCCGCCATCTTTAGTTACATGAACGCGACCGTCGTCAGATCCTGTATAAATAACATTGCGCTCTGCGGCGCTAGGTTCGATGACAAGTAATGTGGTATGATTTTCTGCTCCAGTGGCATCCATGGTCAATCCACCAGATTCTCCTTGTTTTTGCTTTTCAGGATCGTTAGTGGTCAAATCTGGACTGATCACGGTCCAAGTCAAACCTTTGTCAGTGGACTTATGTACGAATTGGCTCCCAAAATACAGAGTACTGCTATCAAATGGATCGATGTTTATTGCCGAATTCCAGTTGAATCGCAATTCAACATCTGGATCTGGATGTGTAGGTTTAACGCTATAGTTATTTCCTGTCTGCCAGTCAAATCGCTGCACAGAACCTTGCTGACTCATGGAATATCCAAAACGACTGTTGTCTGGATCTGGAACCACGTCAAAACCATCGCCAAAGCTAATTTCCTGCCAGTAGCTATTTCTTATTCCTTGATCGCGCCAGGTGTAGGCAGGACCGCGCCAGCTACCATTATCTTGCATACCGCCATAAACATTGTAAGGTATGTCCATATCTACATTGATATGGTAGAATTGTGCAACCGGTAAATTACCTATGAATCTCCAGGATTTACCTCTATCTCGAGTGATGTTCAAACCACCGTCGTTTCCATCAATCATAAAGGAGCCATCTTGAGGATGTATGTACCAGGCATGGTGGTCTGGATGCACACCATTGTTAGCGCCGTAAGCTGGCATCAATTGTTCAAAGTTTTTACCACCATCTTCAGAAACGTTGACATAAGTAAACACAGAATACACGCGGTTCTCATTAATAGGATCCACATAGATTTCAGAGTAATAGAAAGGTCTGTTACCTATATCACTCTTGTCATTGATCTTTTTCCAGTTAAAACCACCATCTTCACTTTTGTAGAGGGCATTCTTTTTGGCTTCAACCAGAGCATAAATAATATTTGGATTGCTGCGAGCTATGGCAACACCTATGCGTCCCAACTCACCGCCTGGAAGACCTTCCTTATCGGTCATTTTTTTCCAGTTTGCGCCACCATCATGAGTGATGTAGAGACCAGAACCTTCACCACCAGATTTAAAGAACCATGGATCACGCTTGTGTTCCCACATGGCTGCTATTAGTTTATTGGGATTGCTAGGATCCATCACTAGATCTGCCGCACCAGATTTGTCGTTGGTGTATAAAATCTTGTTCCAGGTTTTCCCGCCATCAGTAGTTTTAAACACACCACGTTCTGGATGCTCGCCCCATGGAGAGCCTATGGCTGCGGCATAAACAACATCTGGATTTGTAGGGTCAATGACGACTCTATGAATATGTCGGGTCTTCTCAAGACCCATGGATTGCCAGGATTTTCCAGCATCCAGCGACTTGAAGATCCCGTATCCACCGTTGAGTGAATTACGAGGGTTTCCTTCTCCTGTTCCAGCCCAGATAATGCTAGGGTTGGACTGCTGTATCGCAACCGCACCTATGGAAGCCGTGACTTGATCGTCAAAAATGGGTTCCCAGGCGATGCCGCCACTTTCAGATTTCCATAAACCACCACTGGCAGTACCTGTATATATGATATCTGGATTACTTTCTACCACATCGATGGCAGTCACGCGTCCCGACATGCCGCCAGGACCTATATTTCTAGGTTTGAGATTTTTAACCAGATCTAGATCCAGCTTTTGTGAAACGCCCAGTAAAGGCACTAATAGAAGTAGTAAAAAGGTATAATTCTTCATGAAACTAAATTAAGTTTCTAAAGATATGAATTGATTTTCGCTTTCGCGAAAGCGAACCTACCTCAAATCAGTTCCTTTATACGATCAAAGGTTTTGTAAGCAGAATTTATAGCACCTTCCATATAACCCGGAAGCACAGCACTGGTTTCAGAACCAGCCATGATCAAGCTATTGTTGTTAAAACTGGACCTTAAAATAGGGTGCCCGTTATGCTGGTGCGGTGGCAGATTCATGGTCCCTGCAGTAGCGGTAAAGGGCTCTTCATTCCAGGCACATTCCTCATAGGAAACGTGATCCATGACAGGTTTCCCTAAAAAGGAACTTAACTGCTCCAATACTTGATCCTTGCGTGTCACTTTATCCATGGCGCTCACTTGCGGATTTAAGAATCCCATGATGGCAAAGCGGTCGCCGGTATGATTTGAATAATCATATACCTCGCTTGCCGCTGAAAAGCTGCTAAACGTAGTTACAGGAATGTTGAGTTCTTTCCAAAAAGCGGTTTTAAAACCCAAACCAAACTTGATGCTGCCTTGCATCCAGGTATGTGTATTTCTGGCTATTTCTAGATAGTCATCGGGAAGTTCTGGATCATAGGTCAACTCGCAAGCCAGTGCTGGCGGCAATGTGTTGATGACCATGTCTGCGTCATAAAACCCGTTAGTGGTCTGGATGGTGTATTTGGAATAGCGATAGGCGATGTTGATTACTTGAGAATCTAATTTGATTTTATCCGGGTTTATTTGGGATGCTAGCGAAAGAATCAAATTGGTAGTGCCACCATGAATTCGATAACTGGTCTGTTGCTGAGCTGGAATTTCAATTTGTTGAAAAGCCTGGTTAGGTCTGGGCTGATACCACACTTTATTACCCATTGCTTGAGGGAATGTGGGAAGTTCAAGTTCTTTCAAAAGCCCTTTCAATTGCGGGTTGTAATCCCAAAACCATGCGGCGCCTAGATCTACCGGTATGTGGTTACCAGACATTTTTGTAAAAATACGGCCACCTAATCGTGGTCTTGCCTCCAGAACGTGGTAATCAATTCCAGCTTTATTGAGGAGATAAGCCAGTGTCAAGCCTGTAAGACCACCACCGATTATAGATACTTTTGAATGCATAAAAAAGCCTTTGGGAAATTCCAAAGGCTTCAAAGATACGTTGTGATACAGCTTACTTTATAGGCAGCGTGGTATCTTCCTTCCACATTTCATTACCCAGTGGCTTGAAATCATTACTGTCCATAAATTCAATATTATAAACACTTGGTGAAATATCAGTTGGTCTCCAGATGCTACCGTTGATGGATATATCGTTGAGGCACGCTCTTAACAAAGGCTCATTAGGATCACCTAAAATGCCAAGGTTACCGAAATCCTCTCGTAAGGCAATATCTGGAGCAAGACCGTCAAAGTAATCTGTGTTGCCTATGCTGTTAAGACTTTTTAATACTAACGGCTGCATTGCATAACGATGTGAAGTATTTGCTCCAGAACGTCCAAAATCCTCGCTGTCGTACAAAGTAATGCTTGCCTGAAACTTACCTGCCGTATCATCACCTACTTGAACCACATTGATATAAGGATCTAAGGCGTTGATTACCAATTCGCTAGCACTGGCGCTACTTGAAGTAGTAATGATGTGCACCTTATTAAGACCTAATCGATTGAGATTGTCACCATCAAAAGTGGTGTTTCTAAAGAAATTGGTCAATTGATCTGGATTGTTGTTTTGGAGAAACTCCTGTACTTCAGGATTCCACTGTTCTCTGGAATATACATCAGTGGTAGGATTGTTAGTGATGAGACTTCCCAGTGTGATAGCGGTATTGACACTACCACCGCTATTGTATCTTAGATCCAGAACAAGATTGGTAACACCTTGTGCTTTAAAATCTGCAAATACAGCATTAAGGTCATCGTCATATTGCCTCAAGAAACTGTTGTAAAGTAGGTAGCCTATTTTGGCATTACCTTGAGTGATGACTTTACTCACTAGAATTGGGTCTTCCTGTAGCTGTGATTTTGAAAGTGTTATTTCGTCTCCATTGGCAACAGGATTACCTCCATTGAAGTCAGCTAGGCCTATGGTATAGGTGTTTTGAGCTATCAATGTTCTGAAATTAGTGTCGTTCAATTGAATGCCATCAATTGCATTAAAGATCTGACCACGCTCGACACCTTTGTTATCAGCATCAGAATTGGGCAACACATAACGTACATAACCAAAAACTTGACTTTGATTATCTCGATATCTAACTAAACCGAATTCCATACCATTGTTCAAAGTGTTTCCTGAAAGTGCCTGTTCTAAGGCAACGTAATCACTCACTATGATGCTAAAACGGTCTGTGCGCTCGCGGTCAAAGATTAATGATTCAAAAAAGGATTCTGGTGAATCAAATTGGGAATGATAATTTTCCAATTCTGCTGTTGTTGCAAAACGGTCATTATCTAATACATCCACGTTAGATTTATAGAGGTAGAAGGTATTCATACCTCGATAGATAAAGTTCTTTACTATTCTATCGCTGGCAAATTGATCATCATTATCTTCTGCACAACTGGATAGGATTCCTATGCTGGCGATAATGATAAATAGGGATTTGAAAAGTTTCATAAAGGGAAAATATATAGGGCTAAAAATAATCAATGTCCTTTATAGGCATCATAAATCACTCAAGTATTGCATAAATCATGCTAAATATCGATGCTTTAGGAAAAAAATGCATGGCTTTTGTAACAACTCGATGGTAGGCTCGTCATGATAATAGAACCGCAGGAATGAATCAACCAACTTTCATAGCGACCTTCAAAGAAGTACAGCAAAAAATGTATTTCCTATCCCGCAGACTGCTCACCTCGCATGAAGAGGCTGCAGATGCCGTACAGGAAACCATGTTGAAGCTTTGGGAAAAGCGATCTGATATTAAAGACATCAATAATAAGGAAGCCTATGCGATGCAGATGGTGAAAAATTATTCGCTGGACAGATTAAAGAGTAAACAGGCCAGTCACTTAAAGATTGTACACAGCAATTATGAGTCTGCAGACCGCAATGCTCAAGATGAATTGGAAAGAGAGTCGCAGGTAAGCATGGTGAGAAAAATGATTGCAGGTCTGCCAGAGAATTATAGAACCATACTGCATTTGCGTGATATCGAGCATTACGATTATGAAGCCATCGAGCGCATTATGGACATGAAGTCTACCGCGGTAAGAGTCAATTTAAGCAGGGCACGCAAGTTGCTCAAGAAAAAAATAGAAGAATCATATAAAACCGAAATAGCATGAACGAGCTACTGGAAAAATATTGGGAAGGCGAGACCAGCCTTCAAGAAGAGCAGGATTTAAGAGATTATTTCAAAAGTGATCGTGTGTCTCAGGAGCACTTGGTCTACAAAGGTCTGTTTCATAGTTATGAGATGGAGAAGAGCATAGATGATGGTGGTTTTGACGCTTTCGCGAAAGTGAAATCAAAACAGCTCCACAACAAAAAATTCAATCGCAGGACCTGGACCGGCATTGCGGTAGCCGCGAGTGTTTCCCTAATGGTGGCTGTAGGTTCAGGCCTATATGATCATTCAAACGACGCTGATTTGGGAACCTATGAATCTCCAGAAGAAGCCTATGAAGCAACCGTGGCAGCCCTTGAATTAGTGTCCAGTAAATTCAACAAAGGCAAACAAAACTTGCAACCCATTACCCAAATAAATAAACAAACCGCACAGGTTTTTAATATCAACCAAGATTAATTTTTAAAAACAAAACGATGAAAAAGATAATAACCCTAGTCCTGTTTTTTGCACTTGCAATAACAGCAAACGCCCAGAATTTTGACGAAGTGGGCAATTTAAAGCACGTGTCAGAAACCAGAGTGACCAGTGCCATGTTCAAAATGATCGCTGGAATAGACAGCACAGATCCAGAATTTGCACAATTGATGAAAACCGTTGGTAACCTTAAAGATTTAAGGGTGTACACCACCGATGATATGAATTCTGCTCAAAAAATGAGAACATTTACAGACGGAATGATTGCCAAAAACAAGATGGAATTATTGATGAGCAATAAGGAAGATGGTCAGAAGTTCACCTTTCATATGCGCAAGGGCAACACAGATACTAAAATACGTGAACTGGTCATGTTCATGGAAGATGCAGATGGCAATAAAGCAGACACGGTTCTTCTAGTCATCACTGGAGACCTTGATCTTAACGAGATTGCTAGAATCACCCAAAAAATGAACATACCAGGCCAGAAGCAGATAGAAAAAGCAACGCAGAAATAAATAACCACCACCAAAAACTTATATCATGAACAAGCTAATATTAAAAATTGTTGCCATATCACTAACAGTCATGGCGCTATTGACATCATGTAGTAACGAACAATCGCTTCAGCAATTCTATGTAGACAGTGCAGAAAAAGATGGGTTTATCACCACAAGCATTCCTAAGTCCATCATAGGAGTTGATGCTTCAAAATTTTCACCAGAGTCTCGTGAGGCTTATGAATCCATAGAAAAGGTAAACCTCATTGCTTTAGCCGCAAAAGAGGATAATAAGAATCTATTCCTTACAGAATCTGCAAAACTGGATAAGATCTTTGAGAATGAGAAATACGAGTTACTTATGTCACACAGTGATGATGGCGTTAAATTAAAAATGATGTTTGACGGTTCTCAAGATGCGATTGATGAGATTATCGTTTATGGCAGATCAGACGATATGGGATTAGGTGTCGCGAGAATTTTGGGAGATGATATGAATGTGAGCGAGATCATGTCCATGATTCAAGAAGTTGAGATTAAAGACATCAACATTCCAGGCCTAAAATCTATTATAGGTGGACTTGGTATGCCGGTAAATAACATGAAAATAGAAACAGAATAGATTATAACAGTCAAAGAATATTGGAAAGCCTTTTGCGGTACTCGCAAGAGGCTTTTTGTTTTATCTCATTTTTAAATATTCCTGAGCTATAAACGTATATTTGCAGCCGCTTAAAAAAAGTCTTTTATGAAAGCAGGAATCGTAGGTCTTCCTAATGTAGGTAAGTCCACCTTGTTTAATTGTTTGTCTAATGCAAAGGCGCAAAGCGCCAACTTTCCATTTTGTACCATTGAACCTAATGTAGGTGTGGTAAATGTACCAGATCCACGATTAGAGAAGTTGGAGTCTCTTGTAAATCCAGAAAGAGTAGTACCAGCAACTGTAGAAATCGTTGACATCGCAGGACTTGTTAAAGGAGCCAGTAAAGGAGAAGGGTTAGGGAATCAGTTTTTGGGGAACATACGAGAGACAGATGCCATCATTCATGTCTTACGTTGTTTTGACAATGAAAATATAGTTCACGTCGACAACAGTGTAAATCCTATCAGGGATAAAGAAACAATCGACATAGAACTCCAATTGAAAGACTTAGAAACAGTTGACAAGAAACTGGAAAAGGTCAAAAAGGCAGCACGTACGGGTAATAAAGATGCTATTCGTGAAGATGAGGTTTTGTCCTCAATTAAAACAGCACTTGAGTCTGGAAAATCAGTTCGGACTGTTCAAATAGATGAAAAACTCAGAGCAGAATTTGTCAAGCCTTTACAGTTCATCACGGACAAGCCTGTCTTGTATTTATGCAATGTGAACGACGACGCAGCGGTTAGTGGTAATGAATATGTAGAAAAAGTAAGGGAACTTGTCAAGGATGAAAACGCTGAAGTTCTTGTACTTGCCGTGGGAACTGAAGCAGATATTACAGAGTTAGAGGATTATGAAGAGCGCAAGGAATTTCTATCTGACATGGGGTTAGATGAGCCTGGTAGTGCAAAATTGATACGTTCTGCCTATAAGTTACTTAATCAAGAAACCTATTTCACTGCAGGAGTTAAAGAAGTGAGAGCATGGACCATCAATGCCGGTTCAACTGCACCTCAAGCTGCAGGCGTTATACACACCGACTTTGAGAAAGGCTTCATACGCGCTGAGGTGATCAAATACGACACTTATGTGGAATATGGATCAGAGCAAAAAGTCAAGGAAGCTGGAAAACTTAAAGTAGAAGGAAAAGAATACATTGTGCAAGATGGTGACATCATGCATTTCTTGTTCAATGTATAATCACGCGTTATATTTGACGCTTTAAGTAGCGATCAAATCGGGATGTGGCGCAGTCTGGTAGCGTACACGGCTGGGGGCCGTGTGGTCGCAGGTTCAAATCCTGTCATCCCGACAAATGAGGCTTTCAAAGCCTATCAAATCATAGCAAATGCTATGATTTTCAAGGTTTTAGATAAAATGGGAGTTTATCCCATTACATCGAAAACCAACCGATTCGGTTAGCAATTCGGTTAGCAAATTCAAAAATGAAATCTGCTAACCGAATAAGCTGTAAAACGCTGTTATTTAGATAGTTGATTTGACATTCGTCGAGAAGTATTCATAACTTTTAAGACGACAACTATGAAATCACGGTTAGCCTTTAGTCTGCTGTTTTGGCGGGAAACCTCCAGAGCTAAAAATGGAATGGCTCCAATTATCGCACGCATTACTGTAAATCGAAAGCGATCAAACATCAGTTTGCAAAGAAAAGTAGAGATTGCTCGGTGGAGCAAAGCCAAATCCAGAGCCACTGGAAGTAGTCAACATTCTACAAAGATCAACCGATTCTTAGATCAGTTTCAAATGGATATCTATGCGGCTTTTGATCAGCTCGTAAAAGAAAAGGCTCATATATGCCCACAATCCATTAAGGCTCGGTATTTAGGTCAAGACAGCCAAGAACATACGTTATTGGATCTAGTCGAGTATCACAATGGAAAAAATGACCGAATCCCTTACACACGGAACTTTAAAAAATTACTATACTACTCATAGGTATCTCAAGCTGTTTTTGAAAAACAAAATGAATACCGACGACCTCAACTTATCACAGCTATCTTTTAAGTTTCTAATTGATTTTGAGAACTATTTGCGCAGTCACACTCCAACTGATCATCAACGGAAGATGGAAAACAATACCGTGATGAAGCATATACAGAGACTTCGCAAAATGGTCACCATGGCTTACAAAATGGAATGGCTGGCCAAAGACCCATTTGTAAAATTCAAACCTACCTATGTCCGCAATGAGCGTGAGTATCTATCAGAACTTGAGCTCCAGGGTATTATTGAAAAGCAGTTCGGTATGGAGCGATTAAATTTGGTCAAAGATCTATTCATTTTCGCTTGCTATACTGGCTTGTCCTATATTGACTTGATACAGCTAAAAATGGATAATATTAGTTTGGGTATTGATGGGAATTATTGGATCGTGACTAACCGCCAGAAAACGAATAACCGTGTGAAAATTCCTTTGTTGGACATTCCTCAGCAGCTAATTGATAAATATCGCGATCATCCCAAGTCTGTAAGCCATGGAACATTGTTTCCTAAGATGTCCAATCAGAAACTGAATTCTTATTTGAAAGAAATCGCAGATCTATGTGGGATCACTAAAAATTTAACATTCCACATTGCAAGGCACACATTTGCGACCACGGTAACCTTATCCAACGGTGTTCCTATTGAAACCGTTTCTAAACTTCTAGGCCACACAAAACTATCCACAACACAAATCTATGCTAGAGTCATAGAACGTAAAGTCTGCGAGGATATGATTAAGTTAAAGTTGGTATTGGCTGAAAAATCGATTAAAGACGGTAAAATGGGTATATGGATCATGGATAATATGATTGAAAAAAAAGTAAATCTCTGATCCCCAATGATGATAAAAATATTATTTAGAATAATTACAAATAGTTTGGAAAGTACATCTCCGCTGTATAAATTCGCAGCCAAATTCAACTATCTATAATTAGTCTAAATAAAAATAAATGAAAATTCGTTCTAATTTCTCGTTATTATTAATACTGTTCACTTTCATCTCTTACGCTCAAACTACCACCATTAGTGGAAAGTTAGTAGACAGTAACAATCAACCTTTATCTCTTGTTAATGTTTCGGTTTTGAATTCTACAGTTGGAAGTCAAAGTGATCGCAACGGTGACTTTAAGATTTCTGGGATAGGAGAAGGAACAATTACCTTACTATTCTCTTCGATTGGATACAAATCTCGAGAAATTCAAGTTTCTATTCAAGATAGTTCGCCCAAAGACTTAGGAACCATAGTCCTCTATGAAGGGAATGAAATTTTAGGCACAGTTACTTTAAACGGCGAACGTCGCAATAAGTTTTCCAGAAAAAAGAGTGCTTACGTGGCAAAGCTTCCTCTAAAGGATATAGAAAACACACAGGTATATAGCACAGTAACTTCTGAGTTGTTGGAGTCTCAAGTCGTGACCAACTTTGATGATGCTCTAAAAAATGCCACCGGCGTAGAGCAATTATGGACTTCCACAGGTCGTGGAGGTGATGGTGCTGGATATTATGCCTTACGAGGTTTTTCTCTGCAGCCGCAACTGGTTAATGGATTGCCAGGCTTGACAAATGGTACCATAAACCCTGCAAATATTGAACGTATTGAGGTGATTAAAGGTCCGTCAGCAACTTTATTCGGGAATGCAGTTTCTTCCTACGGCGGTTTAATTAACGTCGTAACAAAAAAACCTTATTCTGGAACCGGTGGAGAGCTTTCATTCACCTCTGGATCCTATGGTTTCAATCAAATTGTTGGTGATTTTAATACAAACCTTGACAGCAATGAGAATCTCTACTTCCGTTTGAATACTTCTTACAGTACTCAAGAATCGTTTCAAGATGCTGGATTTAGAAACTCCTTTTTTGTTGCACCTTCACTATCCTACCGTGTGAATAACAGGCTTTCGTTCTCATTCTATGGTGAGATTACCCAAGCCGAACAAACAAACCCTACATTTCTTTTTCTGAACAGAAATGCACCAACAGAATCAGCTAATCTTGAAGAGCTCAATTACAACAATAAATTTTCTTTTACCAGCAATGATTTAACTCTTACAAATCCTACTCAAAACTATCGCGTTGAAATGGATTACAAACTTTCTGACAACTGGCAGTCACAAACATTGCTTTCTAAAAGCGCCACTTCGACTCGCGGTTATTACTCCTATCTTTTTGAATTTGGCATTCTACCTGATGATACCTTTACCCGTTTCATTAGTAAACAGAACTCTCAAACTAACACTACAGACATTCAACAAAACTTCATAGGTGATTTCAACATTGCTGGGAAACGTAACCGCATGGTCATTGGACTTGATTACCTTAATGTAAACACAACTGATAATAGCACGGGTTATGTGTTTTATGGGAATGTAACACCAGAAGGTGGGTTCAATGGCGACGATCCTTTTACACCTGATGTAGTAGAAGATGACTTATTTCCATTGTCCACAGCTGGCGTTGATGCCGCTCTTGAAAATACACCTGTCGGTAATAATAATTCAGAATATAGCATCTATAGCTTATATGTTTCTGATGTGGTCAATTTCACTCCTCAGTTATCCTTAATGCTTGGCTTAAGACTAGATCATTTTGATAATAATGGTGACATACTTACTGTTGAAGATGATTTTAATCAAACCGCCTTATCACCTAAGTTGGGAGCGCTATATCAAATCATTGACAATGAACTTTCAGTCTTTGCAAATTATCAAAATGGATTTAATAATGTAGCACCTCGTTTAGTCGGTGATCCTCAAGATGGCGCTCAAAGATTACAAACCTTTGATCCAGAGCAGGCCAACCAGTTTGAGGCTGGTATTAAGTCCAGTTTATTTGACAACAGACTTGATGGGACACTTGGCTATTATAATATTAGAGTTCAAGATAGGGTGATTCAAGATCCAGCAAACCCATTCAATTTTATCGCCAATGGAGAGGTAGTAAGTCAAGGAGTAGAATTAGAAATTAATGCCAACCCTATCAATGGACTTAACATTAGAGGTGGTTATAGCTACAATGACAGTGAAACCACTAGAACTGACGATCCTCTCATTTTAAATAAAAGACCTTTGGAGGCAGGACCTAAAAACCTATACAACTTCTGGGCTAGCTATGCTTTTCAAGATAAAACATTACAAGGTTTAGGTGTTGGGTTCGGGTTCAATGGTGCGAGTGAGAGATTTGTAAAAAACTATACCACAACTGGTAATTTCACTTTGCCTTCATACACGGTTTACAATGCTTCAGCTTTTTATGAAGTCAACAAGTATCGTATCGCCTTAAAGGTCAATAACGTGACCAATTTAGAATACTACAAGGGTTGGACTACGATAAACCCACAACAACCACGTACAGTGCTGGCAAATTTCACCTATAAGTTTTAGTAAGATCTCGCTTTCGCGAAAGCGATACCGCACCAAAACGGCAGTGGAACTTAAACCTACCTTTTAAGATGACTTTCAAACAAACAATCAGATCCATACACAAAATCCTAGGTCTTGCCAGTGGCATCGTGGTATTTATAGTGGCCATCACCGGAGCCTTGTGGGCTTTTAAAGATGAAGTCAAAGCCTTGTCAGATGATTATAAATATGTAACGGTAAGGGATCAACCTGTCTTGACCCCAACGATGGTGCAAGAATTAGCTGCAGAAATGTACCCAGGAAAATCTCTACATGGGACGGTTTATAATGAACCAGGTGAATCTATAGAAGCCATTTTTTACCAAGAGTCACCTTTGTTTTATCGCAGCATTTTCCTAAATCCTTATACAGGTAAATTGCTACATACTGAAGATCATTTAACCGGATTTTTCGCTTGGCTACTGGATGGACATATGCATTTATGGTTACCTGTTAAAATAGGAGAGCAGGTTGTAGGAGTGGCTATTTTGATCTTTTTAGTAATGTTGATTTCCGGTATCGTTTTGTGGTGGCCTAAGCGGCGCAAAGGTTTGAAGCAAAGGCTTAGTTTTCAATGGAAGGATACCACAAGATGGAAGCGCAAGAACTTTGATATTCATTCTATAGGCGGCTTTTACATCTGTCTTTTTGCACTGATTTTTGCGGTTTCTGGCCTGGCGATGTCATACGATTGGTTTCAGTCAGGAATTTATAAAATATTGGGAGGTGAAAAAGAAGTGACCTTTATGATTCCAGATAACCCGTATGAGTTTTCTAATAAAGGAAATATCCAGCCTATTGACCGATTGCTCCCACAGCTTTGGGAGCAATATCCTGAGGCAGACAATTTTGAAATTCATTATCCTCATGCGCCCACAAGTAGTATCTATGTGGAGGTCTCAAATACTGATGGGGTATATTACGACTCAGATTACCTATTCTTTGATCAGACAACCCTTGCACCTATAACCTCCAAAACTATTTATAGTACGTACAAGGATCTGAAGTTGTCTGATAAAATTTTGCGAATGAATTTTGATATACATGTCGGTGCAATTGCTGGTTTACCAGGTAAAATACTGGCCTTTTTGTTGAGCATACTTATCGCAAGCCTTCCCGTCACCGGTTTTCTTATATATTGGGGAAAGTTCAAAAAGAAAGGCAAAAAGAGCTAGCAAGTGTTTTTTACAATCATTACTTGATTGGTTTAAATTTAATTGATCTATTTCTCTCAGGATTTCCATCCGGCGTACTTTTAAATACGTGTCATTTTAATAGAAAGTAGGTAAGTGATTCTTTTTTTAGAGAGAGTTTGAAGTGCAGCTTTTTGATCACAAGTTTCGCTTAATAATTTTCGTATAATAAACAGGGTAGGTTATATTTTGTCAATAAGTGCATTTATCTTTTAATTCATCGAAATTTTGAAAACTCCTGAATTTTGTAGAATACCAAAGAATCACACGAAATTAAAATCATACCGCCATGCAAAACAATATAGAGGATCGATTACAAAAAGCCCGCGATGGTTGGAACAATAGAGGTAATTCAAGACCACCCTTTGCTATTGAGCCCAAAGAAGGCCAGCGTTCCGTTTGGGATTTTCCACGTCCGCCAGCGATTGAAAAAGTGGCTAAGGAGGTTGTAGTCAAGTACCAAGGAAAAACCATTGCAGCCACTCAAAAGGCCTTAGCAGTATTAGAAACGGCCAGTCCGCCTACTTACTACATACCACAAGAGGATATCGACATGGAGCTGCTGGAGCAAATACCAAATAGAAGTTCTTTTTGTGAGTGGAAAGGAGAAGCAACGTACTGGACATTAAAAGAAAACAACATTCGTAGGATCGCTTGGTCCTATACCAACCCTTTTCCTGAATTTGAAGATCTCAAACACCACTTGGCATTCTACCCACAACATCTGGATTGTTTTGTGGATGGTGTCAAAGTAAAAGCTCAACCAGGAGAGTTTTATGCCGGTTGGATTACACCAGACTTGACTGGTCCTTTTAAAGGAGATAGCGGGACAGGCCATTGGTAATTGATGAATCAGGTTTTATAATTAATTTGTCTTCAGACTTTAGTGAAAGCTGTAAATTGTAAGAAAGATACAATAGAAGATAAATGCTAAAACAAGATATCTAGCTTATGAAAGCTAAAGATATCAATCGTATTCAAAAGCCTATCGATAATCATAGGGTTGAACGACCTAAGCAAACTGGTTTTTCAAGTCCAGCGACTCATTACAATGAGCCTAGGATAGATTTGAATAATGTATTGGTAACAAATCAAGAATCTACATTTTACATTAGGGCGATAGATGATTCTTTTGAAGGTTTTGAGGTGAAGAAGAATGATGTTCTCATTGTAGATAAATCTTTGGTTCCCCAAGCTAATCAACTTGCCATTGTAATTCAAGAGGACAGTTTCCAGATTCATAGAGTAAGCACTCAGGAGTGTACTGAGCTTAATGTTTGGGGCGTGATTACATATGTTATCAAATCTATGTTATGATTGCCTTAGTGGACTGCAATAGCTTTTATGCATCCTGTGAGCAGGTATTTAGACCCGACTTAAAAGGAAGACCGGTAATTGTTTTGAGCAATAATGATGGCTGTGTCATTGCTGCAAATAAACAAGCTAAGGCACTTGCTGATATACAATGTTTCAGCCCATCTTCAAGATCAAGAAAATATTGGATGCTAATAATGTGGCTTATTTTTCTTCGAACTACACGCTTTATAGCGACATGTCCAGGCGAGTAATGGACACCCTTAAATTATTCTCACCATTGATTGAAGAATATAGCATTGACGAAAGTTTTGTCGACCTTTCTCACTATCCACACGATAATTTTGATGACTTTGGAAGAACAATAAAATCAACAATAGAGAAAAACACAGGTATTCCTGTAGGTGTTGGGATTGCTAAAACCAAATCACTGGCTAAACTTGCGAACAAGTTTGCTAAGAAATTACCAGAGAATAAGGATGTTTATGTGGTCGATACAGAAGAGAAACGACAACATTTGCTACGTAGCCTACAGGTAAAAGATATTTGGGGTATAGGGAAAAAGCATGCTCTAAGACTCCAAGATAAAAACATCATTACGGCTTTAGATTTTGCTGAAATGCCAGTGGCCTGGGTTCGTAAGGAAATGACAGTGATTGGTGAGCGCTTGTGGAGAGAGCTCAACAATATACCGTGTCTAGAATTAGTAGAAGAACCAGACGCAAAACAAGGAATAGGAACAGCAAAATCTTTCGGTTTTATGTTGTCAGATTACAGCCTCATTGCGGAAGCCTGTAGCTATTATGTCGCAGAGGTTGCTGATCTTTTAAGACAACAAAAGAGCTCTGCGACCATGATTGAGGTTGGGCTACAAACCAATAATTTTAGCAGTTATGACAAACAATACAGGAACAAAATAAGTATTCAATTAGATAGTCCTACAAACAGTACCATCAGATTGAATAAAGAGGCCTTGAAGGGTCTAAAACAGATATTCAGGCAGGGCTACCGTTATAAAAAGGTAAGTGTAAATCTATTGAAAATCGTCCCAGATAATCAGATACAAACGAGTTTGTTTGAAGAAAAACACAAAAACGAAAGTAAAGAAATCACCCAAGTCATTGACGCCTTGAATAACAAATTTGGCAAGAACAAAGTAAAGGTGGCTACAGTAGGAAACCGGGAAAAGGAATGGGCTTTAATTAAAGAACACCGTAGCCCGAGATACACGACACAATGGAATGAGATCCTCACCATTGGTAAAGCTCGACCTCAGCAGCTCATCATTAGAGGTGTACTCTAGTACAATTATCAATTATTTTATATCATTTGATGGTTTTATTCCGCTTTCGCGAAAGCGAAATAATCCAACTTCAATTTTTTGCAAATAAAGGAATCGCGGATAGAAAGATATTTTAGGAATTACTGTTTGAACCAGTTGATCTGCTCCTGGACGCCATCTTCAAGACCTACTTGCGGATTGTAATCCAGCAGCTCTCTGGCTTTGTCGATCACCGCTTTGGTTCTAAGTTGATCACCGCTGCGAGCTGGTTTGAGGTCGATATCAATTTTGGTATCCATTAATTTCTCCACCGTCTGGACTCCTTGTGCGGTGGTGTATTCCTGATCTGTACCTAGATTAATAACTTGGCCATCGCAAACATCCTCTTTACCTATCGTACTCACGATACCGTCAATGATGTCAGTGATATGGGTAAAGCTGCGTTTGTGCTCAAGACTGCCTTTAAACAATGGGAATTTTTCCCCATGTATCGCGCAATTAATCAATTGGCTAAACATTTTGTCTGGTCGTTCTCGAGATCCATAAACGGAATATAATCGCAGTGAGCAGGCTGGATAGTTCCCTAATCGAGATTGGGACATAACGAGCTGCTCTGCAGCAAGTTTTGTGACACCATAGTTCGAAATGGGTTTAGCCATTTGTTCTTCATCACAAAAAACGTCTTTACCATAAATTGATGAGGTCCCAATATTGACAAACATCTTTAAGTGCGCTAGATGTGTAGCAGCCGTTGTCAATCTGTGTGTTGCAATGACATTGTTCGTGAGGTACTGCTCAAATGTTGAGGTACTTGCAATGCCTGGTAAAGCTGCTGCATGAAAAATATATTCCACATCTTTAGGCAAGGCTGCCTCTAGATCGTCTTCTCGCAAATCCAACTCCATTACTTTGATACCCAACTGCGAAAGAGCAGCTTCATTTTCACGCTTTAATGTGACATCGTAATAATCAGAAAAGTTGTCGATTCCAAACACCTCATGATGGTTCGCATGCAATCTTTCAGCGAGATGAGACCCAATAAAACCAGCGATGCCAGTAATTAAAATTTTCATGAAGAATGGAATTTTCTATTCCAAAGGAATAGATTTTATTTTGATTTGAAAAAGGTTTGCCCTATTACTTGGCAATTTGACCAGATTTCAAAATTACTTTAGATTTTATTATTAACCTTGTAAATCCAACCTAGATAACCCCATTGTTGAATGACAAATTCTTTAACGATTATCGTACCTGTTTATAATGAGGCAGATAATCTACAACGAGTGGAACGTGAACTGAGCGCCTATATCAGTAGTTCTAAGGTAGAATCGTCGGTCCTCTTAGTAAACGATGGATCCACAGATGAGAGCTTACGGATTATCAAGGACATTTGCGCTTCAAACCCAAAGTTTCACTACGTTAATTTTGATAAGAATTATGGCTTGAGCGCTGCCATTAAAGCTGGTTTTGATCACGCTACAACTTCACTGGTAGGATATATCGATTCAGATTTACAGACCAGTCCCATGGATTTTGATTTGTTGTTGGAACACATTGGAGAATATGATCTAGTGACTGGTGTGCGTTCACAGCGCAAGGATAGTTTTGTCAAAAACATGTCCTCTACCATAGCAAACGGTATAAGACGTAGTTTCACTCATGATGGAATGGACGATACCGGTTGTCCACTTAAGATCATCAAAGCAGATCATGCAAAACGCATCCCGATGTTCAAGGGATTGCACCGTTTTCTACCGGCAATGATTTTATTGCAAAACGGTAAGGTCAAGCAAGTTCCTGTGCAACATTTTGAACGCGTTGCGGGCACGGCAAAGTTTGGTTTGTGGAATAGATTACTTGGACCATTAATGGATTGCTTTGCCTATCTATGGATGAAGAAGAAATACATTAATTACAAAGTAGCAGATAAGGCATGAATGAATGGGTCATCTATGCCATAGGTTTTGTTGCCCAAATTCTCTTTTCCGCTCGATCCATTATGCAATGGATCGTTTCAGAAAAGAATAAGCGTGTCCTGACGCCAGTCTTATTTTGGCAGCTTAGTCTTATTGCATCCTTTGCGCTTTTTTTGTATGGCTACCTGCGCAACGACTTTGCCATCATGTTGGGTCAGATATTGACCTATTTTATCTACATACGCAACATGCAGTTGCAGGACAGCTGGCGATCATTTCCCAAAGCTTTGCGTTGGTTCCTATATCTTTTTCCTATTATTATTCTTATCATAGGATATAACAATCAGGTATATGACAGGGAATTGTTATTCCAGAATGAGAACATTCCCAGCTGGCTGCTGGCATTAGGCATCGTAGCACAGGTCGTCTTTACATTGCGCTTTATCTATCAGTGGTTTTATAGCGAGAAACGTAAGGAATCATCATTACCCATGGGATTTTGGGCGTTGAGCTTGCTAGGTTCCCTATTAATTTTGACCTATGCCATTATTAGAAAAGATCCAGTGTTATTTTTAGGTCACTTGTTGGGAATCGTATTGTATTCCCGCAACATTATTATTTTGAAAACGCAGGAATGACAAAATTCATTGAGAAACATCCATACTGGAGCATCATTATCCTTTGGGCTGCAGTCTATATCGCCCATTTGGGATGGCTGTATCCCAACATCATGGAAGCGCGCAACTTTGTTACCGCTCGTGAGATGGTTACAGACGGCAACTGGATACTCACCACCATGGACGGTTTGGCGCGCTATGAAAAACCACCGTTACCTACATGGTTGACGGCATTTTCGGGAGAACTCATAGGATGGGAAAGTTTGATGGCATTGAGACTACCGGCAGCGCTTGTGACCTTGTTATTGCTGTTTTATATGTTCTCGCTTTCGCGAAAGCTGACTCAAAACAATCATCTCGCGCTCCTTACCAGCTTGATTGCTGGCACCAGCTTCTACGTCATATTTGCAGGACGCAACGGCACCTGGGACATATTTGCCCATGCGTTTATGTTGGTCGGTATTTATTACCTATTCCAATTCTTATCGCAAGCTGAAAAACTTTACCGAAACGCGCTACTAGCTGGATTACTGATAGGATTAAGTTTTATGAGCAAAGGTCCAGTATCACATTATGCGTTGTTGCTTCCATTCCTTATCGCTTATGGGTTCACCTACAAGTACAAAGCCTTCAGTAAAAAATGGTGGCCATTACTGGCGATGATCCTAGTGATTGCCTTATTATCATCTTGGTGGGCTATCTATATCTACGTTTATGACACTGCAGAAGCCACCAGAATTGCCACCAAGGAATCCAGCCGTTGGGTAGGCTACGAGCTCAAGCCATTCTATTATTATTGGAGCTTTTTCACACAATCTGGCATATGGACCATACCAGCATTCGTCGGTTTATTGTATCCCTATTTGAAGAAGAAAGTTTCCAATAAAAAAGCCTATCTTTTTGTCCTTTTATGGACTATTATGGCTGTGGTGCTGTTGTCCTTGATCCCAACCAAAAAATCACGCTATCTGTTGCCAGTGTTGATTCCGCTGGCGATGACCACAGCTTTTTATATCGAGTATCTTATTTTAAATTTTAGACAGATCTTCAGCAAGTGGGAAAAATGGCCGGTTTATTTCAATTTTGGACTTATCGCGACTATAGGCTTGGTTTTTCCTTTGGGAGCCTTTTTATACTTTGGTGAAAAACTGGATGGTTATTATCTCTATTATATCCTGACATCAATTGCTCTGGTAGCAGTTGGAGCCTTTATCTGGTATAGTCTGATCCAGCAGAAATTAGGCAGAGTGTTTTATGGAACGATCGCATTTGTGATGGTGGTAATTACCTTTGGATTCCCGCTATCAAATGCGCTTTTGGGCAATCCTGATTACAATTCGCTTGCCAGCTTGAGTAAACGTCAACTACCTATTTATGCCTTGGAAGATCTTGCTCCAGAGTTGGTTTGGGATTATGGGACCCATACGGTCCATATCACTGACGAAGAATTATTGTTGATGGACGAATCGACCATAGGTGTATTCACAGATTATTCTGTGGAAAAGAACAAACTCGATTTTCTCAACCAAAAGTATCAAGTGGAATCCATTGAAACCTTTGATTTAAATCCAGTGGACAGCACTCGCAGCAGCTATAAGGACCGACTTAAAGCAGATTTTTATGTGCTCAAAAAAATCTCACGGGTAGTAAATTAAAATAGATCAAAATATTGAAAGAAGGATTTGATGGATTTCGCTTTCGCGAAAGCGAACTATTAAAGAGACTTTGTACTTGTCATTTTTACTTTTCGAAATAATCTAGATTAAGGTCCTTTCAATTAACATATGTTTTTATTTTGCACTTTCATTTCTTAGGCTAAGACACTAAGATCTTATTTCAAAACTTTATCAACTTGCACTTGCCTCGATTTTTACCCATCCGCGCCCTTGTTTTTTTTCTGTTTGTCTTTAAACTTAGTTATTCGCAACCACCTGTATTTACTGGTACTTTAGTCAGTGATTCAAGTGGTTTTTATGATATAGGACAGGCAAATACGAGTAAAAATGTTGCGGTATCTCCAGATGGAATTATTTATGTCGTCTATCAAGGACCTACAGGAGTTTGGGTATCCAAAAGTGAGGATCGTGGCGCATCTTTTTTGCCTGGTGTTCAGGTAAGTTCAGCGCAAAATGCAGAATCTAGTATTATGGTCAACGATGAAGGGACCGTGTTTGTCTCTTTTAGCTCGAATGGATTAATGGTTTCAAGAAGTCTCGATCAAGGAGAAACGTTTGAGCCACCTAGGTTTATTTTTTCTTCTAATTCTCGCGCTGTTCATATGGCGCACTATAACGACAATGTATACCTGACTCAGACCTCTGGTATTGATTTGATTTATAATAATAATTCTGGAAATGGTGCCTATTCATCCACGCCTACCGGCGGTGCATTTGTTTATGCAGATATCTTGACCGATGTTAACGGGACCATTTTTCTTCCCACAGACGACCCCAACCTGTATCTTTTTAAAAGTGAAGATGCTGGCCAGACGGTCAATCAAATAACGCTCGCTCCAGCAGGATCTGTTTTCTATTCAAGTTATGCTCTAAGTGATGGACCTTGCGGGACTTATATATTTACAGGCGGTAGTGGTACAGAAGGTTATCGACTTGACCTAGAAACTGGCATGACTAGAACCATCCAATTGTCAGATAACTCCAATAACGTTCAAGGTAGAACCTTGTTTGCCGATAATACAGGAACATTGATTGACGGTTACAAATCCTCAAGCGGTCAACTGGAAATGAAAATAAGCGCTGATCAAGGTGCAACCTTTGGTGAAGCAGTGGTCATAGCGGTAGGAGAGAGCCACAATATCGCACGCAATCCATTCACGGACGATATCGTCGCAGTATACTCCAGCAACGGGCAAATCTACCTATCGGTATTTCCAGATTTATTGAAGAACATACGATTGAACGAATTTGATACGCTACCTGACTTTTGCGACAGTAATTCTTTTGAGGTCGAGTTTGAGTTGTCTGGAGGATTTACGGGTCAGACGCTATTTGAAGTGCTTCTAAGCGATGCCCAAGGTAACTTTAACAATGCGACCGTTATAGGTACGAGTGAGACGTCAACCAGTGGAACCATAACGTGCACCATTCCAGATGGAGTAGAATTAAGCTCTGACTACCGTATACTTATTAAAGCAGATGAGATTTGCCTGCAGAGCAACACTATAGATCTCTTCATTGACAACAATTTACAAATTACAGGTGATACGACCATATGCGAATTTGAAACCAGCCAGTTGTCTGGATCAGGAACTCCATCTGCTACAAACCCTTGGGTATCTTCTGACGAGAATGTGGCGACGATAGACAATAATGGGTTTGTTACAGCTGTCTCAGCTGGTACAACGATGATAACCTATACAGAGCAAGGTGGTTGCAACGACAGCGTTACGACAACGTTTACCGTTCTTACCCAACCGGTAATTATGGGGCCGCAAACAGTTTGTCTTGACTCACAAATTACATACACTGCAAATGGAACTCCAGCAGCTACAGACGCATGGACATCTTCTGATATAGCAGTGGCAACTATAGATCAAAATGGTCAATTATCGACTCTTTCTAGCGGCTCAACCACCATTACATATACCACTCTAGCTGGCTGTTTTGATACGATGATGATTGAGGTTAGTACCGATGCCACCTTAAGTGGAGATACATTATTATGTTTAGGTGAATCAAGCCAATTGACGACCGTTTCTCCTTCATCAATTACTGATCTATGGCAATCTTCAAATCCATCTGTTTTGACTGTTGATAATACAGGATTGGTTACCTCTTTAGCTCCAGGTACTGCTACCGTCACTTTTACCAATGTGAATGGATGCGCAGACGATATTGATATTACAGTGACAGATCCCATAGAAATTACACCTATAAATCCTGTTTGTGAGAATGAACAGTTGCAATTGAGTTTTACTGGCGGTAGTTCAGCTTTGAGTTGGACTTCTTCAAATCCTGATGTTGCTACTGTAGATGAGAATGGACTGGTATCTGCTATTTTAGCTGGGATAACGACCATGACAGCGATTGATGATAATGGATGCAGTGGCGAGATTCAAGTAACAGTGGAATCTTTACCAGAATTCATTTTACCAGAAACCGTCATTGTATGTACTGATGATGAAGGAAACGTCATCCTTGAAACTCCATTTTTAGAATCTGGACTGGATTCTTCCAGCCATACTTTTGAATGGTATTTGAACGATGAGTTATTACCTGATGAAACAAACAGTGGCTTGGAGGTTACATTCTCTGGTGAGTATAAACTAATTGCTACGAACAACTTTACAGGATGTAGTTTTGAAGACGAGACCATCGCTTTGCGCAAGGAACCACCATCCTTATCTGTAGAAATTACTTCTATCGATTTTGCTGAGGACCAAACCATCATCGCCACGGCAACTGGTGATGGTGATTTTGAGTACAGTATAGGCGATGGACTGTGGCAAGAGAACGGTGTTTTTGACAATCTAGACGATGGCAGATATGAGGTGATAGTTAGAGATAAAAATGGCTGTGGTGAAGATGTTCAAGTGGTGTTTATACTTAGCTACCCCAAATTTTTTACACCCAATCGTGATGGCTTCAATGATCTATGGAGCATCGCAGGGTTACAAGAAAGTCAAAATCCATCCATCAACATTTTTGACAGGTATGGGAAGTTACTCAAGCAGCTTAATTTTTCAGACCCATCTTGGGATGGCACCTTTCAAGGTGAGTTGATGCCTTCATCTGACTATTGGTTCAGGATCAACTACATACCTAGAAATGATGATGTGCCAAGAGACTTTTCGGCACATTTTACGCTTAAAAGATAAGCAACTATTGATCTTATGATATTATCGCTTTCGCGAAAGCGAAACATTTAAAATCAAATAAACATCTAGAATTTTTTCTAAAGAAGTAATTGCGGACACTTCTCTAATTATGAAACGTCTCCAGATACAGTTCCTCGACTTTCTCACGTGCCCATGGTGTGCGACGTAAAAATTTGAGACTGGACTTGATGGAAGGATTGGTGTTAAACGCGTTGATTCTGACCTTGCCGCCCAATTCATGCCAGCCGTAATGTTCCACCAGTTTTTCAACGATATCAGCGAGTTTGACGCCGTGTAAGGGATTATTGGGTTGTGATTCCATCAATCAATATCAAAGTCCATGGATTCCTTGACGGCATTGGTATTCCCGTTTTCATCAATCTTTACGATAAAAAAATGATCAAAATCGGCATCATCCAGTTCTGGGTAATTGGTATCTTTTTGAAGATCGTTGGCATATTTATTTATGGTATTGCTATGCCCATAGAGCACCACCGTTTTACCACGATATTGCTCCAGCAGTGATTTACCAGTCACCGTGCTAACATCATAAGTTTCTACATCTAGTTTCTTGGCTTTGGCGAGTGGTGCTGCCGTGGCGCGAGTACGTTTAGTGTCTGACGATATCACGTGATCCACATCCTTGAGAAAGAAATAGTTGACCCATTCTGTAGCACGCTGCTCTCCGTAGACGGTCAGGTCTGGATCTGCACCTTGCTGTTTTTCGGCATGGCGTATAAAGTAAAACGTGGTCAGGCCATCATCTTCTTTTTCTGAGTCTTGCGAGTTGGAATTGTTACAGGACACCAGTGCCAGTGCGAGTATCAGGACGATATTTTTCATGGGTAGATCTTTGTGGTGGTAAAAATAGGCAAACTTGCGCGGCATTGTGTTAATAGTACGTTTATCCACAATTTTGTGGAGATTTATGTTGATTAGTTTCGCTTTCGCGAAAGCGAACTCCCAACAACCTTTCCTATATTTCAAGCTAGTACACATGGAGAGCAAATGAGCGAGGAAACTAAATATACCGAGGATAATATACGGTCGCTGGACTGGAAGGAGCATATAAGAATGCGTCCTGGAATGTACATTGGGAAACTGGGCGACGGCTCCAGTGCCGATGACGGAATCTATATTCTACTTAAAGAGGTTATTGATAACTCCATCGATGAATTTGTGATGGGAACCGGTAAAACCATTGAGGTTTCCATACAGGGCGAGCGTGTCATCGTGCGTGATTATGGTCGTGGAATACCGCTGGGTAAGGTGGTCGATGTGGTGTCAAAAATGAATACCGGTGGTAAGTATGACAGTCGTGCGTTCAAGAAATCAGTTGGATTAAACGGAGTAGGAACCAAGGCAGTAAATGCACTGTCCAATTTTTTTAGGGTAGAATCCACACGTGACGGTAAGAGTGCAAGTGCAGAATTCTCTCGTGGCGAACTTACCGACCAAGAAATGCTGGAAGAAACCAGCCGTCGCAAGGGAACTAAAATTACATTCATTCCTGACGAGGAGATTTTCAAAAACTTCAAGTACCGTCCAGAGTATGTGTCACGCATGCTCAAGTACTACGTATATCTCAATCCTGGATTGACCATCGTCTTCAATGGTGAGAAGTTTTTCTCAGAACATGGTTTGAAAGACCTGTTGAGCGAGACCATCAATAAATCAGATCGACTTTATCCTATCATCCATTTGCGTGGCGAGGATATCGAGATCGCGATGACGCACAGTAAAACACAGTACTCTGAAGAGTATCATTCCTTTGTCAATGGACAGAACACCACGCAAGGTGGTACGCATCAAGCTGCTTTTAGAGAAGCTGTTGTAAAAACCATTCGCGAGTTTTATAACAAAAATTACGATGCCAGTGATATACGCAAGTCCATTGTAAGCGCTATTGCCATAAAGGTAATGGAGCCTGTTTTTGAATCGCAGACTAAAACAAAACTAGGTTCTACAGACATGGGCGGTGATTTGCCTACCGTGCGCACGTTTATCAATGACTTTGTTAAAACGCAGCTAGATAACTATCTACATAAAAACCCAGAAACGGCAGATGCACTGCAGCGCAAGATCATACAGGCAGAACGCGAACGTAAAGAATTGAGTGGTATTAGGAAGCTGGCTAAGGATCGAGCAAAAAAAGCCAGCCTGCACAATAAAAAACTACGAGATTGCCGGGTGCATTTGACAGATAATAAAAAAGATAGCTACCTAGACAGCACACTATTTATTACCGAAGGTGATAGTGCGAGCGGATCCATAACTAAATCCCGCAACGTGAATACCCAAGCGGTGTTTTCACTGCGTGGTAAACCATTGAATTCTTACAACATGAGCAAGAAGATTGTTTATGAAAATGAAGAATTCAACTTGCTTCAAGCGGCCTTGAATATTGAGGACAGCATGGAAGACCTGCGCTATAACAAGATCGTCATCGCCACAGATGCCGATGTGGATGGAATGCACATACGCTTGTTATTGATCACGTTTTTCCTTCAATTTTTCCCAGAACTGATCAAAAAAGGTCATTTATACATATTGCAAACGCCATTGTTCAGGGTACGTAACAAAAAGGAAACCCGATACTGTTACACACCAGAAGAACGCTCAGAGGCACTAGCGGAACTGGGTAAAAATCCAGAAATCACCCGATTTAAAGGTTTGGGTGAAATAAGCCCGGATGAGTTCCAACATTTTATAGGTGATGACATACGACTAGATCCTATTATGCTAGATGACAACATGAGTATTGAAGAATTGCTGAGTTTCTACATGGGTAAAAACACACCAGATCGTCAGGAGTTTATCATTGATAACTTAAAGGTAGAATTGGATGTGGTGGAGGAAGGTTTGCCTTTATGATTCGATTAATGGCCTGAATAATTAACAATAGTAGCTAACGAATAAGTATAATTTGAAGAATAAAGGATTCATTATAATTTTAATAGTTGCGATAATTCTTATAATCACAGGTGCATTATTCAAGATCATGCATTGGGGTTTTGGAGAAGGTACTTTGATCAATGGGAATACAATATTAGCGACTGGTTTGGTATTAAAAGTTGTTGCGCTTTTTGCTTTTATGGGTAATATTTTAACTACAAATAATTCCAATGAGTAATAATTATAGAATAGAAGATGGGAAACTCCTTATCATTGACAGCTACAAAAAGTATGTATTGTACTTAAATGTGGGAATGGTATTGATCTTTCTAAGCTCAATGGATACGGTTTTTGGAAATGCTGCTAGCAATGACGATTTAATTTACGGCATTTCAATGATTACTGCTATTGTTAGTTTTGTACTGTTAATTTTAATCAATTATAACAAAACGATAATTACTGAAATTTTTTTGACTGACATTGAGCCGATTTCTAGGAAAAAAAGAATTCATAATCGGAAACATTTTTTGAAACTTAAAAATGGTAAAGAAAGATTTGTACCTGAATTAAAATAGTTTAAAATAGATTCGAAACTTTTAGGTTTAATAATTGAAACTGAATAATTGATCAATAAGGAAATAGATAACATTGTACTTCAATTCCGTCAAGCGAATCATGATGAGTATTTAAATTAGAGCCGCACAAGTAATGAAAATAAGCACAGAAAATCTGCTTATATTCATATTTGAAATAATCAATCTCCATAAGCGAGTTGATGATTACAAGGAGATTTTAAATGTCTAGATAACAGTATTAATAATTTAGATAATACAGACATAAATTATATTTTTGACCAACTTCAGAATTAAATCAATACATCTAAAAATCAAGAAATAAATATGAAAGTAAAACTAACTTTGATTATCAAATTGTTGTTATTGATTTTATTTGTCTCCTGTTCGAGTGAGGATAATAACACAAATTCAACGAATGATCTAAATAGTGGAGAATATGTGGTGCTTTTACCTCTTTCCATACCAATCAACTCTATTGAGTTTAATGATGAGGTTTACGTTTTTCATAACGATGGATTAAATTCTGACCGTCGAGATTTTAATGATAATAATATAAGTAAGATTGATGCCAACGGGCAACTGTTGTGGACAAAAGAATTGTCTATCGACGATGCTCCCGAAACAAGTTTTGTAACCATCTCGAATAGTCAGATAAATTTCTTTTATATATCCATTGACTCAGAGTTAAGATGTTTACAGTTTGATGAAAATGGTAACCAAATAGCTGAGAAACTCATCGCAAGCAATACTTTTGGGGAATTTTATGAAGGTGAATCAAGTTTTTACAGATCACGACCAACTCAAGACGGTTTATCCATCGAAGAATATACTCTTTCCGGAGACTTAGTCGGAGTTAACAATTTGGATGTCCCATTTCAATTTCCCAATTCAAAATTCTTTATCGAAAATGATAAGATTTACGTTTTCGGACTATCGGAATTTAACTCTAACACAGGTCGCGCGGATGATCCTTTTTGTAAAATTTTTGAAAATGGTGTTTTACAACAAGAAATAATTACTAGAAGCAATGAACGGGTAAGTATTCGTGAGAGTTTAGTGCTAGATAATGGGAATCTATTATTTGTTTATTCTGGGGTGATTGACAATAGATTTCAATACAGATTTCAAATCATTGACCCAATGAGCGGAAACGAAATTGCAAATCAGCTTTTTGCTGCTTCTTCAAATGTTATAAGTACTCATCTTAATTCCAATGGAAATATAGTTTTCGCAACTGGTAATCCAAGAACTGATAGCTTTTCAAAATGGTCGCAAGTCACGATTCTCGACCCTGAGTTAAATTTGATATCTCAAAGAATTCTTGGAAGCTTTGACGAAGGTGAGATTTTTTTTGACATTAAAGAAGAAAGTAGTTACTATATCTCAGGGACTACATTTGGTAGAGATGGAGATTTTGAACTTCCAGAAAATACTACTGGGGTAGATATGTTTTTTTACAAATTGAATAAATAAGTAGTTACAATTATTCAAAATCTAAATCATTTTGACCACACAATAATTAATGAACAAAAGTCCACGCCATAGAGGATTGAAAATCGGTAAGCAACGAAACTAGTGCGAAATGAGAGAAAAAAGAGCAACAGAATTCTCAATGTGGTTGCATGAAGTAAATCCCCCAATCCCCAACTTCTATGAAAAAAAGTAATTGAAGGATTGAACTAAAACGATGAATGAGCGAAGAAAACGAAAACGAAGAATTAGAGAATCTGGACAACAGCTTTGAAGAACAAGCCACAGAAACCATTACACGTGTCACTGGCATGTACAAGGAATGGTTTCTGGACTATGCCAGTTACGTAATTCTGGAGCGTGCGGTACCTGCCATAGAAGATGGTTTTAAACCAGTGCAACGACGTATCATGCAATCCATGAAGGATCTGGATGATGGTCGTTATAACAAGGTGGCAAACATTGTAGGTCACACTATGCAGTATCACCCGCATGGTGATGCATCCATAGGCGATGCCATGGTACAAATAGGGCAGAAGGACCTGCTCATTGATATGCAAGGAAACTGGGGAAACATTCTTACCGGCGATCCTGCAGCGGCCTCTCGTTACATTGAAGCGCGTTTATCCAAATTTGCTCTAGAAGTTCTCTTCAATCCTAAAATAACCGAATGGCAATCCAGCTATGATGGCCGTCGTAAGGAGCCTATCAATCTACCGGTCAAGTTTCCGTTACTGCTCACGCAAGGAGCGGAAGGTATTGCCGTAGGTTTAAGTACCAAAATATTACCACACAACTTTAACGAGATCATTGATGCCAGCATTAAACATTTGCAGGGCAAGCGTTTCAAATTATATCCTGATTTTCCAACAGGTGGCGAGGCAGATATCTCTGGCTATAACGATGGTATGCGAGGCGGTAAGGTACGTGTGCGTGCTAAAATGCATTCACCAGACAAGAGTACCATCATCATCACAGAGATTCCATTCTCTACAACTACCAGTTCGCTGATTGATTCCATTCTCAAAGCCAACGAGAAAGGCAAGATCAAGATCAAAAAGATCGAGGACAACACAGCTGCCGAAGTTGAGATCCAGATCCACTTACCGCCAGGATTGTCTCCAGACAAGACCATGGATGCATTGTTTGCTTTTACCAATTGTGAGGTAAGCGTATCGCCGCTGGGTTGTGTCATTGAAGATAACAAGCCATTATTTGTAGGCGTGACTGAAATGCTGCGCCGCAGCACAGATCACACGGTAGAACTCATACGTCAAGAGTTACAAATCCAGCTGGATGAAGTAGAAGAGCAGTGGCACTTTGCATCACTCGAGCGCATTTTTATTGAGAACAGGATCTACCGCGATATAGAAGAAGAAGAAACTTGGGATGGCGTGATCAATGCCATTGACAAAGGCTTGAAGCCGCATATTGGGCATTTGAAGCGAGCGATTACAGTAGATGATATTGTGAGGTTGACAGAGATTCGCATCAAGCGCATTTCTAAGTTTGATATCGATAAGGCACAGCAAAAAATTGAAGCGCTGGAAGACCGTATTGCAGAACTCAAAAAGAACCTGGAGAATCTGATAGAATTTACCATTGATTACTTCAAGAAATTGCAAAAGGATTACGGTAAGGACCGTACACGCCAGACCGCACTCAAAGCCTTTGATGATATCGTCGCCAGTAAGGTGGTCATTAGAAATACAAAGCTATACGTCAATCGCAAAGAAGGTTTCGTTGGGACCAGCTTGAAGCGCGATGAATATGTTTGTGATTGCGCAGACATCGATGATATTATCGTTTTCACGAAAGCCGGAACCATGATGGTCACTAAGGTAGATGCCAAGACGTTCGTTGGTAAAGATATTTTACATGTGGCTGTCTGGAAAAAGAAGGATAAACGCACTATTTACAACCTGATTTACCGTGATGGTAAGACAGGTCCTAGTTATGTAAAGCGATTTTCAGTGACGAGCATGACCAGAGATCGTGAATACAGTGTAGGCTATGGAACGGCAGGTACCAGCGTTCATTATTTTAGCGCCAACCCTAATGGTGAGGCAGAAATCGTCACGATCAACCTGCGCCAGCAAGGCAGCATCAAAAAATTAAAATGGGACCTAGATTTCTCTGAAATTTTGATCAAAGGAAGATCCAGTAAAGGAAATCTGGTGACTAAATACAACATCAAGAAAGTCGAACTCAAGGAAGAAGGCGTGAGTACGCTCAAACCGCGCAAGATCTGGTTTGATGATACGGTAAGACGACTTAATGTGGACGGTCGCGGTGAATTGCTGGGCGAGTTCAAAGGCGACGATCGATTACTAATCATCAATCAAAAAGGAATAGCGAAAACTGTGGTTCCTGAAGTTACAGCGCGTTTTGACGATGATATGATCGTTTTGGAAAAATGGATTCCCAACAAACCTATCAGTGCTATTTACTTTAATGGTGAGAAGGATTTATTTTACGTGAAGCGTTTCTTGATCGAGAATGAAGACAAAGAAGAGCTTTTCATATCAGACCACGAGAAATCCTATCTAGAAATCATTTCTACAGATCATCTACCGGTCGCGGAAGTGGTTTTCAATAAACCTCGTGGTAAGGAACAACCACCTAATGAGGAAATTCCGTTAGAAGAATTCATAAGCATCAAAGGCATCACGGCTCAAGGGAATATGTTGACAAAGGAAAAAGTCAAGCAAATCAACCTGCTGGATCCTTTGCCTTATGAAGAGCCGGAAGTAGAAGACGTAGAGGTCATTGAAGAAGATGACGAGGACGATACACCTGATAACGGCAACAATTCTCAAGACGAGAAACCTACAAAAGAAAAAGATCAAGATGGTGAGTCGCCTATAGATGATAAGGGACAAGCCAGTCTATTTTAAGTAAGAAAGGAATAATACATGGGCTTATTAACTGAATTTAAAGAGTTTGCGGTCAAGGGAAACATGATCGATATGGCCGTAGGTATCATCATTGGTACGGCATTCAACAAGGTGGTCACAGCCATTGTAGAAAAGGTTTTTTTACCACCATTATCACTGTTGACTGATGGTGTCAACTTCTCAAACCGTAAATGGGTACTGCGAGAAGGCATTGAAGCCACCAATACCACAGGTGCCACGCCTACACCAGGAACCGAAGAGATTGCCATAGGCTACGGTGAGTTGATCCAGGTTTCCATTGACTTTTTAATTATTGGATTTACCGTTTTTGTCGTGATTAAACTCATGAACAAGCTGCGCAATAGGGCACAGGATCCCAAAAATCCAGAAGTGGTCACTCCTAAGGATATCGAGCTGCTCAATGATTTAAAAGAGCTCATGCAAGAGCAAAACAAAATACTCTCTCAAAAATAATTTTAGAGAATAACTTACTGTAATTAAGGTGTTTGTGATTAGTTCGCTTTCGCGAAAGCGAACTGCAAAAAGCATTAATTAAACCTTTTAGGCGTTCTATAGTCAGAAACGTGAAAACGAATTTGAAGCTGTTTTTTAGCCAAAACACTTCTCTTGAAAATAGTTTTCATGTTAGATTTATTTGAATAGCCAAAGAAAAGCGCCAGAGAGAGACTCTGGCGCTTTTTTATTGATTTCTATTCGTCACTAAGTTTAGTGGCCGTCCCGTAGTAGATCTGGTCGCGACCAGACTGCTTGAATTCAAAGGAATAACTATTATCTGTCGTGTTAAGGATCTTGAAAAGGTAGGCGCGACTCTCTGCATTAGTTTTGGGGTTGATGGGAATAACGCGCCACTCGCAGGCGTTGATCCATTCTACTCTGGAAGTATCCACCACACCTTCAAAAGTTTCGATTTGCAAATCCTCTGTGCGTTCAAAAGTAGTTTTCAATAATTTGCCACCAGATTCCTGTTCCCAGACAAAAGTTCCAGTTCTAAAATCATCACAGTCTCTAGTATTGGTATAATTAGAACATGAGGTAAAAATGATGGCAAGGAGAACGATGGTGAAGCTGCGCATAAATATGTAATATTTTAAAAGTAGGCTACCTTATCTAACCCATTACAAAAATAAGCGCTGGAGATCGGTTTGGTCTGTTTTGACCGTCAAAGAAATCTTACAGGAGTTTTAGAGTTGTGACTATAATCTGAATCAAGAATTAGGTACGAACTCTTCAAAGGTTCCATCTTCATAGAACCAAATTACTTTTGTTATATTCTTCCCGTTTTTAATAGATAGTCTAGATACTTTTTTTGGAACCTCGGTAAGTTGTTCCGTTGTTTTTTGCTCTGCAGGTTGGTCTGGAATATTAGCTTTCTCTGGAACGATTACTTTCTTATTTATCGTTGTTGATTCACTTGATGCATTTGAATTTTCTGTAACACTTGATTTAGGGTAGGTGCCTTTTCCATTTAACAACCAGTAAAGATCTACATCATCAAAACTCTTGAGAATAGACAATACAAAGTCTAGACTAGGCTTGTTACGTCCAGATAAAATATGCGATATGGAACTGCGTCCTACACCAATTTGCTCGGCAAAACTCGATGCATTAAGCTCATGCCGCTCCATAATGAGCTCTAATCGTTTCGAAAATTCTTCTGAATCTACCATGTTTACAAATATAAACAAAACAGACTTCAAATACCTTTTCCATTTGTAAACATTCTTTATTTAATTAGTAAAACTTTGGATCTAGCAAGTTATTATATATGAATTAAAGGTTTAATAAAATTGATTTAATCATCTGATAAACAATATTATGATCGATCTATATAATGCTTGAGTCGTTTCATAAGGTTCTCTAGCTTGCTTGCTGTACATTCTCTATTCTTGGTGTTTACATCAATAAACAATTCACTGATACGCTTTGTTTACAATTGTAAATTTACTGGTGTTTACGAATGTAAACACATCATTTGATCATCTTTATTTACTTTACTAAATGTACTTTTGCATCAAAGAGTAATTACTATGAGCTCATCCATTCATAAGCTACCTCGATACTTTACCTATGAACATTTTGAAAAGGTTTTCATGGAAGTTATTGAAAAGTTGCCGCAGGATTTTTATTCGTTTTCCTATCTAGGATCTTCTGTTGAAAATCGATCTGTTTTTGGATTACGTCTAGGTCATGGCGATCTTAAGGTTTTGGCGTGGTCACAAATGCACGGTAACGAATCGACGACCACAAGAGCCATTGTAGGGCTTTTGGAAAACAAGGAATTCTTTCAACTTCTGGATAACATATCATTATATATTATTCCCGTTTTAAATCCTGATGGCGCTAATGAATGGACACGTAATAATGCCAATAACGTCGATCTTAATCGAGATGCTCAGGAATTGAGTCAGCCAGAAAGTTTGATTTTAAAAGATGCTATTGATTTTTTTAAACCTGATCTGGCCTTAAATCTTCATGGTCAAAGAACCATCTATGGTGTTGAAAATTCGGTCTTGCCCTGTCAATTGTCTTTTTTGACACCATCAGCAGATCCAGATAAGCGTATAACACCATCTCGTTTGCAGTCTATGAAACTCATCAATCACATAATTGCCGACCTTAAAGATCTTTCTAAGGCAGCTGTAGGCCGATATGATGATGCCTTCAATATCAATTGTTGGGGTGATTACTGTCAGTCTCAAGACATTCCCACCATTTTATTTGAGGCTGGACACGCTGGCGAAGACTACAGTCGCGACCATGTAGTAGAACTGATTAAGGAATCGCTAATGAGCGTTTTGAAAAACGTACCCATGATGAAAAATATAGAGAATGAAAATGAGTCCGTTTTAGAAGTCTATCAATCCATTCCTGCGGTACAGAAAAATTATGTAGATATATTGTTGCGCAATGCACCATCAATTAATGGAGCCCGAGACATCGCGATCATGTACCATGAACAGGTTGCTTCTGGTGGACTTGAGTTCATACCTATGATATATGCCATTGATGAGGACTGTATTTTATATGGACATCGAACTATAGACCTAGCCAAAGAAGAAAATTTCCAAGATGATCTGGTTATAGAAGACGATATGGTGGTCACCTCTCAATCGCTAAAAATCAGTTCTTTCATTAAATAATCATTTATTCTTCAATATTATTAGGAATCTATCAATGCAATCTTTTATTTTGTATTAAAATACAGAAAAAAATGAGGGCTAAAATAGACGAGATCGATAAGCAAATTCTTGATGTCTTAATTGAAAACACAAGAACACCTTTTACTGATATCGCAAAAAGATTAAATATTTCCGCTGGAACGGTTCACGTTCGGGTGAAAAAGATGGAAGAATCAGGAATCATTCATGGTTCCTCTTTAACGGTGGACTATCAACAGCTGGGTTACAACTTCATCGCTTACATAGGAGTATATCTAGACCGCACCAGTCAAACACAATTTGTATTGGGACGCATTGCAGAGATTCCTTATGTAACAGTGGCTCACATTACCACAGGTAAGTTCAATATCTTCTGTAAGATAAGAGCAAGAGACACTACGCATGCAAAAAAGATCATCTTCCTTTTAGACGACATCGACGGTGTGAGCCGTACAGAGACGATGATAAGTCTGGAAGAAAGCATCAATGATAAGAAACGATTGCTGCATAAAGTATTTCAGGATCTATAATGATTTTCCGTAGAGATATTAGGCCGTCAGAATATGCGGCGTACTACGAACCTTACATAAATAGCATATCGCTTTCCAGTGATATGCTATTTATGCTTAAGGAAACGCTTCGGGAAACGATTAAGTTCATCGATAATCTAGAAAAGCCCTTAGACCATCGCTATGCGCCAGATAAGTGGAGTATAGGTGAGCTGCTGGTCCACTGTATGGATACGGAACGCATTTTTG
Organism: Nonlabens sp. YIK11; assembly: GCF_001413925.1. NCBI lineage: Bacteria > Pseudomonadati > Bacteroidota > Flavobacteriia > Flavobacteriales > Flavobacteriaceae > Nonlabens > Nonlabens sp. YIK11. The sequence continues at coordinate 2,046,293 of NZ_LBMJ01000001.1, forward strand.
GTTACCGCGCCTTGTCATTCATGCGAGGTGATGCGACCAACCTTCCGGGATTTGATCAGGATTTATATGTGAGAGGTTTGAGGGATTTCGCTTTCGCGAAAGCGAACCTTATATCATCCCTAGAAATTGTACGAGCTTCTACCATTGATTTGTTTGAGAATGCAACGCCAGAATCATTGAATAATCTAGGTGTTGGTAGCGGTCACTCTATGTCAGTTAGAGCAATTCCGTTTGTGATATGTGGACACTGGAAGCATCATTTAAAAATCATTGAGAACAGATATTAACGTCCTTTATGAAGTTTCCCACAAATTTACCGTTTCCTTTAGGTAGGCTTCTGATTTGTTAACGCTGTTTTACTTTGCTTCATCCTGATCTTTGTGATGAACCAAAAAAATAGATATTATGAATAAGAATGTAGCCATATTAGCCACGAATGGATTTGAAGAAAGCGAACTTACCAGTCCTAAAAAAGCTTTTGAAGATGCAGGAGCCACTGTACATATAGTATCACCTGAAAAAGGTGAAATTAAAGCTTGGGCAGACGGTAATTGGTCCAAATCCTATAAGGTAGATAAACAATTAAATGAAGTCAGTGCCAGTGATTATGATGCGCTGATGTTGCCTGGAGGCGTAATCAATCCAGACAGTTTGAGAACCAACGAAGATGCCCTTTCTTTTATTAAAGACTTTTTCAAACAGAAGAAGCCAGTAAGTGCTATTTGTCACGGGCCGTGGACCTTAATTAATGCAGAAGTAGTGGAAGGCAGAAAAATGACGTCCTACCACACTATACGTAAAGATTTAGAAAACGCAGGAGCTAACTGGGTAGACCAAGAAGTTGTAACCGATCAAGGGTTTGTAACTAGTAGAAATCCCAACGATCTTCCAGCGTTCAACAAAAAAATTGTTGAAGAATTGAGAGAAGGAAAACACGATAGACAACACGCATAATTTTGCATATTTAATTTAAAAAGCCCTTTCAAAATTTATTTTGAAAGGGCTTTTTAGTATTTGAACTGTAAGTTATTATTGATTAAGCATCACGGGCATTACCAGCATCGTCACATTTTCACCTTCATCAAGTCCATCTACTGGGGTTAGAATACCAGCGCGATTGGGTAACGACATTTCAAGCGATACATCATCACAATTAAGGTTATTGAGCATTTCAATCAAGAAACGACTGTTAAAGCCTATTTGCATGTCATCACCTTGATAATCGCAAGTGAGTCGCTCGTCTGCTTTATTGCTATAATCTAGATCTTCAGCAGAAATATTTAATTCTGCACCTGCCATTTTAAGTCTTATCTGGTGCGTGGTTTTATTGGAGAAAATGCTCACACGTCGCACACTATTCAAGAACTGCGTTCTTGAAATGGTAAGTTTGTTAGGGTTTTCCTTAGGAATTACTGCCTCATAATTAGGATACTTTCCATCAATCAATCTACAGATGATGGTTGTGTTCTCAAAAGTAAATTGAGCATTACTTTCATTGTATTCAATGAGTACATCAGCCTCGCTTCCTTGTAGAATAGACTTCAATAAGTTGAGTGGCTTTTTAGGCATGATAAATTCTGCCGTCTGACTTGCCGTAACATCTTCTCTTCTGTAACGAACCAGTTTATGAGCATCAGTAGCCACAAAGGTTAGGGAATCACTAGCAAATTGGAAGAATACTCCACTCATCACGGGTCTCAAATCATCATTTCCTGCTGCAAAAATCGTTTTGTTAATAGCTGTCGCTAGGGTATCACCCATCACGGAAGTACTACTAGGATCCTGCAGTTGAACTGCTTTTGGGAATTCTTCAGCCGGAGCACAAGCTATTTCAGATTTTCCTTTGTCATGACTTACGGTCATCATTGTTCCTTCAGAATGAAACGTAAGTGGCTGCTCAGGAAAGGTTTTTAAGGTATCCAATAATAATCTTGCTGGAATAGCAATTTGACCATCATCTTGACTTTCAACATTTAGTCTACTAATAATTGTGGTCTCCATGTCAGATGCAGAAACCTTCAATTCATTACCGACCAATTCCAAAAGGAAATTGTCAAGAATAGGCAATGTGTTGTTATTGTTTATCACACCACCTAACAATTGTAAGTGCTTTTGCAAATAGGAACTTGATACTATAAACTTCATCGTGTCTTATTAAAATCATTTACCGGTGTCCCAAATTAAGCGGACAATGGTATAAAACTTGTAAACTAATCAATTAAATTGCGACTCTCAATCGCGGAGCAAAGATATTTTTTATAATATGGCTGCGCACATTTACTTATCAACAATATATTCCTTTTTGTCTACTTATATGGAAAATAAAATTACACTCTTATGTATTTGCCTCTTAATTTTTGTTATTGGCCAAGCTCAAACTACTCAGCAACGAAAGGAAATGGTGAAAGCTGTAGATCCAATTCATGAACAAGAACTGAAACAATTTATACTGAAGAGGTCTAAATTAAATAGTAAAGAAGTTTCAGACTATCTAACCACTAATCCTACTAAAGCAATTGCAAAAACCTCTGACGGTGAGTTTAAATGGCTAGAAAGAATTGACGGTAATGGAAATCCTGTTTATCTCGTACCTTATAACTACAGCGGTGGACTTACCATAGGCGTTGATCATTTACATTCTGGAGGTAGTTTAGGTTTAAACATTGAAGGTCAAGGTATCACTGCAGTCATATGGGATGGCGGTTATTCAAGGGAAACACATGAAGAGTTTTCCTCACGTGTTTTTTATGGTGAATTAGGACAAAATCTTAGCGATCACGGTACTCATGTAGGAGGTACTATTATAAGCGCAGGTTCAAGTATTTTATCTTTACGAGGTATGGCTCCAATGGGAAGTTTAAACTCTTATAGGTTTGATGATGATGTAACTGAAATGTTTGCAGAAGCCCAAAATGGTAGTATTTTATCAAATCACAGTTATGGAGTAGAGGTAACTCAAAATACACCAATTGCTTATTTTGGACGTTATACCGAGTCTGCAATAGCATTTGACTTCATTGCTTTTCGCTATCCTTATTTTCTGCCAGTTGTGAGTGCAGGGAATGATAGAGGTCAAGGTTTTAATCCTAATGATGGAGGTTATGATATTTTGACTGATAGAGCGGTTGCTAAAAATTTAATTACTGTAGGAGCGGTAAATAATGTCTTTAGATATAGTGGCCCATCAAGTGTAGAAATGTCTAGTTTTAGTTCGTTTGGCCCAACGGACGATGGTAGAATAAAGCCTGATATTGTAGCAAAAGGCGTAGGTGTGTTCAGTTTAAGTAGCGATTCTGATACAGCAACTGGGGTAAAGAGCGGAACTTCAATGTCTGCCCCAATGGTTACGGGCGGCTTAATGCTTCTGCAACAACTCTACAATGAAGAGAAAGGAATCTTTATGAAATCAGCCACCGCAAAGGGTGTTGCTTTGATGACCACAAAAGAAGCAGGCAGTGATCCCGGACCTGATTATAGATTTGGATGGGGATTGTTCGACGTAGAAGCAGCAGCTAATATGATCTTAAATCTCGACAGTAGTAGTTCGGTCATGGAGAATGAGCTTGAAAGCAAAAATACATATGAGCAAATTTTTGTTTCTAAAAATAATGAACGAGTTAGTTTTGCTTTATCATGGACGGATGCACCTGGTAGAGAGGTAGCCTTTGACGCTGAAGAAGATCTTGAAACACCTAATTTGATAAACGATTTAGATTTAAAGGTGATAGCTGACGATGGTACTGTATTTTATCCTTATAAATTAAATAAGGACAAACCGAGAAGTGCCGCCACAACAGGTGTCAACAATGTTGACAACATAGAAATCATCCACATTGATGCGCCAGCAGGAAATTATAGGGTCGAAATTACTCATAAAGGCGAGCTGTCAGAAACGCAACCGTATTCTCTACTGGTAAACGGCGCGACACCACAAACAGCCTCTTCTAGTTCTGAAGAAATTTCTGGGCTCAGTATTTTCCCTAATCCTGCAAATGAGGTTGTCAATATAACCTTTGATGCTACTACCGTTTCCAGTAAGGTCAGCGTGCAATTTTATAATACTCTTGGACAAATGGTACGTCATGAATCCTTCAACAATAACGGCAGATTTAACCAGCAAGTCAACATTTCAGACTTAGGATCTGGAGTATATTTTGTACAGGTAAGCGATGGTAACCTTAAATCTACACGCAAACTGATCATTAAATAACAGATCAAAGATTCGATAACAAAAAAGCCCGATCGCATAAACGATCGGGCTTTTTATTGTAATAGTTGATATCTAGTAAACTTCTAAAATTTTGAATTCTTTGTTGTTGAATGTAAAGCTTTCGTTTTCCTTCATTCCTTTCATGGCAAGGTAGATGGGCGCCTTGTTGGAAATAGCAAACAGGTCACTGTTTTGCTCTCTTAGTTCCAGTTGTCCTATTCCTACGCTTATGAGTAATAATCTATCAGTAGTTCTTACAATCGCACCTTCTTGAACTGTTTTCTTGCCACCGTGAAAATCAATATTGTTGAATTCTACCAGCATGTCTTCATGCTCTTCACGCAACTGGGCATATCGTTCAAAATCTCCCAACAGTTCACCTTGACTGTCGTCATTGTCATATCCGTGTTTGGTTTCGTTGGACTCGATACTATTATTAATGTCATCCAGCTGCTCCTTATGGACAGCGATGCGGTCTTTAATTTCCTGCTTACAAGCTGCAACGGCAGCCATTTTCAATTCTTTCATAGCCTTTAGTTTGGTGTAAAGATATAAGGCTGCAATAGCTGGTACCGATAACTTAGTTTAATTTTAGCATATTGCTATAAGTCGATGGTAGGACGCTCAAAAACCTGGATGCTACTTATAAGGCGTTCTCGCACGATATTCATCATGCGTTTGTTAAGTGCGCTGGAATTGGAGATGTAAAATAAATATTCTTTGATGGTGAACATTCCCATGATAATTCCCTTGAGACTGTTCCTAAATTTTTGATCACGGTTCACGGCATTCTCAATATAGTCCACTCTTTTCACGGCCGTCAAGCCATAAAAAACATTCTTGTATTTCTTGATATAGTTGCGAAAAACCTCCACCAGCAAATCATGCTGCAGTTTTGCCACTGGACGCAGTGTGCGATTCTGGAACTGTTCATCTGCGCTCATCGTATCATTGACTTTGGCGCTCGGGATGTCGGGTCGCAGCGCCACGAGATACTCATCTCTGTTTTCCATAATAAAGTGTTTTTTAAATGTAGGGATGATGTGGCTGGATTCGCTTTCGCGAAAGCGGACATTCTCCACAACCTTATCAACAATCACAATACGTTAAACCATTGCAAAGAGCCTCGGCGCAAGTGGGCGCTCGTTGTATTTTTAAAATAAAAACCATGATCACGACCATCAATCCATACAACGGCAGCGAACTTAAAACCTACCAAGAAGATACGGAAAGCCAAATTGAAGACAAACTTAAAATAGCTGATGCAGCCTTTAAGGAATGGCGCAAAACCGATATGGATTTTAGAGCAAAACTCATCAAAAAAGTAGGTGAGTTGCTGCGCCAAAACGCCCAAACCTATGCCCGACAAATGGCCATGGAAATGGGAAAACCCATAAGTCAAGGTAAAGCCGAAGCTGAAAAATGTGCCTGGCTATGTGATTATTATGCAGACCATGCTCCAGGTTTTTTAAAACCAGAAAAATTTGAAACTGATTATCATAAATCCTATGTGACTTATGAGCCTATAGGTGTGGTGCTGGCCGTAATGCCATGGAACTATCCATTCTGGCAAGTCATGCGATTTATCGTGCCTGCTTTAATGGCAGGAAATGTAGGTGTTCTCAAACATTCCAGTAGCGTGATGGGTTGTGCTCTCATGCTGGAAGAACTCTTTAGAGAAGCTGGATTTCCAGATGGGTGCTTAAAAAACCTTACGGTGAGTAGTGACCCTATAGAATCGGTGATTAAAAACCCTATTATAAAAGCCGTCACTCTTACCGGTTCTAAACCAGCAGGAAGTGCCGTGGCTTCTACCGCAGGTAGCGAGATTAAAAAGACTGTTTTGGAATTGGGCGGTAGTAATGCCCTAGTAGTTTTTGAAGATGTTGATATTGATAATGCAGTGGACACCTGTGTGGATGCACGATACCAGAATACAGGCCAAAGTTGTATCGCAGGTAAACGATTGTTACTGCACAAAGAAATAGCAACCGTTTTCTTGCAAAAGCTAACCAATAAAGTGAAGGAATTGAAATCTGGAGATCCTCTAAAAGTAGATACTTATATAGGCGTGATGGCACGACCAGACCTTGCGGAGGAACTGGAAGAAACCATGCACAAGTCCATTAATATGGGCGCACATTTACATCTAGGTGGGAAAAGAGATGGCGCCTATTTTGAGCCTACTATTTTGACCCATGTGACCAGAGACATGCCAGCTTTTAAGGAAGAAACCTTTGGTCCGTTATTGGCAGTTACCACTTTTGAAAGTGATCAAGAAGCGATTGATTTAGTCAATGAGTCAGAATTTGGTTTAGGTGTAAGCCTTTTCTCTGAAGATACCGACCGCATGGAGCGGTTGTCTGCTCATTTTGATGATGGCGCCGTGTTCATCAATGAGAAGGTGAGTAGTCATCCTAACTTACCTTTTGGCGGTACGGGAATTTCTGGTTACGGACGTGAACTGTCGAGATTTGGCATTCGTGAATTTGTGAATATCAAGACCGTAGTGGTGAATTTGTATGAGTAGATTCTCTTGCGTTTTCTATAGGTATTCGTCTAATTCGTCACTTTGAGCGTAATTAAATTGTCGAATAAAACAGTTATTTTTCCTACAAAATAGTATCTAATATTTATTATCATCTGTGAAAAATCAAGGTTTAAATATTAGATTAATCGATAAAGTGCATTGAAAGTGTTCAAATTAGTTTGTTTTAATGAATCTTAAGATAGCAAATTTATTTATCTGAATATTTTTGTTTTACAACATGCTATTATGAAGTACTTTACGTTTTTAATTATCACTTTTTTTTCTGTATTTGCATATTCACAAGTGGGCATAGGTACAGCTTTCCCAGAGTCCTCGCTAGATATAAGGGCAGCAAATCATTTAGGTAACGTATCTGCCTCTGATGGTGTGCTCGTTCCTCGAGTCAACGACTTGTCTACCGCAGGATCAACGGATGGCCAATTGGTTTATTTGACTTCAGATGTTTCTACATTTACTAAAGGCTTCCATTATTGGGATGATGCTCTAAGCGCCTGGACACCAATTAATAGTACCATTGAACCATGGAATCGTGCCGGCACAAATAATCCAGCAACCTTAAATACAGATAACCTTTACACGTTGGGTCAGGTGGGTATAGGAACTAATAACCCGTTGGGTGCGTTGCATATAACTACGGAGAATTCCAGAGATGTTCTTTTCTTAAGATTTATAGATGGACTTGATGATGATCTTGATCTTGATTTATTCCGTTCTTTAGGAAGTGTCGCGTCACCAGGCTTATTACCAGACAATACTAGACTGGGCGGTGTAAGAGGTCAATCACTAATTAACGCTAGCACTTATGCTTTTAGACCTAGTGCAGAGATTTATTTTGAATCTGACGGTGCGTCTAGTGCTACGTCAAGCTCGGGTAAAATTAAATTTGCTACAACACCAGCAGGCGCATTATCGACTGTTGACCGAATGGTGATTAGAGAGAATGGATTTATTGGAATAGGAACAAATGATCCTGTTGAGCGCATTGAAATTAAAAGAGCTGGCGACAATGACATGCAATTTACAAGTGCCAGTACAAATCCTCCCAACGTTATATTCTACAATACAGGTGGATCTCTGGACTCTCCTGGACTTTTAGGCAGTAACCAGGAGATTGGATCTGTAGTGTTTAAGACAAATAACGGTTCATCCATCAGGGAAGTGGGTGGAGTACGCATGTTTATGGATGGAACCCCAACAGCATCAAGCTTACCTACAAAATTAGTCTTTAACACAACGCCTGCTGGTGCTCAGGAGCAGACCCTGGATCCTGCTGCAATGACTATCGATAATGCTGGAATGGTTGGTATTGGAGTTAGTGATCCACAGGCAAAACTCGATATTGCAGGTAATATAAAGATCGTTGATGGTACTCAAGGTGCAGATAAGGTGCTTACTTCAGACGCAAATGGTGTTGCCAGTTGGAAAACTCCACTAGGTGCCAGACAAACTGTGTATAGAACTCAGCCAAGATCTGCGGCTAATGGCACAACTTTACCCACTACAGGTTTAATTGAGCTTGAAGGTTACATAAGAATGACTATAACAAAAGAAACCAACGACTTTTATTCCACTGAAATTCAAAATATTTTTGGTTCGTCTATAAATGTAACCGTTGTTTCAGGTATGGCGGGACAATCAATTGAAACCTCGGATTTCGTTGAAGTAGCGATGCCTAATAATTCAAAAATAGATGTTGACGATAATGGTTTAACTTTTTGGGAAGCGCAGGGCGAAAACACAGAAATCTTAACAGCAGACATCATTTTACCCAATGGTAGCTGGTATGAAATGCAGTGGTTTGCTTTTGAGAAAAACCTAACCAAACAAACTTTTATGACTGCTATCAAGAAATATTAGTGTAATGGTTGGATATTCTAAACATAATGATAGTAAAATATATACCGCTATCACTTGATACTTGGTAATCGCTGTTTTTCTTCCAGTTTTAACGAATATAGTTTGAAAGACTATTTCAATTCAAACAGCCTTATTTTCAATCTAATTCTTATTCATTTTCCATGATTATAAAATGCAGCTATTTGAACCAAAACTTGCTTCATCAATCTGCTGTGTTTAGGAAATATTGATCATGCGTTCTGTTTTGGTGAAAAACAAAAGCTTTAAGGGCTTTTGTTATTGGAAATAAAGGTTCTGTGGTTCATTTATTTGAATTTGAAAGAGCATTTTTAAGTGATTCCGTAAAACAAGTCGGCTTTTAAAAACTATGAATTATTTGTTGTTGAATAGCAAATGATTTTATGATAGTTCCAAATATTTCCTACAAAATCCCTTTCATTTATTATTTTATCATCCGTTAACAATTTAGGTTTAAAAATCAGATTAATCGATAAAGTGCATAAGGAGTGTTCAGTTTTGTTTGATTTAACCATTCTTAACGTATCAAATGTACTTATCTCAATATTTTTGTCCTACAACACTCTACTATGAAGTACTTTACGTTTTTTATTTTCACTTTTTTTTCTTTCCACTTGTTTTCCCAAGTAGGCATAGGTACAGTTAATCCAGACGCGTCAACTCTACTGGATGTTTCTTCTTCAAATAAAGGCGTCTTACTACCTAAAGTTGCCCTTACCAGTATTACAGATATTACGACTGTCTCAAATCCAGCTACGGGTTTGCTTGTTTATAACACGGCAAATGTCGCAGGTTTGAATGTAGGTTATACCTATTGGAATGGAACACGTTGGAACACCTTTGTGGATTTGAATACCGAGTCTGCTGACTGGACATTACAGGGTAACGATTTAAGTGGAAGTGAGTTTCTGGGAACCACTAATCCTCGAGCGCTTTTGTTCAAAGTAAACAATAACCAGATTGGACGCTTTGATCCCAATGGAGGTATAGCAATAGGATTAAATACCCAGGCAAAGGATAATAATTCTATAGCTATTGGGACTAATGCCAAAGCAATCACCAGTAATCAGGCACTTGCTATTGGGTATGGTGCTGACGCCTCAGCTTTTCAATCAACTTCAATAGGTTTAGGCAGTGAAGCTTCTCAAGACAGGAGTCTTGCAATAGGCAATACTAGCTCTGCATCAGGACAAAACAGTACGGCCTTAGGGGTAAGTGCAACAGCTTCTGCTCAAAATGCGATGGCAATGGGTAATGCATCATTAGCCAATAAAATTAATACGATTGCACTAGGTAACGACGCTCAAGCTACTGGTGTGCAGTCCATTTCAGTTGGTTTGACTTCAAGAGCCAGCTCTGATTATTCTGCAGCTTTTGGAACTTTTGCTAATGCGGCCAGTACTTTCACGGCAGCTTTTGGTTATGGAGCTAAGGCGACCGCTAACGGTTCTACTGCCTTTGGAGCAGGAGCAGAGGCCTCAAACAATAATGCAACCGCTTTTGCAAATAATGCGGTAGCATCTGGAAGCGGATCGACGGTGGTAGGGTTTGGGTCACAGGCTTCTGGCTTGTATGCCTCTATTTTAGGCTCTAACGCTAGAGCAAATGGAAATAATGCTATTGCCATAGGTGGTGGTGATCCAAATAACATTAATGGTGCGAATGCATCTGGCGCTGGCGCTATCGCCATGGGACATCTGTCCAAAGCTACTTCAATAAATGCCATGGCCATGGGGTTTAATTCAAATTCAAACGGAGAAGGTTCTATAGCCATAGGTGATCAAGCCTCGAATATAAATGGTGAGAGCATCGCCATTGGTAAAAACGCATCTTCCAGTTATAGGAATATTGCATTAGGTTTAAATACGTCAAGTAGAGCTGATAACTCTATCGCCATAGGCAATTCTGCCGCGACCGTTAATGATAGAGCTATCGCTATAGGTTTCAACTCTAGACCAACTGCCAATAATTCTATAGGTATAGGTTCCAATGCTGGTTCTTTAGGAAATCAATCTTTGGCTATCGGAAATTCTGCAAGCGCACAAGGTCAAGGAACTGTTGTGTTAGGTGATAATGCAAAAGTTATAGGAGATCCTTTATCAGGTCAATATTCTATTAGTATTGGTAAAGATGCCTCGATAACAGGACAAAACTCAACAGCCCTAGGTTCACGAGCAACGGTGACCGCAGATAATGCAACAGCCATAGGAACTGATGCGGTAGCCAGCCAGGCAAATACCATCATTCTTGGTAATGATGATAATGTTGGTATAGGAACTTCCACTCCAGACACCAAACTTCATGTAGTGGGGTCTGTAAAAATTGTTGACGGTACTCAAGGAGCTAATAAAGTATTAACTTCTGATGCTAATGGTGTAGCTAGTTGGCAACCCAATCTTAATGAAAAGGCATACGGAACCATATATAAGACCAGTACAATCGAACTTACAACTACAGGTTTAAAAACTGTTACCTTTGGTTCTAATACGAGTACTTCAAAAAATGTAAGCTTGCAAAACACGTATATAGAAGTCACTTCAGCAGGTGTTTATGCCATTTCTTACACCGCTGCGATCTCTTCCAGTAATGGAACGTCACGAAACCAACGATTTTATCTTTCGACTTCTACAGCAGCAGCCGATAAAATAGCCGGGAGCACTGTGAGTTTAAGTACCTCAGATGGCGGTGAACGCAATACTTCTTCAAAATCCATTATTAAAAATTTAGCCGCAGGCACTAGAATTCACTTATTGGTAGAATCGACAGATGGGGTTTCTTTGCTTGCTGATGAAAATTCACTTACGGTAAATAGGATAGAATAACATTTAAAAAAAAATTTTAGAGTAAAAGTGCCTCAGAAATCTGTTTCTTTTAGAATAACATATTTAAGGCAAACTGTTTTGTTAACAAGTACGCTTTCTTGTTTAAATTTTATTACTAAGAGCTGCAACGTCTTCCCCAATTCTCAAGTTTATGGAGAAGGTTACAGAAACACAACTACTGCTGTAAATAGTGCTGGAATCTATACTGTTGATTTTGACACCTCTGATCTTTCAAGTAACGTTATTTTAAATAACACAAATAATTATTTAGAAATAATTTTGCCAAGAGTCTATGAAGTATGATATGCGCTAAGCTTTCAAAAATTGAATACCGTTGACAAAGCAATTGATGCGTATGTAAGAATATGAAATACACCAATAGATAAAAGCTATATGTTTTCTGGTAATACTGACAATGTGCGTTTTGCGATGTCAAAAACGTTTCTTGTTACGTTAGCAGCTAATAATCGATTATTTCTCTCCTTTGTAAGTGGTGGAAATGATCTAACTCTTCGAAGAGGAACTTACCTGATGGTTAAAAAATTAATTGACGTTTAATTTCTCTTATCTATTATATAATATTAAGTATATCAGGTTCTCTGAATATGCGTTTAAATCAATGAATGAATAGGCAATAATGTTTCGAAATATTACAGCGTCTTATTTTCCTTTTTTTCTCTCAAAAAATACCACTGCAACCCAATAATGGTAATGCTATTATTAAATGCTCCTTCCAGGAGCATTTTTTTTGCCTCAGATTTTTTGATGCGTACGGTTTGAATGTCTTCTTTTTCGCTAGACTCGCCGCCACCAGACTCTGTTTGCTGGCTTTGGTTGACTTCCGTATAAAATAGATGGATTTGTTCAGAGCAGCCACCAGGTGATGGGAAGTAGGTATGTATCTTTTCTAAATGCTCGACTTCGTATCCTATTTCTTCTCGAGTTTCTCTTTTCGCGGAAGCGATATCAGTCTCACCTTTATCAATAGAACCGGCTACTAGCTCTAGCATCCAAGGCGCGTCGCGTCTAGCCGATGGATATCTAAATTGCCTGGTAAACAAAAAACTGTCCGTGTCTTTTTCATAGATCAATATGGCAACACTATCACCACGTTCCAGACATTCTCGAGTGGCTTGTATTTGATGGTCCTGATTAAAAGTGTCGTGGGTCACTTGAGCTTCCAGCACTTTTAAAAAACCTTTGTACACTATTTTTTCATCTTCAATTCGATAATCCATCCTGCCATTCTTTGGGTCTAAGATAAGTAGGCTGTGATTTATTTAATCGCTCTCAAATCCTTAAATTAGGGATCTCAAAAATTATCTATGAATCAAAAAATTATTTTGGCCATTCTTCTCTCGGGAACCATGGCTCTATCTAGTTGTAAAACCAATAAGTCAGTCGCTGCAAAATCTGCTACAGAGTCCACAAAATCTAAGGGTTCTGATGACGGAATGAAAGCGTATGATAAAGTGATCACCAAGGAGGCCAAGACAGATGAAGGTCTTTTCAAAGTGCATCAAGTGAAGGATAAGTATTATTACGAGATCCCTAACAACACACTTAAAAAAGACATGTTGCTGGTAAGTCGTATTGCACAAATTCCATCTAATCTAGGTGGTGGCTATATGAACGCCGGTAGTAAAACCAACGAGCAAGTGGTTTCTTGGGAACGTTTCCAGGATAAGATCTTGTTGAAAGTGAAGTCCTATTCAGAAATCACTAGAGACTCCACGGCTGCGATCACAAACTCGGTCAAGGTGAACAATTACGAGCCTACTCTTTACGCTTTTGATATTGAAACGGTGAGTAAGGATTCCACAGCTACCGTGATTGATGTGACAAAATTCTTTAGTTCTGATATTCCAGCATTGAGCGGTTTAAATTCCAGACTACGTTCTACTTACAAAGTGCGTAACCTAGACAGTGACCGTAGCTTTATCAATTCCATCAAGAGCTTTCCAGAAAATATTGAGGTGAAGCAAGATTTTACTTATAATGCAAGCGAGCCACCTTCCAATGGTTCTGTAGGCTCCATAAGCCTGCAGATGAATCAATCCATGATCTTGTTGCCAGAAGATCCTATGCAACCGCGTATTTATGATCCACGTGTAGGGTTCTTTACCATTGATCAGATTGATTATTCCAGCAGTGCCTTGAAAGCTGACGAGAACACCTACATACGTCGCTGGAGACTGGAGCCTAAAGATCCCGAAGCTTACGCGAGAGGCGAGCTGGTAGAGCCGGTAAAACCTATCGTTTATTACCTAGATCCCGGAACTCCAGAAAACTTGAAGGAATATATCAAACAAGGTATCGAGGACTGGCAAAAGCCTTTTGAAACAGCAGGTTTCAAAAATGCAATTATTGCAAAGGATGCTCCATCACCTGAAGAAGATCCAGAGTTTAGCCCAGAAGACATTCGTTATTCAGTAGTTCGTTACGTGGCCAGTACGACCAGAAATGCCGTAGGTCCTAGTGTAAGCGATCCACGATCTGGAGAGATCATTGAGAGTGACATCATCTGGTACCACAACCATTTAAGATCTTATAGAAACAGATACTTATTGGAAACGGGTGCTGCAAATCCGTCTGCGCGCACGTTGAATACTGATCCAGAAGAAATAGGAGAGATGATGCGCCAGGTGATTGCGCATGAAGTGGGACACGCCTTGGGCTTTCCACATAACATGGCTGCAAGTTTTGCATATGATGTAGAAGATTATCGCGACGGTAATTTCACACAGGAAAACGGTATCGCCGCCAGTCTTATGGATTATGCACGTTATAATTACATCGCACAACCAGGAGATGAGAATATTAGATTTGTACGTCAAATGGGACCTTACGATCACTATGCGGTGAATTGGGGTTATCGTGTGATTCCTAATGCCAGCACTCCAGAAGCCGAAGTGGAAACACTCAACAAATGGATTTTGGAAAAGGCTGGAGATCCCAAATATAAATTTGGTCGCCAGAGCAGCAGTTTTGATCCACAATCACAGACGGAAGCCATAGGTAACGACCCAGTAAAGGCAAGCACCTACGGAATCAAAAACCTAAAGTATGTGGCTAAAAATTTGCCTGAATGGACTTCAGACACCACTAATGATTATGATGATCTGGAAGAATTGTATGGCGAGCTTCTAGGAGTATGGAATCGTTATGTAGGTCATGTAGTCACTAATGTAGGTGGCGTCAATGAGGATCTCAAAAAGCCTAACCAACAGGGAATGGTTTACAGCAATGTGGACAAAGAAACCCAAAAGGAATCTGTTGAATGGTTGAATGAAAACGTATTCTCCACACCAGAATGGTTGATTGATCCCAGCATCGTCCAGAATATCGATTATGCTGGTTATGCAGAAACCATGAGAGCTGCGCAAGCGCGCCACTTGACTAATCTTTTAAGTCTGGACCGCATAGGTCGATTACTTAATGCAGAAACCGTCAACAGCGACTACTACAGCGCCATCAATCTATTTGATGACGCTAGAAAAGGCGTTTTTGCACCTAACGGCAAGCTTGATATCTATGAGAGAAACCTACAGCGTGCCTTTGTAGATCACATGTCATACCTCATGACAGGCGAGATGCAGCGCGGTAGACGTGGCGGTGACTATTATGATGTCAATCAGAGTGATGTACGTTCCATCGTACGCGGTGAACTCAATTCTTTACAGTCCACATTGCGCGGCAAGATGCGAGGTACAAACGATACGATTACAAAGTTTCACTATCAAGACTTATTGGCTAGGATAGATAATATCCTGAATCCCGAAAAGTAGATTCATTTTAATTTAAGAATAAAAGCAGGCCTTGATGGTCTGCTTTTTTTTGAGTTCGCTTTCGCGAAAGCGAAAACCCTTCAAGCCACTTTTCAATAAAAATATTAGGTTTTCATATCCAGCATCGTGCTACATAAAATTGGAAAAACTTAGAAAACATTGTGGTGGGTTTTACATTTAATAACCGAGCGCACCATTCAAAATTTGCTGAGACGTATTACCAAGGCAGCTGTAAATGCGCTACTTCTTTATCATAAAAATCTTCCAGATCCTTAATGGTACTAGCTGGCAAGGAAATGCGCGTGCTTTCTACATTTCTTCTTAATTGTTCCACACTAGTAGTTCCCGGAATCACGGTAGAAACGGCGTCGTAGGATCTGCAAAAAGCCAACGCCGACTCCAACAGCGAATGTTCATCGCCAACAATGGATTGGATCTTTTCTACCAAAAGAGCTCTGGTCTCGATATCTTTTGGGGACCATCTACTTCTGATGCCATCAAAGTGACTATGGGCGCTGTATTTCCCGGTGAGCCATCCAGAATCCAGTGGTATTTTGGCAATGATGCCTATGTTTTGTTTTTGGGCTTGATCAAAACCTTTTGCTGTATCTTGATGGAGCATATTGAAAAACACCTCGATCACTTTGGCATTGGTAGTATCCATCAAGGTTTTCATGTCCTCATAAGTGTCCAGAGAAGCGCCGTAGCCTTTTATTTTACCTTCTATAACTAATTGCTCCAGTATATCGTAATGATCGTTCTTAAAACCATCCAAATAGGAAGCTGGTGGGCTGTGGATGATCAAAGAATCTACATAATCCGTTTGCAATCTTTTTAAACTAGCTTCTAAGGAGGTTCTTATGTTCGCTGCATCAAAGTTGATTTGACCTTCCTTGGAATGGCCGAATTTGGTATTGATCACAATGTCACTGCGATTGACATTCTTTAGTGATTTGCCTAAGCGTTCCTCACTCGTTCCGTGCCCATAATTTGGCGCTGTGTCAAAAAAGTTGACTCCCAAATCCGTAGCTTCTTGAACCAAACGTATCGCATCTCGTTCGCTCATGTTTTTCCAACCAGATTGTGCTCCTAATTGCCAGGCTCCTAAACCAATTTCTGAAACTGGAACAGCACCAGCGATGTATTTTTTGTATTTCATTTTAGGAAATCATAGGAAATGGTTGACGTAAAGTTTTTTTGCTTTTTCTGCCTATAGGGCAAAGCAAGCGCAAAAGCAGATGAGTAATATTTTCCCTATAATCTATTCTCGATAATACTATCTACCACTTCTGGGTTCAATAGTGTTGAGATATCGCCCAGATCCTTTAGATCGCCTGCCGCTACCTTGCGCAGTATGCGGCGCATGATTTTACCAGATCGGGTTTTGGGTAGGCCAGTGGTGAATTGGATCTTCTCCAATTTTGCAATAGGTCCAATGCGCTCTGCAATCAATTGGTTGATTTCATTGCGCAGGTTGGTCGTGTCACGAGTTTCTCCAGCTTCTTTAAGAATGACAAAACCGTAAAGTGAGTTCCCTTTCACATCGTGCGGATATCCTACGATCGCACTTTCAGCGACGGCTGGATGCTCATTGATGGCATCTTCAATAGGTGCAGTTCCCAAATTATGACCAGACACAATAATAACGTCATCTACGCGTCCAGTAATTCTATAGTAACCAGTGGCATCGCGCAAGGCACCATCGCCAGTAAAATAATACCCAGGAAACGTGTCAAAATAGGTCGCTCGATAGCGCTCATGATTGCCCCATATGCTACGTGCGATTCCTGGCCATGGAAATTTAATGGTCAATCGACCATGGACTTGATTTCCTTTGATCTCTTTACCATATTCATCCATTAAGGTAGTCTGTATTCCAGGTAACGGTAAGGTCGCAAATGTAGGAACCGTAGGCGTTGCATAAGGAATAGGACTGATCATAATACCGCCGTTTTCTGTTTGGAACCAGGTATCCACGACAGGACAATTTTTGTGACCTATATTTTCATTATACCAGTGCCAAGCCTCTTCATTAATAGGCTCGCCTACGGTGCCTAGCACCTTGAGCGAACTCAAATCATTTTGTTGGGTGTAGCTTAGTTTTTCTTTGGCCAGTGCTCGTATAGCCGTTGGCGCCGTATAAAACTGATTGACTTTATGCTTTTCAACGACTTGCCAGAATCTACTATGGTCTGGATAGCTGGGAATTCCTTCAAAGAGTACGCTGGTCGCACCGTTTGCAAGTGGTCCATAAACAATATAACTATGGCCGGTAATCCAACCAATGTCTGCGCTACACCAATACACATCATGCTCTCTATACTGAAAGACATTTTTGAAAGTATAGGCGGCATAAATCATATAACCTGCCGTGGTGTGTAACATACCTTTAGGTTGACCTGTAGAACCGGAAGTGTATAGAATAAATAATGGGTCTTCAGCTTCCATTACCACGGGATCAAATTGGTCAGAAGCCTTTTCCAGCAGCGGTTCCAACCATTGATCACGACCGTCCTGCATGTGGATATCAGATTTGATGCGCTTCACCACAAGTACGGATTCAATCGTAGGTGTGTCCTTGAGCGCCTCGTCCACAATTCCTTTTAGGTCGATGGTTTTGGCGCCGCGATAGGAGCCGTCGCTCGTAATGAGAAGCTTGCATCCTGCATCATTTATCCTGCTGCGCAGAGCTGTGCTGGAGAATCCTGCAAAAACAATGGAGTGAATAGCGCCTATTCTTGCGCACGCCAGCATGGCGACGGCAAGCTGTGGTATCATAGGCAAATAAATACAAACACGATCACCGCGTTTTATGCCTTGATCCTTGAGAACATTGGCAAATTTGCAAACACGCTCGTGCAGGTTTTTATAGGTGATGTGCTCTGCCGGCTCGTTTGGGTCATTAGGTTCGAAAATGATGGCTGTTTGATCACCTCGAGTGTAAAGGTGTCGATCCAGACAGTTTTCTGTAATGTTGAGTTGGGCGCCTTGAAACCATTTGACTTCAGGTTTGGTGAAATCCCATTCCAGCACTTTGTCCCAGCGCTTGCGCCAGACAAAATTCTCTTCGGCGATTTCTTCCCAGAATTGTTCAGGATGATGGACACTCTTGCGATATACTTGAAAATATTCTTCTAATCCCTTGATGTGGTAATTACTCATGAGCACGACTTTAAGTACTCTAAAGTAAAAAATAAACCATAGACTTAATCACAAGACTTTGACAAGGAGCAGTTGAATTTTATAGTATCGAAAATTTAAACGGAAATCAAATTCTCAAATTAATTACCTACGTCGAAGTTTAATCAGTTTTTCAAGAGCCTATAATTCCTGTTTCGAACGGCAGTCGAGAAAAGGAATTTGTAGCAAATCATCTTAGGAACTAGAACCATATCTCGACTGTCGCTCGATACTGGTTTTAAATTCTCAAAAGCCAGACCTCTCTTCAAATTCGAAACGAGAAAAGGAATTTGTAGCAATTTATCTTGGGAACTAGAGCCATATATCGACTACCGCTCGATACTGGTTCTAAACGAATCAAAAATAAATATTTCGGAAAAAAAAAGGGAACAAAAGCCATATCTCGACTGCTGCTCAATACTGGTTTTCTTAATAGAATTTAGGTATGTGCCTGCTCGAGCGCAGGCGAAAGTTTTTTCCTAATGCAACCAAATATCAATAACGAAACTGAGATAATAATTATGAAATTAAATTGTAATTAGAGTATTTCTAAAAACGAATTTCTAATTTACCACATTACCACATTACCACATTACCACATTACCACATTACCACATTACCACATTACCACATTACCACATTACCACATTACCCTAAAACCTCGTTGAGCAATGCCGCCAGTCTGATACCTCCTTTTTGCAATTGGTTGCGTACGGTTTCAAAGTAGTCATACATGTAGCGATAGCCTAGCTTTTCACCTACTTCAGTATTGGCATAAATATCTTTAACCAGAACGCGACTGTCTTTCATCCAGTCACGGTGCGTGCCGCTGGCGATCGTTTTGCGTTCTTCTTTACTTAGTCGGTCTGCATTATTGGCTAGTTCTGTGTATGACATGCCGTAACTCTCAATCATTTTAGTATCCCAAACGCTGTGCAGGTTGGTGCCATCATTGTACCAGCGCACCTGGAAATCGTTACCGCCTTTATCTTCACCTATTCCTACGTGCATAGGTTGGTGCAAGTCGCCTACAAAATGGATGAGCATGCGCAAGTGAAAAGCCTTGTCTTTTTTTGTAGTTGTTTCTGATTGTAGAACACTGATGCATTTGTCAATACCTTGAATCACATCGCCTTGATCGTTGTGTTCATGGGTCTCATAGGTTTTGTCAAAAGGGACATTTACATAATGCCAAGGCCCGTAGGAACGATAGGCGTCATCACTTTTGATCTCATCTGCATAAGTGGATGCAAAGGCCAGCGATTCTCCATCCAACAGTTCGGCAATGGCTTTTTTAGCTTTTTTGTTCAAATATTTTTCGGCGATGGCTCCTGTGACTCTGTGACCGGTTTTTCCCCAATCATCTGCCTTAACCTGCACGGAAAGCAATAGCAACCCTACCAAAACCAAATATTTCATAACTCTCAAATTTTCTCGCAATTTAAATCTTATTGTAACGCCTTCACGTTACGTTATCATTAATAATCCACAGGTTTATGAAGTGATTGATGGTGATTGGTTTTAGTGACGCTTTCGCGAAAGCGAACTCTTCCAACATCCATCATGCAGCCTTAGGCTTCTTGCGTGGATCAAAGCACATCAACAACATCTTGTAAAGCTCTGGATGTTTGCGTTTCATGAGTTTGGGTCTGGAGAAAAAATACTCTGCAGCCACTGCAAAAAACTCGGCTTGATTGGTGCCACCGTATTTCCTGATATCTGATTTATTGCTGTCGATTGACTCCATTTCCTTGTGCATCAAGTTGATCCATGGCAAGACATAAGATTTTTCCAGCAGGCGCTCTGGAACGCCATCTGTCTCGCCATCTACCTTGTCGATCAAATGCACAAACTCGTGAATGCCCGTATTGTGTTTGTCGCTGTTGTTCTCAAAACCGTGGTGTAGGGAAGACCTGGACAGGATCATCTGGTTCTCATAACGGCCATTGCCCACCATGCCACCTATCATGCGATCTGGATGCTCCTGGTCAAAATTCATGTCTTCATTAAAATTATCTGGATACAATACGACACCGGTCAAATTTTCATAATGCCATTCCTTGAATTTAAAAACCGGTATGACGGCGCTGGCGGCCACGAGAACGGTATCCAATTCTTCCAGCTCAAAGCCTACGGCTTCTACATAAGTTTCTTCCAGAAACAGCATCATGCGATTACGGAATCTCTTTTGGGCAATAGCGCTCAATTCCTTGTAGAATACAACGTGGTCCAGCAGCAGTTTATGCCAGGATTCTGGATGGGTAGTGGTTCTAGGATCTGGAGCTCTAAAAACGAAAAAATAGAGCGCCGCGCCAGCGAGCAGCAGTAAAGGCAGAATGTATAACACGAGCTTGTTTTAATACCAAAAATACCAGGCTGGTCTACGTGTTTGTCTTAAGGTTTTAAGAATTAAGATTTCCCAATGTATCCTGCTCGATTTTCTTGCGCTGCGCGTCACGTTGTTTTTGAAAACCATTCAAAAAATTACGCAGATATTGATCATTGAGCGGCATGTATTTGGGATGTTTGGGATTTCTAAAAAATGCGCTAAGCTCTGTGGCGCTTACTTTTTGACCACCCAATTTCATCAAATAAACCATCTCGTCAGACTTAAAGTTGAAAGCGATTTTGAGTTTTCTCAAAATGATATTGTTGTCCAAGACAACTTCAGCCACTGGAGTCTGTCCATCTTTTTTGCCTCGATAGTTGACGATCACACCGTTGAGGAATGTGGCTAGGTTCTCATCAATGACCACATCAAAAGCCTCGTCTTCTTCCTTTTTGAGCCAGTCGCTCACTTCTGCTCTGGAAACAGGTTCACCACCTTTAGCATACATATCCATCATCGCATCGTCGCTTAGGTTCAAGATGTAGCGCAGCCGGCGTAAGATGTCATTGTTGTCCATGAAGATTTTTTATTTGAAAAGACAAAGATAGGATTTCGCTTTCGCTTTCCTGCTGTCTTGCAAACAGGTGTAAGAGCTGACTTTCCAATTCACTAAATCAAATTAAACCGTTAATCGAATGTAGTTGTGGACGGATTTAAAGTATTTTAAAATCGATCCATCTATGCTTTTCTCAAGATTGCCATAAGGATAAAATATATAAATAACTGACTATCAGTAATATAAAAAAATAGTTGAAATCTTAAAACCTTTTAATTGTCTGACAAACAGTACTGTAAGAATATTCAGCAGCTGTTAAAATCTTTGATTTTTCGAGATCAAAAACGTATTTAGACTATGTAAATTTTTAGATTTGTATCTATTATTAGGTAAGTGGTAACCCTGTTTCTTGAAACAATTTTTATTACCCATTCCTACAAATAATAGAGAATGTAATTGAGTTATATCCCCTAAATGTGACTACCGATAGTTCGTTCAATTAAAAGAAAAGTGATATGATTTCAAAAATTACTAGAATATCTATTTTACTGTTCCTATCGTTTACGAGTTTTGTCCTAGGACAAGTTGGTGTCAATACGACAAATCCACAAAATGACCTTCATGTAAATGGTGGCGTACGTATAACGACTGCAAACGCAGGCTCTGAGACAGACGCGTCTCAAAGAATACTCGCTAGAGATACTAACGGTGACCTTGTTAATGTGACTCGTGATCAAGCGCTGGAAAATGCAGGAATTCCTAGGGTCGTATATAGTTCTAAATACGCCTTCAACGGCGGTACTCCATTTTTCGGATCGTGTAACCCGTGTGCTGCAAATGAACTTTTAAACTTATATCTAGTCAACGGTGTTGTAGAGGTAAATAACAACACCTATATCCAATTAGATCAAGGTACCGCAATTAATGGTGATGAATCGTTTGTTATAAATGAAGAAGGTTTTTTCACTTTTGATTTACAAACGTCCATATCGTTGGTACAGAGTAGTATCTATTATATCAATTTTAGAATTAGGGTTGAAAGAGCCACAGGTGTTATTGAGAATGATATTTTACGTGTTTATGCTGGATCTCCTGCAAATACAGGAAATGGACAGATAGGGCAGCCTATAAATTTTAAAGACGTTAGAAGATATTATCCTGGTGATCGCATCAGCTTTGCATTTTCTCCAGCTTTCGGTAGTAATGCTATTTCTAATGGGACGCCTACGGGCTCTTCTTATGGTGCACAACTGATTGTTTCACGATTTAATTAAACCACTTACGATTTTTTTTACATTTAGTTAGCGTTTTTGTAGATGTTCCCATCTTTCATTACGAATGTCACGTTTCTCATAACGCCGATGTTCTTTGAAGGATCACCATCTACGGCAATAAGATCCGCCAGATATTTGGGTTGAATGTTACCCAATTGGTTCAAATGAAAGATGCTTGCATTTCCCGAGGTCGCCGTTTTTAACACTTCTAGCGGTTCCATCCCATAATCGACCATCAATTCCAATTCTCGATAGTTCTCACCGTGAGAATACACACCTACATCACCACCGAAGGCGATGGTCACGCCGCTTTTCAAAGCCATCGCAAAAGACTTGCGTTTATTGACGATACGTTCAGGTTCTGGATCTACCTTTTTGTTCCAGCCAGAGTACTGTGATATGGCATCACCAGCCGCTAAGGTAGGACATAAAGCAACGTTGTTCTTTTTCATTAATTCATAAATCTCCATTGTGGCGTCATCACCGTGTTCAATGGTTTCCACTCCAGCGAGAATAGCCCTGCGCATTCCTTCAGGTGTGCTGGCGTGAGCAACCGCATACGTTCCTGCGCTTTTAGCAGTTTCTACCATTAATTTCATTTCTTCCATAGAAAATGTGGGTTGGGATGCCGCGCCGGCTTGCCATCTATAGTCGGCATAAATTTTTATGAAATCAGCACCATTGCCTATCTGGCGGCGTACGGTGGCGATCACATCGTTACCGCTTGCTTCTTCTGCGCCCAGCGGTACGGTAACACCGTCGTGAAAACCTTTGGGTCCATAGGCACCTGTTGCAACAATGGCCGGTCCAGCGACGAGCAGTCGTGGACCAGGAATGATTCCTTCTTCAATACTTTTCTTAATATAAACATCACTGTACCCAGCACCTTCTGAGCCTAGGTCTCTCATCGTAGTTACTCCAGCCATAAGCGATGCCTTTACATGATTTGTCGCTCTTATAGACCGCTCTACAGGCGATTCCTTGAGCACTTGATCGTTCCAAGAAGTCTCATTGTAGGGATGCAATAAAATATGGGAATGTCCTTCTATCAATCCAGGCATAAGGGTCATTCCAGGCAATTCTATCTCCTCGGTACCTACAGCTGCGTCTAGTCCTGATCTTGAACCCGCATACTCGATAACGTTCCCGTTTACCAACACTACCCAATTCTCATGCATAGACATTCCATCAAATACTCGTTCTGGTATCAATAAGGTTTGTGCCGTGGTGAATTGAATTATCAATAGGAACAGGAGTTGAAGCAAGTTTTTCATAGACCTCTAAATTAGCGAAATGAAATGGTTTTCTGATTCGATTTAGGCCGTTGTTGATTTCGCTTTCGCGAAAGCGAACTTTTTCAAAAACACATCAATTTTCTAAAGTTTTGGATTACTTCTTTCATCTGCTTAAAACCATTACCGCTAAAGATCATCGGGTTTCGCGTTATTAATTAAACGAATGCAATATTCATTGTTTGAGATCCTTTTTGTTATAACATAAGTTTGGCAAGTGCTGGTTATGTCGAGTCGTACATTTGTATCGCGCACGATATAAATTCTAAATGCGAGATTAATTCGACTTATGATAGATCAAAAACCACATACCGATGCACTGAAACTGGGCAATCAAATGTGTTTTCCTATCTACTCGGTTTCCAGGTTGATTACCAAAGCTTACAAGCCCTATCTCGATAAAATGGGGTTGACTTATCCTCAATATCTGGTCATGTTGGTGCTTTGGGAGCAAGATCAAGTATCTGTAAATTATATATCAGAAAAGTTATTGCTCAATACCAACACTTTATCACCGCTGCTGCAACGTATCGAAAATCAAGGATGGATCGATCGCAATCGCTGTAAGGATGATGAGCGCAGCGTGATCATTTGCTTATCAGAAAAAGGAAAGGAGCTTAAGGAAACTGCTGCTAGTATCCCTAATGAGATGCTGGAATTGCTCATGACAGAGAACGTCACATTACCTGAAATCAAACATTTGAAGAATATCCTGGACAACTGGATGGATGCGCTTACCTCTAAAGAAGAACATAATAATAGAAAACAATAAAATGAATTTAATAGAAAATTTGAAGTGGCGTTATGCCGCCAAAGCCATGAATGGCGAGAAAGTATCTCAAGATAAAATTGACCGTATACTGGAAGCAGTACGCTTAGCACCAACGTCTAGCGGATTGCAACCTTTTGAGGTGATGGTAATTACCAATCAAGAAATCAAGGAAAAGATCAAGCCTGTCGCGTGGAATCAATCTACCGTGACCGACTGTTCTCATCTATTGGTTTTTGCCGCTTGGGACACTTACACTAAAGAACGAATCAATCACATGTTTGATTTGACCAATGAGATACGCGGTTTCAAAAATGAAGGTTGGGAAAACTACCGTCAACAATTGTTGAACTCATATCCACAAAAGGATGCTGAGGAGAATTTCAACCATGCAGCAAAACAAGCCTACATAGGTCTTGCACATGCTTTGATGGCAGCCGCAGAGGAGAAAGTGGATTCTGTACCTATGGAAGGTTTTGATGCAGATGCAGTGGACAAGATCCTAGGTTTGAGAGAAAAAGGATTGCGCAGTGCGGTTCTGCTTCCCATAGGCTATCGAGAAGCTTCAGAGGACTGGTTGTCTGATCTGGTCAAGGTGAGAAAACCTATGGAAGAAATGGTTACCGTCATTGATTAAATGAATTGAATTAGAAAATACCGCTATGATTTAAGCGGACTTAATTAGAAACTTAAAAACAACATTATGAAAGTATTATTTGTATTGACATCACATGATAAATTAGGAGACACAGGCAAAAAGACCGGTTTCTGGGTAGAAGAGTTTGCTGGACCGTATTACACATTAAAAGATAAGGGCGTTGAGATCACGCTTGCAACTCCTAAAGGAGGAAAAGCACCTATCGACCCTAGTAGTGATACTGAAGACGCTTCTACAGAATCTACCGAGCGTTTTCACAACGATAAGGAAGCACAGGAAAGAATCAACACCACTCACAAATTGAACGATGTAAACGCCTCAGATTACGATGCGGTGTTCTATCCAGGTGGTCATGGACCATTATGGGATCTTGCTAACGATGCGACTTCTATCAAATTGATCGAGACCTTTAACGAGCAGGAAAAGCCGGTAGCCTTTGTTTGTCACGCACCGGCAGCCTTGAAAAATGTGAAGGGAACTGATGGCAAACCTTTAGTAAAAGGCAAAAAAGTCACTGGATTCACCAATTCTGAAGAGAAAGCGGTGGAATTGGTAGATGTAGTTCCTTTTCTGGTAGAGGATATGTTGAAAGAAAATGGCGGTATCTATTCCAAAGGCGATGACTGGTCAGAATATGCATTGCAGGATGGTCATTTGATCACGGGTCAAAACCCAGCGTCCTCCAAGAAAGTGGCAGAGATGCTATACGCTTCAGTGAAGTAATTTTAAACCCATCTGAACAAAGCCCATACGATAACGTATGGGCTTTTTTATTGAAGTCAAGTTACAAAGTGAGATGTTGGAGATAATATCGCTCTAGCGCCTGCCTGCCGAATAGGCAGGAAAGCGATCTCATGTTCAAAATTCAAATATGGAATAATTCGGCGATGCTTTCCAGCAAACCAATCGCTGGTGAAGTGGCGAGGCATTCCTTGCAGTCGGCATAGGTAAAAAGACAATCGATCGTATCTGTGAGCATGTGAAACAACAAACCGATGCCTATAATGCGCAATGGGCCTTTAAAGAATAGTAGTACAACGTACAAGATCATGGCGTAGTAGGTATGTAGCAAGTGAAAATTAATGCTACATCGATCTGCCTGAAAAATGGGATCAGCCAGCAGGTGATCCAGATCTACCAGCATGGTAGCCAGTAGTATCAAAAAAGCTTTCTTCCATTGAGATCTAAAAAAGACAAAAGCGATCACCAACGGCGCTCCAAAGTGCAAGAAGTAATGGACAAAGGTTTGCATGAGTCGCTCGTCTTGAATCGGCTAATGTAGTACTTTGATTCCTTAGAAATACACCAAGTCACTGATGCAGTGTTTTGAAAAACTAGTCCAGATCTTCAACCTCCAAAACCTCACCATACGTGGTTACCCAAATACCGTTATCAAATTCTATGATGCCGTAATCGCTATGGTAAAAGGCTGTTCCCAACCATGTCGTTTTTTCAATCCCGACGACATAATCTGGTAGGCAAATAACATTACCATCTTGCTCGACCTCTGTAAAACCATCATCACAAGGCGTGGAATCGCAGGACATGAATAAGGTTACGGAAATAAACAAAAGTGCTGTTTTGAAGTAGTTGTGTGACATAAAATGTAAAAAAGCAGCAAATCTAAGGCTCAAATGGGAAAATCAAAAATGTATCTGGATAAGTGCTGAATCCGCAGGTTGCTGGTAAATCAGTCCTTTTTGAAGTGCGAGAGATACACATCTACCACGGGTTCTTCAATATTCTCATCATATTCATATTCCCAGTGGAATAGAACACTTTCGGCGTGATCTACGTCTGTGGTTGAGAAACATCGCTGACATTTTTGCGCGAGTTTAGGATCGCTCTTAAAGACAGACCCTATACGTAATCTAAACACATTGAGTGGAGTAGTGATGCCCAGTAGCACTCCTACAAGCGCGATGGTTTCGATTTCATTTGCAGGGCATTTTTCTAGAATATGGCGATCATTATCAGTAATCTCCATTTCATTTTCAAAATAATGCTGAAGAATACGGCGTTTTTCATAGGTGACTATGGGATCGAGAAACAAGGCCTTATTATCTTCAATCGAAAGGGAAAAATCCATCGTACATTTTTAGCTTGATTTTTTCAAAAGTAACACTTCTTGCTACTCTAGTTTTGGCATAAAAAATCCACTCTTTGATGGCCACCAAGGTTAAGGTAACTACCAAAGAATGGGTGTACTGTAAAGCTGGAGGTTATTGCGTTTTCGCTTTAAGCGAAAGGTGCATAATCACGGCCTTCGTGCTGTATGGAAACCCATTGTAACCTGGTAAATTCTTCAAGGATGAACTCACCGTTGAAACGGCCTATACCAGAACCTTTCTCGCCACCAAAAGGCACATTGGGCTCATCATTAACGGTCTGATCATTGATGTGAATCATACCTGTTTCTACCTTTCTGGCAAAGGCAACACCTTTTTCAATGTCTATAGTGTGCAGCGCTCCGCTCAATCCAAAGTCCTTGCTATTGGCTATCTTGAGTGCATCTTCTTCCTTCTTGAAGCGAATGATCGCCGCAACTGGACCAAAGATCTCGTTAGCAGCAATAGGCATATCGTCCGTCACGTGATCCAAAATGGTGGGATGCATTAAAGTCCCTTCAACCTTGCCGTCCAGGACGAGTTTGGCGCCAGCGTCGATGCTCTTCTTTAAATCTTCCTGGATGCGCTCTACTTGATCGGTATCGATAAGTGGACCTATGGTAACTTTTTCGTCAGATGGATCACCAGCTTTGAGCTTTTTGGCTTTTTTGACAAACAGATCCACAAACTCATCGGCAATATCTTCTTGCACGACTATACGGTTGATGGACATACATATCTGGCCTTGGTGCATGAATTTTCCAAAAAGTGCGGCATCGACGGCTTTTTCTACATCTGCATCCTTCATTACGATAAATACATTATTGCCGCCCAATTCCAATGCTACTTTTTTGAGCGCTTCACCAGCGATTTTCCCGATGTTTCGACCTACTGGTGTAGATCCCGTAAATGAAATCAATTGCGGCGTTTCATGAGCCACGAAGTAATCACCAATCTCGGAACCTTTACCAACAACCACGTTACAAACGCCTTTAGGCAATCCAGCTTCTTCAAAAAGCTTGGCGATTAATATGGCGCCAGTCACTGGAGTCTGTGATGCGGGTTTAAGTACTAGTGTATTTCCCAAGGCTATAGCTGTGACGACAGATCTTATGGAAAGATTCATAGGGAAATTCCATGGGCTTATGATTCCCATGACGCCTATGGGTCTGCGATATACACGGTTTTCCTTTCCTGGAATGGAAGAGTGCATGATAAAGCCATGCGATCGAGTAGGGAATGAGGCAGCTTCTTTGATGATGGCTTGGCAAATCTGTATTTCTACAGCTGCTTTTACCGTGGTACTACCAGCTTCCTTGATCAACCATTCCATGATCTTTTCCTTATTCTTTTCCAGAACCTCGCTGAACTTCATCACGATTTTGGACCGTTCTTGTGGTAAGGCGTTGGCCCAAGAAGTGGACGCATCTTTTGCAGCTTTGTAGGCCTTATCTACATCACTTTTTGAAGCTGCTTTTATTTCTTGCAGTTTCTCTTGATTGTAGGGATTTTTATTGATGATCACGTCATCGTCGCTACCGTCGACCCATGATCCATTGATATATTGTTTATTTAAGTTTTTTGAGAAATCCATAAGGAGTTTTTAAAAGGTTAGAATAGGTTTGATGGCTTTGCCGGCCTCCATTTGCTCGATAGCATCGTTGATGTCTTCAAAATCAAATTTGGTTACCAATTTGTCGATTGGGAACTGGCCATTCTGGTAATATTCTATCAAGCGAGGTATGAATACATCTGGAATACTGTCGCCTTCTACGACACCAATGATTTGTTTACCCCAAACCAAAACCTCATTCACATCAATAGGAGCAGTCTCGCCCATAGGTGGTGCGCCTACAACAGCTACTTTACCTTTCCAGCGCAGAGCGCTTACCGCTTGTGCAAGTACGGCAGGAATCCCGGAAGTCTCTGCGGCATAATCCACACCTTGAGCAGTAAGTTCCTTGATTTTTTCAACCACATTTTCTTCTTGGTCACTGTTGACCGTATGCGTCGCACCTAATTCCTTGGCAAGTTTCAAACGGTCTGCATTGATATCGACGGCGATGATGGTCTGGCAACCACAAATTTTTGCTGCCATGATGGCTGATAAACCTACAGATCCAGCTCCAAAAACGGCAATGGTACTACCGGCAGTTGGCTTTAAAGAATTAATCACCGCACCTGATCCAGTTTGGATTCCGCAACCAAGTGGCCCTAACATTTCGATAGGAGCATCTTTAGTTACTTTTACAACATTGCGTTCTGTGGCGATGGAAAATGTGGCAAAGGAAGATTGCTGGAAAAAGCGGCTATGCACTTCTTCTTTTGATTGATCGATGGCTTCTTCATCAGAATCCAATCGTTCACCGCCAAAATTAAGTCCGAAGAATTTCTCACAGTATTGCGGAGTTCCTTCTAGACACGTACGACAAGTACCGCAGGAACCATAGGTGAGTACCACGTGATCTCCTTTTTGTACTTTTTTAACTTGGCTACCTACTTCTTTGACCACACCAGAGCCTTCATGCCCTAAAATCATGGGTAATGGCACATCATAGGATTGGTCTCTGGCGGTTAAATCTGTATGACAAATCCCAGCGCCTTTAATCTCTACGAGCACTTCGTTAGGTTGTAAGTCCTTTAATTTAAGGGACTTCATATTGAATTTCCCTTCTTTCTGTTCGACGACAGCGGCTTTAATATCTTTCATGAGGCTTCTTTTTTCTTAAAGTTAGAAAAGGAAGCAGCGTAGGAGTCGTAAAGAAATCTTATAATTTTTTAGCTCTTGAAGGTATTTTTCAGACTTGGAGCAGCTAGCGAAGTGGACTATAAATTACTACACATCATTATTCACTTCAATCCAATACCCATCAGGATCTTGAAAGTAGACTTGTTGAATGCCATCGTTGCGAACATAATCTTTATTGATCGATCCTGGCCAGTCTGAATAGTCAATTTTAAGAGTTTGAAGATGTTTTATAAATGAATGAACATCGTTTGTCGCTAATGCGAAATGAACTGCCTTTATCGTCTGGATCTGTGCTTCTGGTCGTGAGATCAAATGCAGTTGCTTTCCTTCGCCTAGAGAAAGCCATCTTGTGGTACAATGGGAAGCTGTATTTTCAATTTCTTCCAATTGAAATACATTTTGATAAAATGAGATGGATTTCTGGACATCTTTTACGGCTAGTGCCATGTGGTTAAAGGAGAAATTGGGCATTTGCGGTTAGCTATTTATTTATATTTTTAATTCTTTAAATTATCAATACGTATTCTAGTCAGCTCCACATCTTCTTTGTTGGTTGCGTAGGAAACGTAGAGGAAATCGCCCCAAACTACGCTTTTGGGGTAACTGTAGCCTGGTCTTTTATATTTTCCTTCAAATCTCATGGGTTGTAGATCACTCGCGCCACTTCTTAACAATAAGGCTTTATCAAAGTGCAACCCATCTTTACTTAAAGTCAAAACCAACGGAAATCTATCTTTTTTACCCGACGGATTATTGACCATGAATGCTGTTCCATTAGGTAAATTACCGGCGCTTTGTTTCGCTCTAGAATCTGGTGTATCTACAATAATTGGAGTGGTCCATGTCACACCATTGTCATGGCTAACAGCAGCCAACTTTTTAAATGAACTATCTTGATCCCGAAAAATCATAACGATCGCACCATCTGTTCTATAGAACCAACTGGGTTCTAATTCCCTGCTCATGTATTGATTCTTGGTTGGCATATTTTCCATCACTCCAGCGGTCCAGCCTGAAATCCCAAGCGGATCATCGGTATAGTAAGGTTTTACCACTAATCCAGGTTGCATATGAAAGGCCGTAAGTAACCGACCGTTAGGCAATTGATGAACATCTTGTTCTATGATTCCCATTACGGGTGTTCCTTGCGAATTCATCACGCGTTGGGGCAAACTCCAATGAATACCGTCGGTTGAGGTCATATATTCCGTGTAGCCTTCTTTAGGTGCAGTTTCTTTCTCTGGCCAGACGCAGATGTAGGCTACTAGTGTATCGCCATCACTCCACCAACCACCGCTGGTTTTGATGCCATCCTTCCATTTTTGGGTTAATGGCTTGGGTGATTCCCAATCCATACCATTGGAACTTTTGCTGTAAAACACTTGGGTATCATCACCATCTTCATCAACGGCTGAGCTTTGCCATTGTGCATAAAGCGATCCTTTGAAAGGAAATAACACCACGCCATGATTGTATTTGTTTTGATGTTCTGTTGGTGAAAATATGGTTGCAGTTTCTAATCCTTTGGCAAAAGGCAGCCCTAAGGTCTTTGGTTTATTAAAATCATAAATCGAATCCACCGTAAAAGGAACTACAGATTCTTGGGCCTGTAGTCCATAACTCATACACTGTAAGAATAGAAATAGGATAAGGGATTTGGATGGATTCATAAAATTTGAAAAATTGGCAACTTAGATAGATTGCCTGTCATTACGTAAGAATTAAACTGATAACCTGTGAGGATTTTCAGAAGTAAGAGAGAACCAGCTATCTCTACTGGCCATTGTGACTTCACGTTCTTCTCGTTGCCTAATCCGTTACATTTTCGTTTAGAGATTTCATAGGTACGACAATGGTCTTTGCCCATAAATCTCCAACTCTTTGATTCATCTCGGTATTCTTGATGGTAACAATTCCCACTAAACCAAAAAAGAACATATCTATAGGGTCTAGTAGATGTCTTTTAAATGATTCTATAAAGGTCAGGTTACGTTGACACCGCTTAGTGGAATTGCCTTTAACCCAACTAATGAATTTCCAATGGTGCCGCCTAAACCGCTTTCCAATCCAACAGTCATCGCCAGCCAGAAAAGTATAGGAATGAATGCTTGCGCGCCATCTAAGGAATAGCCGCCTTCATCATTAGGTGCTCCAATGGCAAAAATCAAAACAAATGTGACTGTGTAAATGATGAGGTAATCTATAAATCCAGCTAAAAATCGATTTCCAATATTGGGTTGTGTTTTCATAAGTTGCATAAAGTTCTTCAAATTTGTGGGAATGGTTTTTTGAATGAAAGACCGTTTGTTTAAATGTCTTAGTTTGCAAATCTTTAAAGTAAAACTATTCGAGGATTTTCAGAAGTAGGCGAGAACGGCGCCATTACTTATAGCCATTGTTACCACACGTTTTTTATACATTTAGTTTTCTTCCATTATTAATTGATTCTATTTCGGGTTCATAAACCGTATCATCATCTGCTTCGACATCAAATATTAGGTCAACATCTATGTATCTTATTTCATCAACTAAAACAGGTTTTGTTTCGAGGAAAACCCATTCTTTAGTGTCTTCGTCTTTATACATATATTCCTCATCATCAATGATTATTTCGACTTTATAGTTTACCCAAACTCTTAATTCAACAGAAATATAGTCTTCTGATACGTTCGTGATATTATAATCTTCGATATCGGTATCAACTTCAATAATTGATATATCGTGAACTTCGTAGTGATTTGAATAATCCCAATATTTTGAATCATCATCAAGTTCATTTTCAACCCAGTCAGCTATTTCTTTCTTGATTCTGTCAGGATTGTTTTTAATAATATCCTCAATTTGGTCGAGTCGTTTTTTGTGAGATGCTCCTTCAATTTCTTTTATTTTATCACTCAAATACAAGTCAAAATCATCAATAATTTCCAAGTTGTCGCTTTTATAGTTTAGCATATCCTTGTCTTTAGAAAAAGCTAAAACTTTAACGTCATTTTCCTTTGCCCATAATTCAATTGATTTTAATGCAAAAGCATCTGGGAACTCACTCTTTTTACCTCCAGAACCAAAAGGAAATTTTTTCTCAAAATAACTTCTAAATATATCTTTAATGTTTATAGTTGGATAATCAATTATTTCAAATTTGGAATCAATAAATTTATCTTTTAAAATATCTCTCAATTCTTTTTGCACCGCTTCACTGTCAAAAGGCTCGAATTTTTCTTTGAGTGATGGTACATTTCGTAGGATTCTTGTGTCGTTTCTATATTTGTTGAATTTTTGGCTTGACTCTTCAACATTTTTTGAAATCCTATTTAGAGTTTCGTCAAAAGTTAATTCAGGAAGTACGACCTTAAGATGACCTCTTTCGGCTAATTTAAATACTTCTTTAATCCTTTTGCCTTCTAAAAAGTTATTGGATTCGAAGATTGAAGTATCTAAAAATATTATATCCATAGTTTGATTCAAATGTGTGGTAACGGTCTCGGCTTTGAGTAGTTGCGTGGGTTAGCACTAACTTTTGCAAGTACACACCAAGCTGAAAATCCGTGAGGATTTTCAAAAGAAGGCGAGAACAAGCAATTACTTATAGCCATTGTTGTGCCTCGTTATTTTTTGATTTCTCTTAATAATTTCGGAATTTCATCATAAGTTGTATACCATATAATTGAAACACCAAGTTCTCTCATAATCTCTTCGTTCAAATTATGATGTCTATCTAAAAATTTCTTTGCCCCATCTATATTATCTATTACAGTGCCTTCTTGTGATTCTATGAAATTATCAATAGTCAACCTTTTCATAAAAGCGAAATGTCTCGTTTTGTCACTATTTCTTGAAGCAATATCCAAAAGTCTTCTCAAATTAGGGTCTGTCATTGATAAACCTACCATTAAGCAATGATTTTCTCTCAAATTTGAAAGTTGTACAAGGTTAGACCAATGATATGAGTCAGAATAAATTAAGTGATATCCTTCTTCTGAAAATACTAATGTGCTTTTTTCTAATCCTTCATAAGCATCAGTGTTTTCTGGTAAAAATCCGTGAACGTGATAAACAGGTAGTTCATCAGGATCTATGAAGTCATTATCTGAATAAATGCTGTGATGTTGAATTGATTGTGATTCAAGTTGTCTTTCTATTAGGTCATCGAAATTGTATGTTATAACAGATTTTACTTTTGCACCTGTTCTTAAAGGCATACACATTTCAACAATAGCTTTTATTAATTCTGAATCAATAGCTTTTCCTGTATCACGTAACTTATATAGATTTTCAGTTATTGTTTTTGTAAACTGTTCGGACTCTGTGTTCCTATTATCTAATCCTTTTCTTAAATACCGAGCCGCCATTAATGCAGAAGGTTCATCAATTTGATTTAATCTATTAACAATTTGCTCGATATCGGTATCTAATATTTTTGATTCATTATCAAATTCGTTCGTTAAATATGTTACGAATAAAGAATTTAAAAGTGTATTCCAATCAGGCATTCCTGCACTACTTGAAACGCCTGCACCAAGGAAGAAAGAAAATTGTCCTTTTTTATACAATCTATTTAATAATTCAATTTTTTCTTGTCTTTCTTTTTCCCAATCCTTTGAGGATTGAACAACCGCAGATTCAATTCTTAAAGAGAAAAGGTTGTTGGCAATAGTATTGGCTTCTTTTCGGTTTTTCGCTACTATACTATTAACTTCCTCAGGTCCCCAAACTATAATTTTGAAAGGTAATTTTTCGTCTTCAATCCGATGAAGTATATAGCTTTTAAATCTATTTGATATAGGATTAGGCGAAATTATTAGTAGATTATCAAACGGTTCAGGTTCTTTAATTTTAGCTTGAATATGTATAACCTGGTCTATTAGACGTTTAATAGGAAACCTTTCGAGATTAAACTTAATCTCTATTTGAGTAGCTCCTTCAATATCCTCAATACCTTCAGGTGCATAAGCATCGAAACCAATTCTCCGAGGTTGAGAGATAAATGGTTTTTTTACTTTTTCAAGATGAATTTTAAGTAAATTAAGAATAAAGGTTTCGAACATATAGTAGCCTCTATGTCCGTCTTGAATATTTATTTTTTTGAATATATCGTCTATTAGCATTTTTCAGTTTTAATGAGGCACAACGTCTCTGTATATGGATCGTAGCGCGTTAATTAGCAATAACTATTCGGTTAAGTACGAGCCGAATTTTTAAATTTTACTATTTATCTTTTTACTTGGAAAATCTTCAAATTTAAAAATTTGGTAACTTTACAAATACACACAGACCTTTCGATTAAGCACTTTTCGCCCTATTTTTATACATTGTTATGTGCTGGCCATCTTTCGGACTTGCCTAAACTTATCTCGCACAAACCCATAATCAATAAGATTAGCAATTAATTTTCTCACGTTTTCACTTTCCCAAGTAAAAGTTTCTGAATTATCAACAGTTCCTAAATAGATTTTATTGTCTCTAATTAAATGTGGACAATTTACTTTTATAAAGTCAATAACATCAATATTTTTTACACGACCTAATTTCCCAACTGTTAAGGTTCCATCGTGCCAAAATGAGTATTTTTCATTTTCTACTTTTACAAAGCGGTCAATTGCGTATTCAAGTGACAAATGACTGTTTTCAAAATCATCGATAGCGATATTTAATAAAGTGTGTCCGTTACTATTTCCATATTTTGGATGATTTTTCGTTGAAATTTTTCCCATTATAGAAATACTAACTAATTCTGTTTCTTGATTTTCGTTTTCGACTATGAAGTAGCGATAATCTCCTGTAAATCCTCCACCTGATGCATTTCCAAAAGTTGTAAATCTTAATCCTCCATCAGAAACAAAAGTTTTTTCGGTCAGTTCCAAATTTTCTGTTTTTTTCTTTTCATCATAAATTAATCCAACTAAATTAACCAGAATAGGGACATATTTTATATCTGTGTCTTGTCCTATATTTCCATCAGCCCAAAGTAGCTCTCGATTTTTCTTTTTTTCTGCTTTATGATTCGGTCTTTCCCAATTATTAATAAATTCCTTTGCAAATTCAATTCCATTGCCTTTTATTAAATATGAATATATTGGAATTTCCTTGATTTCTCTGTAATCTCCTTTCTCATCATCCCAACTATGGCTTATTGTTTCTTTTCCATTAGTCATTATCATCACTTCTGGTTCTAAAAATTCATCATAGCTCATAACTTGGTCAAAAACTTTATCAGTTAGTGCTATTGTTGGTGCTTTACATTCAATTACCATTAATGGAATTCGTTCATTAAGTTTTGGGTCAATTCCAGAGACAATAATGTCGGCTCTTCCTCTTTTACCTTTTTGATAATATGATAATGGAACTTCCACGTCAATAAATTCAATAGGAACTTCAAATTGATTTACTAATTTCGATACAAATTCTTGTCGAATTACTTCTTCTGGTGTAATATGGATTAACTTTTTTCTCTTCGAACAGAGAATACACTCTTTTCCGTTTTTAATGTATCTTTTCATATGCGGTTGGTTATTTTCAGCTTGCAGGTAACGGTCTAGCATAAGAAGCGTAGTGAGGAACGAGCTATTATTTCTTATATATTGTTAGCATCAGTTTGTATTATCTCTGAGTTGATTACTGATATAAGGATATCATAAAAAATGTCAACTTCATAATTGCCTAAGTCAAGATTACTTAGAACCTTAAAATATTGAAGAATTTGAAATGGGGTAGTCGTTTCTTTTAGCTTAGATTCAAGAATTACCTTCTGAATGATAGATTCAATTTTAAAATTTATTGTTTTCCTATCTCCACTTATCTCCTGAATTGTCTTATTATAATTTGATTTTATCTTTACAATGCCTAATTCAAAATTCGTTATGGCTTTAATAGCAGTTTGAATTATAATACAAGCATTTTCAGAGTTCAGACCATATTTAGCTACATTGTGATACTGTAACATAAGAAGATCGACAAAGGTATCCGTTCTTGCAATGCGCCAAAATAGTTCTCCTTCTTTTAGATCGGATATGATAGTTATTAACTTCATTATATCAAAATTTAAACAGGTTGAGCATCATTCCACATCCTTTCAAATTCATTTTGATATTCATCAAACATCCATTTACCTTTTTTAAGTTCCATTGTCAATGTAGATTTGCTTTGTCTTTTGTAAAAATGCGGACCAACGAACATCGTGTTATCTATTCTGTAAATCATTGATGAAAGTGGAATCTGAATAATCCTTATTTCGATTCCTGATACTTGATCAAAATAGTTTTTGAAAGTTTCGAATCTAGTTCTGAAAAGATCAATTGACTTACCTTCAATTTGAGCTCTGATCTTTGCAGATTCAGAATTATAATCCACAAATAAAGCTCTGACTTTGATATTCTTATTCGTAAGTTTTTCTCGAAGAATTACACTATTACTATCAAAGAAACCACCTAATGAATAACCACATATATCTAAGCTGGTATCTAAGTCTTTAATTAAGTCATCATATCTGTCGATGTCTCTTTTCTTATATAGCAAGTTTAATCCGCCTTCATTAATGATGTTCTTAATTCTCTCCATTAGCTTACTTATCGATACGGTTTTCCAAAGATCAAGAAACACTACGATACCTGTTGCGATGACAGAAGTTCCAATAGAAACAAGTATGTTGGATTTAGTAGGATCTTCTTTGATTAACTCTACTCCTTTTTCAATAAGCATGTATCCAACGAATAGAATGATAAGGTTAATTAAGAGATATACTTTTTTATTTAAGAGATACTTTATGATGTCCATTCGCTAATATGTTTTCAATTTGAGTTTTGATCTTGGTGTGAATTGTTTCGGGATCCAACCAGTAATTATTTGGATCCGCGCAATTGATATTAATGAAATTAGATTCTTCATCAACCATTTTAAAATATTCTACTAAAACTTCTTTTTGCAATTTAAGTGAGTCTTCATGTATGTCTTTTTTCCCATTAAGATATTTTCTATCCTGCCCAGTTCTGTCTTTAAGCAAAGATTTTTCAATAATTTCAAAAGGTACATTTAAGAAAAATGAAAGGGCTGGTTTGGGTAACTTATTATGCGCAAATTCATAATTATTAATCCAATCTTTTAGTTTTGCTTTTTCACTTTCGTTATGGACTTTAGCACATTGAAAAGCAATGTTAGATTTAACATACCTATCCATTAAAATACAATAGCCCTCTTCAAGCCAAGTATTTAACATTGACTTGTTTTCCAATCTATCAAGTGCAAATAGAAGACCTACAATTTTCGGATTTACTGCCTCGACAGAACCAAATTCCCCTCTAAGGTATTCGGCAATTAATTCTCCATATACACCTTCGTTAAGTTTAGGATAATGAATAAACTTGTGTTTTAAATTAATCTTTGCAAAGTATTTTTGAAGAAGTGATATTTGAGTCGATTTACCGCATCCATCTAAGCCTTCAATTGTTATTATTTTTCCTTTCATTTAGTAAATTTCAAAAAATGATTTTGTTAAGTGAATATTATTAATCTTATTTTGACTATGGATTGTAGCCATTTTATCTCCTTTTTTTACCGTTTGATTAATTTGTTTGTTTATAATTACTCCATTATAGTAGTTGCTTGATTTACTAAACATATTTGTTCCTGCACTTAAAAAGAAGTTAACATATTCGCCAATGTTTCTTGTGTTTATTGAACGGATAGTTCCATTCTTTTCAGCTTTTATCTGATATTCAGTTAATGGATTTCCTCGAACAAATTCTTTATCGCCTTCAATTAGAGAAATGGTATTTTGGGATACTCCATGGTTAAGAAGTAAATCTTTGAAGCTTTCAAATACATCTCCTTTCGCAAAATGTTCTCGACACGTTATTGAGACATCTCTCTTATCAACATTTGAAAAAGAAGAAATAATTGTACTTGTGAAATCAATAACGAGATCTCTTTGAACATCAATTCCATTCTGGTCGAAAATGTATGAGGAATAGCTTGTTTGATTTTTCATTACACATACTGCTTCTAGTACTTCTAAGTAGTTGCCAATTGAACTACCAGTTAGGATTTCTGAATTAGTATATTCAGCTATTGAATTTATATCGTTGTTTTCTAAAATAGACTTAGTAATTTTAAAAAATTTGACCGCTTCTTTTTTAGACTTTAAGAAAGTATTCTCACCATATCGAATATCTAATAGTAATTGATGTACTGGATTTGCAATTTGTTTGCTTGCAATACTTGACACTATTAGTGGAAGAGAATTAACTGTATTTGTTATACTCCTTAGTTGATATAAATTATTATCGGAAGGATTATAATCTCCTTTGGTTACAGTCATGCATACGGAACCTTGAACAAGTTTCTCAATACTTTCTTGTCCTGGTAGTGGAAAAGAAAAACCTGGTATACAATTTAGTTTATCCCAAGTTCCGCCTGTAAAGCTTAAAGTTTTAGCTACTAAGAATGGAGAAGCTATTTTAAATTTTCTTGAAAGACACTTTAATAGACTTGGCATTATTAGAGCGGTTTTTTCAGAAACGCCACCAGTTGGATACCTTCTTAATAAAATTTTATCCGATAGATCAGCAGATTCCATATAATTGTATTGTTTGCCAGAATTTGCCATTTGGATAGTTAATTTTTTTATGTCATTATCATTTAAGCCATATTCTTTTATCAAAACAAGAATGCTAGTTAATAGTATTGAATGGTGTTTTGGGTTTAAAGAGTACTTTATAAAATCTGTAAAATCTTTACTAAGCCAAGCTTTTTTATTTGCAATCCGGTTCCGGATATCATCAGGGAATTGATTTAAATATAAAATTCTATGTAGATTGTCTATTTCAAAAAATACTAGTTCACATACATTGTCTTTAATCCAGCTAATTACAACTTGGTTGTCATTTTTTGATGAAATGACAAATGTACATGCTAAAGAAGTTATAGTTTCCGGACAAATACCTTGATCAAATGCTTTAAGTAGTAAAGCAAACTTTTCATTTAAGTTGACTTTACTTGATGAAATCAAGCCGTATAGAGTATTAGTAATCAATTAAAATATTTCTTTATGTCATTTACAATTTTGATTGCTTCAGTTTTCGAATCGGTATAAGACTGAGAGTGTTCATACAGAATACAATTGGTGTTTTTGCAATATGTTCTCGCAGCATTTATAAATGCTTCTTGTAGGATAAATGATCTTTTGAATTCCTCTTCATTGTCAAGATTTCTGTTTCTATCGTTTATAAATCTTTTCCAATTATCTTCGCTTAGTTTAAATAGTATAAGAAGATCTATTTCAGGCAGATTTAAATAATCTTTTTTGGAAATGCTAACCATTTCATCATAAAATATGTCTTTTGATGAAAACAACCACTCTAATCCTGGTTTATCATGATACAAGTAAAATAATTTGTCATAGCTAGAGTCTAGCATACTTGATTTTCCAATTTTCCGTAATTCATCTGCTTTATAATAGTGTGGAACACGAATTGAGCGAAACCACATAATAGCATTGAAATTCCCACAAATTTTTCTCATTTTTACTGCTTCTCCCCAATCTGATTCTTCTGGTTCATGAAATGTCTTAATATCAAGTATTTTACCAATCTCCTTTGTAGTTGTGGACTTTCCACTTCCTGGGATTCCGAATGCTGCTATTATCATAAATTTCCTTGGCTTGCCTAATTGATGCTAACTATTGTATAACCGCAATTTACATAATTAAGTCTCACAATCTATCTGTTTCCAAAGGTCTAGCTTTGCATCGTCAATCGCTCTGCAATACTTCGTTAAGTGCGGTTATCAGCATGTTTATAGTCTAAGCGTTTACTATCAGTTGTGTCAAAACGTTTTTCTAGGATGATCTTGCTGCGGTAATGGTCATTTGTTTAGCTTTCTTGCCAGTCCGGAAAGCAGACGCGAAAGCGAAAAATATCTAAAACAAAAAAGACCCTGAAATTAATCAGAGTCTTTCTTACTTTATAGAGGTTCCAAATCTGCGCTGCCGCTTGTTTGGGATAAGCGATACATAGCGTTTTACTTAAGCAAAATCAAAAATTCAAAAAAAAGACCCTGAAATTAATCAGAGTCTTTCTTACTTTATAAAGATCCCAAATCTGCGCTACCGCTTGTTTGGGATAAGCGATACGTAAAGTTTTGCTGTTGCAAAACCAACGTCCTGCTTACTTCACTTCTTCAAAATCTACGTCTTCCACATCGCTGGTGTTGTCCGTACCTTGATCTGCACCTGCAGCGCCGGCATCAGGTCCAGGTTGTCCACCTTGGGCATCTGCTTGTGCTTTGTACATCTCTTCACTGGCAGCGGTCCATACAGTGTTCAATTTTTCCAGTGCTGGATCGATCTTCTCGATTTCTTTAGTCTCATAAGCGGCTTTCAAGTCGGCAAGAGCTTCTGTAATAGGAGCTTTCTTGTCGTCGCCTAGCTTATCGCCAAATTCTTCCAACTGCTGCTCGGTCTGGAAGATCATTTGATCTGCCTGGTTCAGCTTGTCCGCTTTTTCTTTGGCTGCTTTATCGGCTTCAGCATTCGCTTCTGCTTCCTGCTTCATTTTTTGGATTTCCTCTTCAGTCAATCCAGAAGATGCCTCGATACGAATGTCTTGTTTCTTACCAGTTGCTTTATCTTCTGCACTTACCTTGATGATACCGTTGGCATCTATATCAAAGGTTACCTCAATTTGCGGTGTACCACGACGTGCTGGTGGGATTCCATCCAGGTGGAATCTACCTATGGTCTTGTTGTCTGTCGCCATGGAGCGCTCTCCTTGCAACACGTGGATCTCCACACTAGGCTGATTGTCTGCTGCGGTAGAGAATACCTGTGACTTCTTGGTTGGGATAGTCGTGTTGGACTCAATCAACTTAGTCATCACGCCGCCCATAGTCTCAATACCTAGAGAAAGTGGCGTTACATCCAGTAGCAATACGTCTTTTACATCACCAGTCAATACACCACCTTGAATCGCTGCACCTACGGCAACTACCTCATCTGGGTTCACACCTTTGGATGGCTTCTTACCAAAGAAGTTCTCAACGGCATCCTGTACGGCTGGGATACGAGTAGATCCACCTACAAGGATGATCTCGTCAATATCGCTCTTAGACAATCCAGCAGCTTTCAATGCTTTTTCACATGGCTCGATGGTTCTTTTTACTAGGTCAGAGATCAATTGATCAAATTTGGATTTGGTCAATGTTTTTACCAAGTGCTTAGGTCCGCTAGCGGTAGCCGTTACATAAGGTAAGTTGATCTCGGTTTGTGCGCTTGAAGAAAGCTCGATTTTGGCTTTCTCTGCAGCTTCTTTCAAACGTTGCAAAGCCATTGGGTCTTTTCTCAAGTCAATGTCTTCGGCACTTTGAAACTCGTCTGCGAGCCAGTCGATGATCTTCTCATCCACGTCATCACCACCTAGGTGCGTGTCACCGTCAGTTGCTAGTACTTCAAATACACCATCACCCAATTCTAGGATGGAAACGTCATGCGTACCACCACCAAAGTCAAATACCACGATCTTCTGATCCGTATCTTTCTTGTCAAGACCATACGCCAGCGCTGCTGCAGTAGGCTCGTTAATGATACGTTCTACTTTAAGTCCAGCGATTTCACCAGCTTCTTTAGTCGCCTGGCGCTGGCTGTCGTTAAAGTAGGCTGGTACGGTAATTACCGCTCCGGTTACTTCAGTTCCTAGGTAATCCTCGGCAGTTTTCTTCATTTTTTGAAGAATCATTGCACTCAATTCCTGTGGTGTGTACAAACGACCGTCGATGTCGACACGTGGCGTGTTGTTATCGCCTTTTACGACGTTGTAGGGAACACGGTCAGCTTCCTTAGAAACCTCGCTAAATTTGTTACCCATAAAACGCTTGATGGACGCAACGGTTTTGGTTGGGTTTGTTACGGCTTGTCTTTTTGCAGGGTCACCTACTTTGATCTCACCACCTTCTACAAAGGCAATGACAGATGGAGTAGTGCGTTTCCCTTCTGCATTAGGTATTACCACAGGCTCACTTCCTTCCATTACGGAAACACAGCTGTTGGTCGTACCTAAATCAATTCCAATTATTTTACTCATTATAATATGTTTTAGTTAGCAATTTTATTTTCTTGGACACTCTCTTAAAGTCAATGTTTGTGCCAGCAGATTTCAAATGACAAGCTGTCAGAAACTCACTCAAATTGTCAGAATAATCTGGTGTTTGCGTTAGGAACCATGTCAGCATGGAGCAATGAGATGTTGAAGGAGTTCGCTTTCGCGAAAGCGAAATTCCCATTCCAGCATCAGGACAGAACCCTAGGAACTAATTGGTACTCAAAAGTTTTCACCACAAGGTTTTTAAGGGATACGGCAAATGCCCTATTGTCGCAGTCCCAGGATTTTGATAATTTCAAACAAATTCCAATCGATGAAAAATTACCTAGCAACCCTTGTGGTCCTACTTATCGCAAGTTATGGACTGGCTCAAAAAGTAGGCGACAGCATACCTCAAGTAGAATTTAACCCTGCATTTGATCTTAATGGTTTTGAATTCCTGCCTAGAGTGACGATTCATGAAAAGAACCTGATAAGCCCCAAAAAACTGGAAGAAGGCAAAAAATATGATCGGATAGAGTTTACACATTATGGTAAAAAGCTTTGGTTTTCGGCCAAGTGTAAGGAGAATAATGGTCTCTTTTATGAATTTAAAAATGCCTCGCCTTTCAAATACGTGGAAAACGATGCACCCTTTGCAGCAGAAGGCCCAGACAAGAACGGTTATATTCCTAATTCTGTACCTATCTATCACGGCAATGGGCAATTGTGGTATGAAGAGAAAATGTGGGATGCCGCGCCTGCGCAGCATTATTCAAGTGTTGCATTTAATGAAGACGGTAGTTTGTACCGCCAGCTTACATACTATTACGGTAAACAGGAACCTCATCCTATTTTTGGTGAAAAAAGTCCAGGAATGGTAACGCCTGTCCCAGGTTACACTCCTAATTATCAAACCTATCCCAATGGGGTTTCCTATATGGGCTATCAACATGTGGGCACTCTATATACTAGTGAAGGCTGGGAAATCACCGGTTTTATGACGAGTCTGAGAAAGAGATTTGGGAATGGTGGCGTGTTTTTTATTGCCAATAGAGCGACTAATTTGTGTTACTGGGCCACGGTTCTTAATTACAAAATCATATTCATCCAACCAGCAGATTGTACAGAAAAACCAGACATTCAAGAACTCAATGAAAACTGGGATGTCAATCAGTACGACTGGGATGTGGATGCGTTCAGCAAATCCAAAGTCACCGAGGAAGCCAAACAAGCCTTTATGGTACCAGACGAGCACTGGGACAAGAAATGGTATTTCAGTCTAGAGGTGCTGGAGGCAAACGCAGATCGTGAGATAGCAAAAGATGGATATCATGTGAAAGTATTTCCAGTTACCAACCGATTAGGAGAAGATGGATCGATGGTAGAGATAGGTATGTATAAAAACGGTAAGCTTCATGGTCAAGGATTTACCGCGCGCATCGATTACTATCCTGGTGTATATAATCTCACTAAATCCAGCAAAAGTGGCGAGATATTATTCCTGAATGCACGATGGGATTTGATGGCAGGAACTTTTGAAAATGGGAATTTTAAACAAGGGCGCAAATTCTCTACAGAAAATGCCTATTCCTTTGAAAAGGATATTTTTACAGAGCCTGCTTACGACAATTACGATTTTGTAGGCAACAAGGAAAACTCTTTGGTAACCGGTGCAACCATAGGTATCAATGAAGT
This sequence comes from Nonlabens sp. YIK11, assembly GCF_001413925.1. Classification (NCBI taxonomy): domain Bacteria; kingdom Pseudomonadati; phylum Bacteroidota; class Flavobacteriia; order Flavobacteriales; family Flavobacteriaceae; genus Nonlabens; species Nonlabens sp. YIK11. The sequence continues at coordinate 2,091,216 of NZ_LBMJ01000001.1, forward strand.
GTCCATGAAACACTATGTCTATATCAAGTCCTTGAAAAGAGTCCTAAGTCCCATAAGTGTAGACAAAGCAAAAGGCGTCATCACCGTACAAACCGATCGCCCTGGAACCACACAGGATTTCAACATTGCAGATGGTGATATTTACGCATGGGATACCAGAATGAATTCCTATAAAGAAACTTGTCCTACCGTTAAAAGAGTTCCCGTATATAGAGAGAAAAAAGTATTGTTGTATACGCTACCTGGCGAGGTCAAAAGAACCGAATATAGAGTAGCGATGATGAGTGGTACTAAAGTCAATAGCAGTTACTACGTCGCACCAGGTAAGGAAGTCTATGGCACAAAAAGCGAGGTGGACCATTATGAAACCCAAACCTGTCCCATTTGCAAAGGAACTGGCGTCCTGTATAAGTCAAAACAATCAGGCGGCTATGCAAAAGTCGTTTTCTAGCCGACAGTCAAGAAGGTTCGTTTTCCAAAGTCTATGAAACCTGTTTCGAGCGGTAGTTTAGAAAATGTTGTTTTCAAATGTCTATCGTACCTGTTTCGAGCCGCCGTGCTGAGCCTGCCGAAGTAGGAAGTCAAGAAAAGATCCGTGTTCCAAAGTTTGTAAAACCTGTTTCAAGCCGCCGTGCTGAGCCTGTCGAAGCAGACAGTCGAGAAAAGGTTTTTGTTCAGCGCTTCATCAAACCTGAAAAGCAGCCACAAAAAAAGCCCATCAAATCAATGATGGGCTTTCTGATATTTTGGAAATGAGGTTTACATTTCCTCAGGCATCAAAATCGCAAGAATGTAATCTTCATTAAGATACTTCTTGGCCACTTCCTGAACGTCTTTGGTAGTCATTTTGGCTACCTCAGCTTCAAAGTTCATCATGCTGTTAGGATCACGTTGATCACGGCTCGCGTTGACGAGGTTGCTCAACCAGAATCGGTTGGACTTCAAGTCTTCCTTACGCTCTAACAAATAACCTTCTTTAACTTTATTCAAGTCTTTTTCTGATGGGCCATTTTCCTTAAGATTGGCGATTTCCTTTTGAGTAGCGGCAACCAGTTTCTCTACATTATCAGGACCACATGGGAATGATACGCTAAAGTTGAAACCTGGTTCTGGAATTTTACTCATGCTACCACGAGCGCTACCACCATAAATACCACCTTCTTGTTCTCTTAAAACTTCAATGATTCTTATGGTTAAGGCTTCGCCTAAAGCGTCCACTGCTAGATCTTCCTGAGCACTGTACGCTGGAATGTCATAATCCCATCGCATCTGTACCAGACTTTTCTCTTCAGTTCCTTTGTTTACGGTAATCTCACGAGTTCCCTGCTTTTCTTTCCAATCGAAGGTGTTGTACATTTCCTGCTCACCGGTAGAAGGTAAGTTAGCAAGATACTTTTTGGACAATTCCATCACGGCAGCTTCATCCACATTTCCGACTAGGAAAAAGTTGAAATCACCAGCATTGGAAAAACGTTCCTTGTACAATTCATAAGCACGTTGATAATCTGCAGCATCATAGGCAGCCTCATCTGGGAAACCAGCATATCTAGGGTTGCCTTGATTACGCATTTCGTTCACTTCATTACTAAAATATGTCTGCGGATTTGACATCATGCGACCTATGAAAGACTTCTGCTTAGAGATGAAACTGCTGTAGGCTTCTTCATCCATGTTGAGATCTGTAAAATACAAGTGTATCAATTGGAACATGGTTTCCAGATCCTGTGGAGTTGCAGATCCGCTTAAATTCTCTGTGGTACTTCCTATAAATGGACGTACGCTAACGAGTTTTCCAGTCATGTACTTATCCATATCTGTAGCAGATAATCCAGCGACACCAGCTTCCGTAAGACCGCCGTTAGCAAAAACGGTAGCTAGGTAATCTTCATCAGAATATAAACTGGTACCACCATAGCTGTAGGCAGACATCAGGATTTCATCATTTTTGAAATCAGTCGTCTTGATCGTTACGGTAGCGCCATTGCTCAAGGTGAAAGTCTTGGTTCCTAACTTATCATTGGTTTCTGTTTTGGTAATACTACCAGGAGCCGGTAATTCTTCAATCAGATTTTCACGTACTTCTGTATCTTCATAAGGAGCGACTTCTGCAGTAGCTACTTCATTGACCACTTTTAGGATGTCTGCCTCAGTAGGCTTGTTTTCAGTAGTTGGTCCTGTAAAGACAATCGTTCTGTTATCATCGTGGATATATTTTTCGATTTTGGCATTTACCTCGTCTACTTGGATGCCTGGTAATAATTCCATCGTCTTTTCATATCTCCATTCTGGACTTGGTACAACGCCACCATTCAGGTAATTGTTCACATATTGACCTACCAGACGACCGCTTTCTGTTTTATCGCGATTGGCATAGAAAGATTCAAAACTGGACTTGTAGGCCGCTTTTGCACGCTCTAATTCCGCTTCGCCAAAACCATACAGCTTCACACGTTGGTTTTCTTCAAGAACCGCTTTCAAGGCTCCTAATTGTCCGTCTGGTGCAGAACCTGCGAAAGAAGAATAAGCATTTTTGTTTTTGGCTACTGTACCACCATAACTGCTACTCGCAAAAATGAATGGTGGGTTAGGCTTCTGTGTCAATTCCTGCAAACGATTGTTGATCATAAAGGAGAACAATCCATTGACAAGATCGTCGCGATAGTCACCAACCGTTGTCGTAGGCTCTGATTCAAAAGTATCTTTATAGCTCACGTTGATAGAGGCAAAAGTGGCTTCTGGATCCTGCGCTATCGCAATCTTAGTATCGTCGTGGTTAGGTAGATCAAACGTTGGACGTTCTCTTGGATTCTCATTAGGCTCAATTCCAGCAAAATGATCCTTGATTTTTTGCTCCATGATTGCTGGATCAAGATCACCTACGGCAACCACGGCCATCAAATCTGGACGGTACCAGTCGTTGTAAAATCTTTTAAGTACTGCCGGTTCAAAATTTTTGAGAATCTCGTCTTTACCTATAGGCAAACGTTCTGCATATTTGGAACCATAAAATTGAACAGGTATGGTCACCTTGTTCATACGGTCGCTGGCACCTTTACCATTTCTGGATTCTTCAAGAACAACACCACGCTCATCATTAATGGCATCTGTTTCCAACAGCGCACCGTGTGCCCAATCTTCAAGAATGGTGAATCCTTTTTCCAGCTTCTCTGGATCGTCACTTGGAATAGGCAAGATGTAAACTGTCTCGTCAAAACTTGTGTACGCATTTAAATCAGCGCCAAATTTTACACCTATTCCCTGTAGATAGTCTACCAGTTCATTTTTCTGGAAGTTAGTAGTACCATTAAAGTTCATGTGCTCCATAAAGTGGGCAAGACCTCGCTGGTCATCATCTTCCAGGATGGACCCTGCATTGACCGCAAGACGCAATTCTACCTTATCTTCTGGCTTACCATTGTTTTGCACGTAGTAGGTCAGACCGTTGTCTAAAACACCCATGCGCACGCTGGGATCCATTGGGATCTTTTGATCCATTCCAGGCATTGCTGGAGTCATGGACTCGCTCGCACTGGCATCTTGATTGTCTACGGTAGAAACATCTGGTTTTTTCTGGTCTGTCATTTTTGGAGAACAGGCAAGAATCAACGATGCGGCAAACACGTAATACACCTTGGTTAATTTCATAATTTCTGGGTTATAGTTTAGAAAGCTTTAAAAATAGGTGCGGAAAACGTGGATTCATAATATTGTAAGGTGTTTCTTTAAATATTTCGCTTTCGCGCCTGCCTGCCGGACAGGCAGGAAAGAGAACTCATCTCAACCTCTATTTTGTATCTCGACGAATATTTTTAACACTTATCGTTAAAGTGAAAACTGAAATGAAGCTAAAATTTTACTTTCGCAGGAATTTTCTTAACCAATGACTGCATCTTTACGATCCATTATTCTTGTTGTTTTGACCGCCACGATCGTGGGCTCCTGTGCAAAGCGTGCCATTCAAACGCGCGGTACCGCTACACTTTCTACTTCAAACGAAGAATACCGTAGTTTCTATCTTTTAGGAAATCTAGGTGTCAATCAGGCTCAGGATCCATCCGTATTTGATCAAATGGTGAATCACATTGCAGATCAATCACAACCGCAAGATTATGTATTGGTTCTGGGCGATAATGTGGATGCCGAATCCCTACGTAAAAAGGACGAGGATTCTAAAGACAAAGAACAGCTTAACAAACAGCTCAACCTACTCGCTGATAAAAAACTGAATGTACTGGTACTGCCAGGCGATGAAGACTGGAATGATGAAGGAATTTCAGGTCTTACAAATATTGAAGAGCTTACCGAGGAACTTCTGGACGATGATGAAGCGTTCCAGCCTGAGAACGCGTGTCCTATTGAAGAAGTGGATATCTCTGACAGTATGCATCTTATTGTAGTGGATAGTGAGTGGTACATTGAAAACTGGGATAAAAATCCCAAATTCAATGATGAATGCGAGATCAAAACCAGAGAGAAATTCATCAAGGTCCTCGCCGATGCAGTGCGAAAGGCAAGACACAAAACCGTGATACTGGCCATGCATCATCCTTTGTATACTAATGGCGTCCATGGTGGTACGCTAGGGTTGCGCATGTTGAGCACACCCAAACAGGAAAACGCCTACTTACCAGGAGTTGGCTTTCTATACAGTTTTGTAAGATCACAGGCAGGTCTGTATCCGCAGGATCGTTATAATCCTTTAATGAATGAATTGATGGAAGAGATCGAGACCATAGGTAGTGGAATCGATCGGCTTATTGTGGTATCTGCTCATGAAGAAAGCCTGCAATACATGGACCATGATAATATCAAGCAAATCATTTCAGGTGCGGTGACCGCTACCAACGTCGCTTCTTTGGGAAAAAAGGGGAAATTTAGTGCTGGTAAATTGGGGTTTGCAGAACTGCGCGTTTTCCAGGATCAGAGTTCGCAAGTTTTTTTCCATATCGTCAATGAAAATGGAGACTTGGAACAAGTCTATGCCGCCGATTTATTTGAGCCTAAAGAAGATTATGACATCGCTAGTTTACCAGCCGTAACCGCCAAAACAGTAAAGGCAAGCGTCTATCCTAAAGAAGAAACCGAAGTCGATCAGGATTATGAAGAATTTTATGGCAAGCACTACCGCAGACTTTATGGTCTTGATGTTGAAGCGCCGGTCGTTTTACTGGACACTTTATACGGCGGCCTCAAGGTAGAGCGCGCTGGTGGTGGTAATCAAACTCAAGGATTACGTCTTGTGGACAGTCTGGATAGAGAATTCAATATGCGTGCTTTGGAAAAAGATGCGCTCCAGTTTCTCAAAAGTGCAGGCTATGATAAGCTGGATGCCGACAAATATTTTGCGGAAACTTTGCCACAAAAATTGATACGCGATTTTTATACCGCAGCGCATCCTTATGGTGCATTTGCAGTGCCTCGATTAGCTGGAGCCATCAAGCTAAGCCACACGCACCCTAAATTGTTTTACGTTCCCAAGCAGCCTGTCCTTGGGAATTTTAATGAAACTCATGGAGACCGTTTATACATGATCGTGGAGAAGCCAGATGACAGCTTTGACAATGCACATATGTTTGGGTATAACGAAGATGTCGAGAGTACCGACGATCTATTTGAAAAAATAAGATCTGATGAGGAATACACCGTTGACGAGGAACTTTACATACGCGCCAGAATATTTGATATGTTGCTGGGCGATTGGGATCGTCATGAAGATCAATGGCGCTGGGCTGAAATCAAGGTCGATGAAGACCACAGCAAATTTGAAGCGATACCGCGCGATAGAGATCAGGTTTTCGCGCGATTTGATGGGAAGTTATTGGAGTTCATGAATGGCGCTATAGGCAGTACCAAGCAATTCGGGAATTACGGTCCAGATATTGAATACATCAAACAATTCAGCCGTAGTGCGATACATCTGGATCGCGCCGTATTGCAGCGCTCCTCCATGGAAGATTGGGAAAAGCAGGTACAATTCATTCAGGATAATATCACTCCAGAAGTGGTAGAAAAAGCCTTCAATGAAATGCCTGAAGAGGTCAAGGATGAACAGTGGCTGCAGACACAGCAGGATTTGCTTTCGCGAAAGCGAAATCTCAATAGCATCGTGCAACGATACTACAAGCATTTTCTAGAGTTCCAAACCCTGAAAGGAACCGACAAGGACGACCGATTCACCATCGATCGAGCTAATGGGAAGACCACCATCAATGCCTACCGCATCAAAGACGGCAAGTCTGAAGATGTGTTGTTTGAGCGAACTTTTAGCGATGATGAAACCGAAGAAATCTGGATCTATGGTCTTGATGATGATGATGAGTTTATCGTTACTGGTGATGGCGACAGTAAAATCCGCATTGTGATTGCTGGAGGAAAAGGCAAGGATATTTATGATGTCAAAAACGGGAAAGGTATTTCCATATTTGATTACAAAAGTGAGGAGAATGATTTGAGCAAAGCCAGCGATGCCCGCAATATCTTGAGAGATGATTATGAAATCAACCATTACGATCACAGAAAATCACCAGCTAATAAAAGTACTTTCAGTCTGGAGATGGAGTACAATCCAGATGATGGATTCCGCCCGCAATTAGGTATTGAAAAAGCTACCATTGGTTATGATCGCAATCCATTCACCATCAAATACGGAGTGAATGTGGATTACAGATCTTTGACGCAAGCGGCTGTTTTTGATGGCTACTGGTCAAAAGCTAATGTTCTAGGGCAATGGAATCTACAAGTAGATGCCGGCATCACAACCAATAATTATACAGAGAACTTTTTTGGTTACGGGAATGATTCCGCTTTTGATAAGGATACTGATTTTGATGTGAATCGGGTCTTTTTGCAACACCAGTCCATTGGTGGCTCCATTTACAAAATGGGAGATTATGGGAGCAGTTTTACATTTGGTTCCCAGTATGAAGGTATCGAAGTAGAGCCCAACATTCCTGAATATACTAATGTGGACAATGAGCGCGATGATTATTTCAAGGCATATTTCAATTATGAATTCAAGAGCATTGACGATAATCGTTTCACCACACGAGGCATGTGGCTTAAAGGTGACTTTTCCTTTACGGATAATCTGGCCAACGGCGAACATTTTGTAGGTGTAGATCCTTCATTGACTTTTTGGAATGCCATAGATGATAACCGCAGATTGATCATCAAATCTGCCATTGCAGGACAATTGCGTATGGGCGATGCACCTTTGTTTTACCAAGCAGCACGTCTAGGTGGCGCCAATGGCTTGCGCAGCTTTAGACAGGAACGCTTTACCGGTAATTATGCCTTGAATGCCAGCGTGGATTTGAGATATGACGCAGCACCTATCAAAACGCGATTACTACCGCTACGATTGATTCCTTATGTAGGTATTGATACAGGTAGGGTTTGGGTCTCTAGAGATACGGTTAGTACATTCCATACTAGTTATGGTGGTGGTATCGAACTGGCATTTCCAGGCTTGATCAAAGGATCAATTTCCTATTTTACGGGAGAAGAAGGCGGCCGTTTGGCCTTCGGGATCTATTTATCCAAATAACTAAAACCTCAAATCCTGCTGTTGTATCATAAAGATGGCAGGTCGTTTATGAAGATCCTCTTTATTGTGTTTCCACTGTGAGATGGGTTGTGTGAGAATGAATTCTGTAGGTAGTGTGATATCACAGGCAACGCACAACATCGTTTCTGGATGGAGGTTGTTACACAATACCTCAAGCATTTTGTTATTGCGATAAGGCGTTTCAATAAACAATTGTGCCTGTTGCTCTTGTTTGGAGCGTTGTTCCAATTCCAATATTCTACGTTTGCGATCCTTGTTATCAATAGGCAAATAGCCGTTAAAGGAAAAGTTCTGACCATTCAAACCGCTGGCCATGACGGCCATTAAAATGGAGCTGGGACCTACTAGTGGGATGACTTGGATACCTTTTTGGTGCGCGATCGCCACCACATCTGCACCTGGATCTGCCACGCCGGGCACACCAGCCTCGCTCATCAATCCCATGGGTTTGCCTTCTAGGCAAGGCTGTAAAAAGGATGGAATTTCAGAAGGCTCTGTGAACTTGTTGATCAATGAAAACTCAAGTATGGACTGTTCCTTTTCAGGCAGTAGACTTTTGATGGATCTACGTGCGGTTTTTTCGTTCTCCACAATGTAGTGATCCACCAGTTCTACCACTCGCTGGATCGATGCTGGCATGACGTCTAGCGGTTCTACATCGCCCAAGGTTACTGGAATCAGGTATAGTTTTCCGTGAGGTGTTGCCATGATGGATCTGGAGTTATGGGTTGATTTTTTGTTTGATGGATGGTAGATGAGTTCGCTTTCGCGAAAGCGAAACTATTTTAAAAATCAATGATACGATACACCTTGCGTTGTCTCAAATAACTTTGAACAATGTGCCTGGTGTCGCGATCTTCTGGTATTTCGGTAATGATATTTTTGAGGATTTTAGGGTCCGTAAACTGGATTTGTAGATCTACAAAACCGTAACCTTTAACCACGCCATCCTCTATAAGAATTACACTGCGTTCTGTATGTTCCCTGCCGCGATCCACTAGAATGCGCCTTTTGATATTAAAGTTGTGTAGGTTATAAACCTCGATCGCTCTCTCATTGTATTGCTCTACAGTTTCCTTTTGAATGCAAGCACCGTGGCAATGGCCGGTTTCATATCTACTGCAAGGACCTTCGGTTTCCTTTTCCAGTCCAGATAAAATCCCGCATAACTGGTGTTCTTCCACCATTTTTTCCATAAACGATCTCGCCGACTTACCATTGCTGAAGGTGGTGAGGTAGTTATTGTTTCGTCTGGTGGACTGCACAGAGTAGGTGATATAACCATGGTCATCACTGCCTGAAAAAATCCCGTGACTAAAACGTGGCTTATTGCTTTTCTTGTTAAACTTAGGTTTATGCTTTTTCATTTCAAGGTGTTCCTTGAGTAAAGCGAGCAGATCGTTACCAGTCTTTTCATACCTCACATTTTCCACTTGCTTGCTCATTTCTACGGATCGTCTGCGATCTGTGGTGAAATGCTGTGTGAGACTCTTTTTCATATTACGGCTACGGCCTATGTAGATCAATTGATCTTGATCGTCATAGAGGTAATACAAACCTGTGGATGCTGGCACTTTTTCCAAAAGCGTCTTGAGGTTATTCGCCACGACGGTTTTAGGAAAAGACTTTAAGCTTTGCTGTAAGATGCTTTTAGAACTGTCCTTATTGAGTAAGAGTTTGAATAGTTTAACCGTAGCCAGTGCGTCGCCAGTAGCACGATGCCTATCGGTAATAGGGATGCCCAGATTTCTCACCAGTTTGCCTAAGCTATAGGTTTCTTGTTCTGGCATTAATTTTTGAGCAAGTTCTACCGTACATAAGGTTTGCATGTCAAATTCATAACCCAATCGCTCAAACTCCAATCGCAGCATGCGATGATCAAAATTGGCATTGTGCGCGACAAGTATAGTTCCATCCAGGATTTCTATGATGCGTTTTGCAACCTCGTAAAATTTAGGAGCGCGTACGAGCATCTTGTTATTGATGCCGGTAAGTTTGACCACAAACGGCTGGATTTCCTTTTCTGGATTGATAAGGCTGGCAAATTGATCCACGATCTCATGACCGTCAAATCTATAAATCGCCACTTCAGTAATTCCTTCTTCATTGAATTTACCACCAGTGGTTTCTACATCAACTATTGCGTACAAATACTAAGTTTTAAGTCCGTCCCGTTTTAGACACGAGATGCTTTCAAATGTACGGTATTATTTGATTTTTATGAATACTGGAGTCTGTGTTACCGTGATCTAAGGATGCCTGAAATATTTATTCCATTTAAAACAATAGCGGTCCATTTTTTCAACAACGATTTGATCGACAGGAAATAAAAAAGAGCCACGTACTAGTGGCTCTTTTTTGTGGATGGTGTTCACATCAGATCTTTTCATGGTAGATCTTATCATAAAGATCTTGATAAGCTTCCTTAATATTGCGGCGTTTCAACTTCATGGTAGGAGTGAGGTGACCTGCTTCAATGCTCCATACATCTGGAGTCAACTCAAAACGCTTGACGCGTTCCCATTTTCCAAACTTCTCGTTATGTTGATCTACTTCCTTCTGGAAACGACTTATAACCTTTTCATTACTGACTAGGTCTTTATGATCCTTAAAGGAGATTCCCTTGCGATTTGCCCAATCCTCTAAAAACTCAAAATTAGGTTGTATGATCGCTGCCGGCATCTTTTCACCTTCACCTATGACCATGATTTGGTCGATAAAACGACTCTGCTTCATCGTGTTTTCAAGAAGTTGTGGTGCTACATACTTACCTCCAGAAGTCTTGAACATTTCCTTTTTACGGTCGGTAATTTTTAAGAACCCTTCAGAATCGATTTCTCCTATGTCACCGGTATGGAAATAACCATTGGAATCAATCGCTTCATTCGTTTTTTCTTGATCCTTGTAGTAGCCTAACATACGTTGCGGCCCGTTAATTATGATCTCACCGTCAGGTGCAATCTGGACATCAGTTTCTGGCAACATCTTACCTACGGTTCCTATTTTGAATCCGTTATTGCGCATGTCATTCACAGATATTACTGGACTTGTCTCGGTCAGACCATAGCCTTCCATCACAGGAACGCCTGCCGCATTGAAAACTCTGGCAAGTCTAGGCTGTAGGGCAGCGCTACCGCTAGCAATAGCCTTTAGGTTTCCACCTAGGGCTTCTTGCCATTTAGAGAAGATGATTTTTTTGGCTAGTTTGAGTTTGGTCTCATACCACCAACCATTCTGTCCATAAGGTTCCCATTCCAGACCTAGTTCTACGGCCCAGAAGAATAGTTTCTTTTTGACCCCATCGAGGTCAGCACCTTTGGCAATAATTTTGTCATACACCTTTTCCAACAATCTTGGTACGGCACTCATCACCTCTGGTTGCACCTCTTTAAGGTTGTCAGATATGGTTTCCAGTGATTCCGCAAAATAGATACCGCTACCTGTATAAATGTATAGGTACTGCAGCATGCGCTCATAAATATGGCATACTGGTAAAAAACTGAGCGCTTTAGAGTTCCCCAATTCAATAGGTAGTCTAGTTTCAGAATTAATGGCGTTGCTGGAAATATTCTTATGAGATAACATAACACCTTTAGGCTTTCCAGTTGTCCCAGAGGTATAGATAAGTGTAGCAAGGTCGTCTTCATGAATCGACGCCATCATGTCATCAAGATCCTTGTCATTATCGGTTTCTTTTCCTTTTTCCTTGACCTCTTCCCAGCTTTTACAACCAGGTATATCATCAAAGCTAAAAACCTCAGTTAAGGTAGGCACCTGATCTTTTATGGCCATGACCTTATCATAGACCTCTTGATCAGATACAAAGACCATTTTTGACTCGCTATGATTAAGTACGTAAGCATACTCCTCTTCAGAAATGGTAGGGTAGATAGGAACATCCTGTGCTCCAGTTTGCATGATGCCTATATCCATAATGTTCCATTCTGTGCGGTTCACAGTGGAAATGAGCGCAATCTTATCGTCCTTTTTTACACCCATTTTCATCAATCCTCTAGAGATGGCTCTAGATTGATCAACAAACGACTGCGTAGATGTTTTTACCCAGGTTCCATTTTTTTTGGTGACTAGAGCGTCTTCTCTAGGAAATCTTTCCAATTGATAATAAGGAAAGTCAAAAAGTCTTTTGATTTGCATATTTGATAATTGATACTGCAAAGTAAGGAAAGATCTTCATTTTTCAAACGTAATACTAGCAACTACACAATTGGTAAAGAGTTCGCTTTCGCGAAAGCGAAAAAATCCACTTTCATCGAAAATATGCATGAATCTTATACAAGAAATATATTTAATCCGATAATAATCAGGTAATTATATTTTAAGTAAGATTTTTCCTTAAAAACCGAAAATATAAAAATTACGTAGCCCGATGAACAGTGTTAAAATCCTTAAAAATTTACCAAAAAGCGCTGAAAAACACTTTTTTAACCTGAAAATCGGATAGCTTTAAAGGGATAAATCAAAAATTTAATAAAAAACTTATGAAAAACTTTACTCTACTAGTTTCTGTGGTAGCGGTCTATTTCTTAGGTGCTTTTTGTGTTGATGCGCAAGTAGTAACTAAAACTGTAGATGACGGTACTGATGGAACTTTACGAATTGAGATCGCTGATGCTGGAACAGGCGGCACGGTCACTTTTGACCCGTCTATTCAAGGTCAAACCATCAATGTGACCATGGGAGCGATACCTATTAATGCCTTTGCGGCCATCACCATTGATGGAAATAATGGTGGTACTTCAACCACGATTTCTTCAGGATCCAATAGCCGCATCTTTGATGTGGATGCAACCATTGCGGCAGTCATTAATTTTGACTCTGTAATTTTTAGAGATGGATCTGCAGAAAGTGGTGGCGCTATTCTTGCCAGCGGTGCAACAACGGTAGTCAATATCGCAGATTGTGAATTCCGCAGTAATATAGCCACAGGTGCCGCTGCGACCAATGGTGGTGGAGCTATTTTTAATGATGGTGCCACGGTTGCAATTACAGGAACATTATTTAGAGATAACCGCGCTACTGGAACATCAGGTAGTGGTGGTGCCATACTCAATTCTAATGGAGGTACTCTTGCGATAGACAATTCTATATTCAGAGTCAATGTTTCTCAAAGAGCTGGTGGTGCGATTGAGGATAATGCCAATGCTGCGAGTGTCATAACTATCTCCAATTCTACATTCGCTAAAAATGAAGCGGGAACCAATCCCGGTAATGGTGGTGCTTTGCACGTTTCAGGATCTAGTTCTTACACTTTTGATGGCGGAGCCGTACGTGAAAATATTGCAGGAAAAGAAGGTGGTGGTTTATGGAACAATCTAGGCACACTTACCATCAATGGTACTATCATAGAAGATAATGTTGCACAAGGCGACTTTGTTGCTGGAACGCCTCCACAAATCGTTGGTGGTGGAGGAATATTTGCAGAGGACGGTACTGGTGTCGTTGTCATTAATGAAGGTACGATCATCAGACGTAATCAGGCAACTGGTGTACAAGGTTCTGGTGGTGGAATTTTGATGGCTACAGGTACCACACTTACCATTAATGGTACGGTCGCAAACCCTGTCATGATCATGGATAATCAAGCAAGCCGTGCAGGTGGTGGAATTGAAGACTGGTCTCTAGACACCAATTCAAATACGATTACAAATGTTGATTTCTCTGGAAATTCCGCAGGTCTAGATGGTACAAATTTCACCGCTAATGGTGGTCCAGGAAATGGAGGCGCGATTCACGTTACAGGACCAGGAAGTAATACGATTACTGGTGGTACTGCAACAGCTAATCTTGCAGCTAATGAAGGTGGAGCATTTTGGAATGGTACGGGAACAATGACTGTTGATGGTACCAGCATTGCAAATAATACAGCAAGCGGCGCAGGAGCCGCAAATGGTGGTGGCGGATTCTTCAATCTGGGCGGTACATTAGATATTTCAAGTGCTATTATTGATGGTAATGCCGCTAGCGGTGCTGCTGGTTCTGGTGGTGGTATTTTGAATACTCGCGGAGGAACCATCAATGTTACGTCCTCATCAATAACTAATAATACAGCAGTGAGAGCTGGTGGCGGAATTGAGGATAATTCTACTATAGATGTAAATGGGTCTGTACCGGTAGGTTCAATTTCTCTAGATGGTGTGACTCTAGATAGCAACAACACTTCTGCTTCTCCAGGTAATGGTGGTGGTATGCACCTCACTGGCGCGGCTACTTCCACGATCACAGGTGGAACCGTAAATAATAATACAGCATCAAACGAAGGTGGCGGCCTATGGAATGGATCTGGGACAATGACCGTAAGTGGTGTCCAAATTGATTCTAACATAGCAGCAGGTAATGACACATCATCTCCTGGCGCTGCTGGTGGCGGTGGAATTTATAATGAAGGAGGAACAGTTGTTCTCACTAACAACACAGTTGTTTCAAACAATCAAGCCACAGGTGCACAGTCTACTGGTGGTGGTGTTTTAAATGCTGCTGGTACATTTACTGCAACTGACTCAGAGATTTCTTCCAATGAGTCCAACAGAGCTGGTGGTGGAATAGAAACCAATGGTACTTCAAGTGTTACATTAACTAACGTAACCTTAGATAGTAATATCACAGGCGTGGTTACAGGAATGGGCGCACCTGGTAATGGTGGTGCTCTTCACGTAAGCGGTGCTGGTTCTGTAGATATTACTGGAGGAACGGTTAATACAAATGATGCCGCAAATGAAGGTGGTGGATTATGGAATGGTACTGGAACTATGACAGTATCTGGAACAACTATTTCTGCAAACACCGCAAGAGGATCAGATGCAGAGGTTGCTGGAGCGTCTGGTGGTGGAGGAATCTACAACGAAGGTGGTACAGTTAATCTTACAAACAATACAGTTGTTTCTAACAATCAAGCCACAGGTGCTCAATCTACCGGTGGTGGAGTTTTAAATGCTGCTGGTGTATTTACAGCAACAGATTCTGAGATTTCAGGAAATGAATCCAACAGAGCTGGTGGCGGAATCGAAACCAATGGCGATAGTTCAGTAGAGCTTACAAACACAAACCTTGACGGGAATCTTACAGGAGCAACAACCGGTCCTGGAGCACCAGGTAATGGTGGTGGTCTTCATGTGAGTGGTGCAGCACCTGTAACTATTACCGGTGGAACTGTTAATAACAATATCGCTAGAAAAGAAGGTGGTGGACTCTGGAATAATGGTGGATTACTTACCATTAACGGAACTACCTTATCAGGAAATGATGCTCAAGGTGACTTCGTTGCAGGTATGCCTCCAGAAATAGTTGGTGGTGGAGCAATCTTCTCAGAAGATAGCATGACTGGTAGTGTTGTTATTAATGAAGGAACAATTATCGACGGTAATGTCGCGACTGGAGTACAAGGTTCTGGTGGTGGAATATTGATGGCTACAGGAACTACACTTACCATAAATGGTACTACTGCAAATCCAGTGGTGATTTCTAACAACAGCGCTAGTCGTGCTGGTGGTGGAATTGAGGATTGGTCCTTAGGAGCAACAACATCTACAATTACAAATGTGAACTTTACAGGGAACACGGCTGGATTAAATAGTGGTGACTTCATTGCAAATGGCGGACCTGGAAACGGTGGAGCGATCCATATAACGGGACCAGGATTGATGGATATTATTGGAGGTACAGCAGATTCTAATTCGGCTGCGCTGGAAGGTGGAGCGTTTTGGAATAACGTAGGTACCATGACCATTAGTGATGTGGATATCACAAATAACACTTCTACTGGAGCTGGTGCAGATGATGGTGGTGCAGCTTTATTTAATAATGGCGGTACTTTAAATGTATCTGATTCCTTTATTGATGGAAACCTTGCAACAGGAGCGTCTGGATCTGGTGGAGCGTTATTGAGCACTACTGGAGCCGTCACGATCACTAATACTACAATTACCAATAACGCCGCTAACAGAGCTGGTGGTGCGATTGAGTTAATTGACGGTACGTTGGATATCTCAAGTTCTGAAATATCAAATAATGATGTGGATGGAACTGCAGGTACGGCAGCGCCAGGAAATGGTGGTGCTTTGCATATCTCAGGAAGTTCTGTTGTTAATATCGACTCTAGTATCATAAATTCCAACAGCGCAGCTGCAGAAGGTGGAGCTCTTTGGAATCAATTGAATTCCGTAATGGTGGTCTCCAACTCAACACTTGATGGCAACAGTGCCAACGGTACAGCCGTCGACAATGGTGGTGGAGCTATTTTCAATAATGGTGGTGATACTGAGGTTTATGACACTACAATTTCAAACAATACCAGTGTTTCTAATGGTGGTGGTATCTCTAACCAAGTGGGATCTTTAATCGTTGAGACTTCAACAATATCGTCAAACACGGCATCTTTAGATGGTGCTGGCGTTTATCATGCAGGAACCAATGCTCTTTTTGATATTGTTACCGTTGCCCGAAACATTGCCACTGGTAATGGTGGTGGCTTAGCATCAGTTGCAGGGACTTTTAGTATTACCAATACTTTGGTGGCAGAAAATCAAGCTGCTAGTGATTTCAACGTTTCAGGTATTACTTCTAACGATTATAACCTTATCGAGATCGACGACACAAATTCATTTACGGCTATGCCTAATGATATTGTAGGTACGGTCGCTAGTCCAGAATTTGCATCTTTAGGACCATTGCAAGATAATGGTGGTAACACCTTTACTCATGCGATACTGGATGGGACAAGAGCACAGGATCAAGGAAATCCTAATAACAACCTGACGGATCAACGCGGTGAAGCCGTTTTTGGACCAGCACGTGATATTGGTTCTTTTGAAGCGCAACAAACACTTTCTAATGATGACATTGCCGCTGCATTAGCCGCCGTGCGTTTGTACCCTAATCCTAGTAGTGATGGGCGATTTACCATACAGTTACCTGCACAGGTGACATCGACAGCTACTTACAGAATAACAGATATGACTGGAAAAGTAGTAGGTGGATCAAGCCTTAGAACAGGAGTTAACAATTTACAGATGAATAATCTGTCCGCTGGAATCTACATAGTTCAAGTTACCGCGGCAGATCAATCTCAAAGTTTGAAGTTGATTATTGAATAAGCCATTCAATTAAAAACAAAGAGCCCATTCTATTTAGGTAGAATGGGCTTTTTTATTAGGTTGATTTTGAGTTCGCTTTCGCGAAAGCGAACTAACCATCATCCACATTTCAATTATTCAACATCGACGTCCTGAGATTGATTACGGAACACCAACTCATTTTCAAAAGCATCGATCAATACCACACTATCTGTGGTAATCGATCCCGAAAGTATGCTTTTTGAAAGCTGGTTGAGGACGTTCTTTTGAATCACACGCTTCACGGGTCTCGCTCCATATTGTGGATCAAATCCTTGCTGTGCCAGTAAGTCGATCGCCTCTTGAGTAGCGTCTATAATGATGCCTTGCTGTGCGAGCATTTTAGTCACGCCTTTAAGTTGCAGGCTCACGATTTTCTTGATTTCTGCGGCATTAAGCGGTGTGAACATCACGATGTCATCAATACGGTTGATAAACTCTGGTCTCACACGTTGCTTGAGCGCTGCAAGAACCTCAAGTTTAGTCGCTTCAATAACGGACTCTCGATCTGCTACCGCGTTTTCAAATCGCTCCTGAATCACCTCGGCTCCCATGTTGGAAGTCATTATGATGATGGAGTTTTTGAAATCTGCCACACGTCCTTTATTGTCAGTCAAGCGACCTTCATCAAGGACTTGTAACAAGGTATTGAACGTATCTGGATGCGCTTTTTCAATTTCATCCAACAAGATCACAGAGTATGGTTTTCTGCGAACGGCCTCAGTGAGCTGTCCACCTTCATCATAACCTACGTATCCTGGTGGTGCACCTACCAGACGGCTCACGCTATGACGCTCTTGATACTCGCTCATATCGATACGTGTCATGGCGTTATCGTCGTTGAAAAGATATTCTGCAAGAGCTTTGGCTAGTTCTGTTTTACCTACACCGGTTGTTCCTAAGAACAGGAAGGAACCTACTGGTTTTTTCTGATCCTGCAAGCCAGCACGACTGCGTCGCACGGCATCACTTACGGCCACAATGGCTTCTTCTTGCCCTACCACACGTCTGTGTAATTCTTCTTCAAGTCTCAAGAGTTTTTCACGCTCGCTTTGCAGCATTTTGGCTACTGGTATACCGGTCCATTTTGCGACAACCTCTGCAATATCATCATAGGTCACCTCTTCCTGAATGAGCGATTTGCTCTTATCGCTTTCATTGACTTCTTTTTGAAGACGTTCCAGCTCTTCCTGACTTTCCTTGATCTTACCATAACGCAACTCTGCTACCTTACCATAGTCACCTTCACGTTCTGCACGTTCTGCTTCCAGTTTAAGGTTTTCAATTTCAATTTTGGTGTTCTGAATATTGTCGACCAGTTCTTTTTCAGTTTCCCACTGGGCATTGAGTGCGTTACGTTCTTCCTTAAGATTTGCGAGGTCACTGCGCAGGGTTTTCATTTTGACTTCGTCCTTTTCACGCTTGATGGCCTCAATTTCGATTTCGATTTGCATGATCTTGCGGTCAAGCACGTCCAGTTCTTCTGGTTTAGAGTTGATCTCCATGCGTAATTTTGATGCAGCCTCGTCCATAAGGTCAATCGCTTTATCTGGCAGGAATCTGTTTGTTATGTAACGTTGTGACAGCTCTACGGCGCCTATGATGGCCTCATCCATGATACGTACCTTGTGGTGCGTTTCATATTTATCCTTGATACCTCGCAGGATGGAAATGGCACTTTCGGTGTCTGGTTCGTTCACTTGCACCTTTTGGAAGCGACGTTCCAGTGCCTTGTCTTTTTCAAAATACTTTTGATACTCATCTAGAGTTGTGGCACCAATGGCTCTAAGCTCGCCACGAGCCAAAGCTGGTTTTAAAATATTGGCTGCGTCCATGGCGCCTTGACCACCACCAGCACCAACGAGAGTGTGAATCTCATCAATGAATAGCACGATGTCTCCATTGCTAGAGGTCACTTCTTTGATAACGGCTTTTAGGCGTTCTTCAAATTCACCTTTATACTTTGCACCGGCAATAAGTGCACCCATATCTAAAGAGAAAATCTGTTTGTTCTTAAGATTTTCTGGTACGTCACCAGCCACGATACGGTGTGCAAGACCTTCGGCAATGGCAGTTTTACCAGTACCTGGTTCACCTACCAGCATCGGGTTGTTCTTGGTACGTCTGGATAGAATTTGTAGAATTCTGCGAATTTCTTCATCACGTCCTATTACTGGGTCCAATTTACCTTGGTCGGCTAACTCATTGAGGTTTTTGGCGTATTTGCTTAAACTGTTATACGTTTCCTCGGCGCTTTGCGAGGTGATCTTTTCACCTTGACGCAATTCGTTAATAGCAGCATTAAGATCTTTAAGCGTCAAGCCCTGATCTTTGAGAATCTGGGCAGTTTTTGAATTACCATCAAAAATACTGAGCAGTAAATGTTCAACAGACACATATTCATCGTCCATTTTGTTGGCAATGGATGTGGCGTTGTTCAATACTCTATTTGCCTCTCTGGAAAGTTGAAGTTCGCCACCTTCCACTTTTGGAAGAGGGGCTAACTGGCTATCGATAAGCTGTTCGACCAGAGATAGATTAAGGTTCAATTTCTTGAAAAGAAAAGGCATCACGTTTTCATCAACGGTTAAGATGGCCTTGAATAAATGGGCGTTCTCAATGATTTGATGTCCCATTTCTTGTGCAAGCTGCTGTGCTTGTTGAACAGCTTCTTGCGATTTTATAGTGAGTTTATTAAAGTTCATATGTTTTGTTTTGTGAGTCTATGTCAAATGATGTTCCTAAAACAATTTTGACAAAAAGTCAGTAAAATTTAATGATTTAAGCGACAGGTTGACATATTATTAATTAATTAGCACTTTATCACCTGACATCCACCTATATTTGTAGGGTTAAAATTCTTACAGATTATGGGTTTAATGGACAAGTTATTCAAATCGCAACGAGACATTGCCAAAGACGAAATCAAAGATATTCAATGGGAACCATTGGAGTCTGTTGACCAGTTGCATAATCTTGTTAAAAATTCAAATCTTAAAACCAAAGTAATTTTTAAGCATAGTACGAGGTGTGGGATTTCCAGAATGGCGCTTAGCAATTTTGAGCGTAATTATGAGAATCTAGATCAAAATGTGACCTATTATTTATTAGACTTGCTCAACTTTAGAGAGGTTAGCAATTCTATTGCAGAGGAACTTAAAGTACAGCATCAATCACCTCAAGTCATTGTCCTTAAAGATGAAAAGATCATCCATACTGAAAGTCATCACGGTATCGATATCAAAAAAATCCAGTCCCTAATCAAATAAATTAACCATGAAAAACATCCGATTTTATTTAATCGCTAGCTCTATGCTAGTCCTCTCTTGTGCTACCAATGTATTTACGGGAGAAAGAACCTTAAAGCCTGTATCTAACGACCAAGTATTTCCTGCTGCATTTTCTGCTTACAATGAAGTATTGCAGGAAAGTAAAGTTGTCACTGGAACATCAGAATCCAGAATGATCACCAATGTAGGTCAGAATATTAAAAATGCATCTCAAAAATGGTTGAATGCCTTGGGCCACCCAGAATATTTGGATGGTTACGAATGGGAATATAATCTCATTAATGATGACCAAGTAAATGCTTGGGCGATGCCAGGTGGTAAAATTGCATTTTACACAGGTATTTTACCCATAGCACAATCAGAAACAGGTGTTGCCGTTATCATGGGTCATGAAGTAGCACACGCACTTGCAAATCATGGTGGACAGCGCATGCGCGCTAGCCAACTTCAACAATTAGGAGCTGTTGGTCTTGCTGTAGGTGGAGTTGTATCTGGAACTAGTCCACAAACCATGAATATTTTAAATCAGGCTTATGGATTAGGGTCACAGTTTGGTGCCATTCTTCCATTCTCAAGAGCTCAAGAGTCTGAAGCAGACAAAATAGGATTGGTTCTTACCGCTATCGCAGGATATGATCCAGATGAAGGTGCGAGACTTTGGGAACGTATGAAAGCCAATAGCGGCGGTCAGGCTCCACCAGAATTTTTAAGCACGCACCCATCAAACGATACTCGTATTGCAAACTTGAGACAACTAGCACCAATAGCTAAAAAAGAAGCGGCAAAATACGGAGTGACTTCATTCAAATAGTCAGTTCAAACACATACTTTTAAAGGGTTCTTCAAGAACCCTTTTTTTATGAAACAAACTTACCCGAAAGGCCATCCCAAATTATTGACCGCATGGGCGTTCTACGACTGGGCAAATTCAGTTTATTCCCTAGTTATCGCTAGTGCCATATTTCCTATCTACTACAGTGCCATAAGCAGTAACGCCTATGAGACTGGAAACGTTCCCCAGATTTTTAAGGGAATGAACAATGAGTCGATTATCATCATTACCACGGCCTTGGCCTTTTTGATCGTCAGCATAATTTCACCTATACTTTCTGGAGTGGCAGATTATTCTGGTAAGAAGAAACGCTTTTTACAGTTTTTCTGTTATTTGGGTGGCGCCTGCAGCATCGGCTTGGCGTTTTTTAGTTTTGATCACCTGTGGATCAGTTTGTTGATCTATTTGCTGGCTTTGGTAGGTTTTTGGGGATCGCTTGTATTTTATAATTCGTATTTACCAGATGTAGCGCATCCAGACCAGCAGGACAAAACCAGCGCACGAGGTTTTTCCATGGGATATATAGGAAGCGTTATTCTTTTGGTCATTTGTCTTGTTTTGATTCAAGGTGGTTTTTTTGAAAGTGAAAAATTGCCCACGCAGATTTCCTTCGTTCTCGTTGGAGTATGGTGGATAGGATTTGCGCAGTACACCTATGCGTATTTGCCCATGGGAACCAGAAAGGATAGTAGTAACGTCGACAATATTTTTACCAATGGCTTTAAGGAATTGAGGAAAATATGGAATCAGTTGGGTGAAAACTTACAGATGAAGCGCTATCTAGCCGCATTTTTCATCTACAGTATGGCCGTTCAGACCGTGATGCTCGTGGCGACTTATTTTGGTACGGAAGAAGTAGAATGGGGTGAAGGAGGCGCTACGACAGGCTTGATTATCTCTATCCTATTGATACAGCTGGTGGCCATTGCAGGAGCGTTTGTGGCGAGTTCGCTTTCGCGAAAGCATGGAAACATCAACGTTCTCATAGGTATCAACATCGTATGGGCGTGCGTTTGTATCTATGGCTATTTTGTCACCACGCCCATACAGTTCTATATCACCGCTGGATTCGTAGGTTTTGTGATGGGTTCCATCCAGTCACTTTCCAGAAGTACGTATTCTAAAATGATTCCAGAAAGCAGTCTGGATACCGCATCCTATTTCAGCTTTTTTGATGTAGCTGAAAAGATTGGGATCGTGATAGGGATGTTGCTTTTTGCCGTCGTTGGTGAGATTACAGGATCCATGCGTGGTAGTATTCTATTTCTGGTAGTATTTTTTGTGATCGGTATCATTCTATTGATACGCGTTCCCAAACTCAAAACAACCAGCGAAGTGAATCAAGAATAATCTGCTACGCTATTTAAGGAACACTTTACGAATCGCTATAAAAGCAAAGATCAGGACAGACATGGCCAGTAACGTTGGGATGATGAGATGCACCCAACCGAACAGCAATAGTATCGCCATGATCAATAACTGAAAGCCCAGTCCATAAACCGAAAGCAACGTCATGAACCAGCTGGGAAAGGGTTCGCATTTGCGCGCGCTACTGTCTAAACGGTAGATCACAAAATCAAAAACTCCATACAGACTTTTATATAAGTGATAGAATAAGGTAACAGTAGATTGATTTTCACCTTTTAATGCTACAGGTACGCTATTCTCACGCACGCGACTGGTCAGGTCACCGTCCACACTGTTGCGTAAAATGACATAGTAAAAATTATATAAGGTTCCCTGTAACTGCAAA
This sequence comes from Nonlabens sp. YIK11, assembly GCF_001413925.1. Lineage (NCBI taxonomy): Bacteria > Pseudomonadati > Bacteroidota > Flavobacteriia > Flavobacteriales > Flavobacteriaceae > Nonlabens > Nonlabens sp. YIK11. The sequence goes on from NZ_LBMJ01000001.1 coordinate 2,113,786, forward strand.
CCTACAAAAGCCAAAACCGTCCAGAGCAAACTTGCCTGGGTAACGTACATAATGGCCAGTAAAAACATCATGTTGAGCAACAAATCACTCACGGAATCCAAATAGCGTCCTACATAAGATGGTGTCTTCTTTAAACGTGCCAGTTCACCATCTGCCGCATCAATAACCGATTTAAGAATAAGAAAAAAGGCAGCGGTGACGTAGTGACCATTCAAGATGGCGTAGATGGCGATCATACCGCTCAATACAAAAAGCAAAGTCACATGAATAGGAGTGAAGCTGGTTTCTTTTAAAGAATGGGCAATCCACTTACCACCAGATCGACCATAATCGGAAAGATCTAGAAATTGGTGTTTAGGCGGTAATTTAGACATGAAGGCAATCTCAAATTTGAATTTGCAAACTTAGTGCATAATGATTAATTGAGTTTTGGTTAAAAACCCTGATTTCCAAGAGCAAAAAATCCCGAGACAGATGTACCTGCTCGGGATTAGATGTTGTTAATTTGAGGTTTATTTCGCTTTCCTGCCTGTCCGGCAGGCAGGCGCGAAAGCGTGAATCAGTTACATCTTAGTAATGTCTCCACTACCCATGACGGTCTTTTTTAATTTGCTGGTTTCACCTTTATAACGCAGGTCACCAGATCCTACAATGCTGGCATTCATCTCACCACCATTACAAAAAACAGCCACATCGCCGCTACCGGCAATACTCGCCTTTACATTGTTCGCCTTAAGATCATAGGCACTTATATCTCCGCTACCGGCAACACTGGCATCCAGATTCTCAGTTCTTCCAGAAATTTTTAGATCACCACTACCGGCCACGGCAAGACTTAGGTTCTTGGATTCTGTTTTTAATTTGATATCACCGCTACCAGCAAGTGATATTTTCATTTTTTCAGATTTCAAGGTCAGGTCACTATAGATATCGCCGCTGCCGGCAAGGCTCACATGGTCGATATACTCTACAGGTACGGTCACCTTGATACCTTTACGACTGTTAAGGTTGATCCCTTTTTCCACACCTATGGTAAGACGATCACCTTTGACCTCGATTTCTAGATATTCCATTAGGTTGGATTCTGCCTCGACGGTGATGGTACCTTCTGTGCCGCTTACAAGTTCCACATCCATGGAACCTGCCATGCTTATCTCGTCATAGCCTGAGGTCTTGAAGTTCTTGGTTATGACATCGCCATTACCAGTTACTTTTTTATTGCCGAACCATTGTGCATTGGCAGATTGAAATGCAGCGATGGTCATTAGAATAAGAATTGCTTTTTTCATGATGTAATTTTTATAGTTGATTGTTTAGTTGTTGGGTTTTAGGGTTACACTACCAAAACTGCTATTAATATTAATGTTGCTTGAGCTGCCTTGAGTGATATGGTAACCTTGCTTGTAGGATGCGTTCATTTCTTTTTTGGAATTTACAGTGTTCAATCCAGAACCTAAGTTAAGTGAACCAAATTCCGTATCGCATTCATATTCAAAACTAGCTTCCTTATCATATCCTATTTTGATGGTCGTGTAATCTGATTTGATGTTTACGGTTTTGAAGTTCTTGCTTAACTCATTGATGGTCATTGTACCAAAATCTGCTTTTAAAATAGCTTCTTTCTCTACTTTGTCAAGAGTAACTTTACTGTAATCGCCACGGCCATCCACACTTATGAGTTTCTCAATTTTAAAGGTGGAGAAATCAGAATTATATTTCATATTTTCCATCTCTCCAAAAGTCGCTGTAGTATAGTCACCACTAAAATCAATGCTTCCAGCACCGTAAACTTTAAACTCGCTAAAGTCTGCTTTGATCACGCCGCCTTTTATATAATCTATATGCGAACTCTTGGTATAGTCAAAGGAAAGATCATTATTAGGATTTAACAATTGGCCTATTTCCAATCTTCCAAAATCACAGCTCATCTTCAATGGAGCCATCATTTTTTTGATGATCACGGCACCATAATCATTTTCAAGATCCAATGGTGAATTCATGGGCATTTTCACCACAAAGTCAACCTTGGTATTCGTTTTATTTTTGCCTGTGAATAGGCTCATAAAACCAGAAACTTCGTTGGGAATGTCACTTTTTGCGCTCACATTTGACTTGGATGCTGTGAAATCTACGTCGATACGCTCCAGAAGTTCATTAACACGATCTTCATCGTTACCGCTTACCTCAACGATGACATCGATGCTTACGGTGTTTTGATTCCATAACTCTACGGTTACATTGCCAAAGCTATTTTCAATATCCACTCGAGCATCGCTGTTGACGCTGTAGGTCTTATTGATCTTTTTGGTTTTTCTGTACTTGTCGTTTGGATTTGCTACCGCTACCAGCGGCATTATCATCCATACAAGGAATAGGGTTTTATATAAGTTCATTTTGTTGTTTCTTAAGTTGTTGTTCTTTGGCTTTAATCTGTGCTCGAGCGTCCTCTAGCAATAATATTCTGGTCTTGAAGTTTTGGATCATCGCATCAATGACGGCTGGATTCTCACTATTGGACCTAAAATCTTTTTGAATCTTTTTATAATCGGTTTCCAGTTTTTGTAGGCTGGCTTTAGCATCTGCAATGATGCGCTCTGTGGCTGGAGATTTTAGCTGGTTCAAGGCCGCCAGTTGCTGGTCAATCGCTTCTACATAATTGCTTTGTGCGGCAGCCATTTCTGGAGAAACAGATTTAAGTTCATAGGTCTGGGAACGACCGGCCATAAAACTGGCAGAACCTATCATTAAGGCAATCACGGCAGCTGCAGACCATTTCAGGATTGCAGACATTTTTATGATGCGACCTTTGGGTTTAGTTTCTTGATGTACCTCATTATTTTCAGCGGCTTCCTTTATGGGTTCTTCCTGGCAAGCGGCTTCCAGCTTGTCTAGAAAACGTTGTTCATGTCCTTGTGGCAAATCCGTAAGATCAAAATCCTGCTTCTTGAACCACTCTTTCATTTCATCTTTCATATCAACTCCATTTTACTTCTTAAACTTGTTTTTGCTCTCGAGATCGTCGTGCGGCACATACCGTGCGAGATTCCCATGATCTGTGCGATCTCTTCATTATCCATGCCTTCAATAAGCGATAGGGTGAGCACTTCTCTGTAGCTATCCTTTAGTTCCTTCATGGCTGCAAGGACGCGTTTTGCGGTCCATCCGGCATGTTCCATATCGATGTTTTCAGTGTCATCCACGGCATCGTGGTGATCTTCAAAAGTCGTGGTGGTCATTCTACCAGCTTTTCTTTTATAGTTCAGGCAGTTGTTGATCACGATGCGTTTGAGCCAGCTGCCAAAGGTGGCTTCACGATTCCACTGGTGAATTTTTGAGAATGCGGTGATCATACTTTCCTGCATGATGTCCTCTGCCTGTGCGGTATCTTCAACAATGCGCAATGCCACATGGTACATTCCTTTTGCATAATCATTATACACTTGCATTTGTGCGCGCCGGTCGCCTTTTTCACACAGATCAAATACGTCGTTTTTTAGTTCGGTTAGGTTCACTTGGTTAGTGTTTCTGTCTTAAAGATGCAACTTTCGCCTGCATGTTACAGTTGATGGCATTGATTTTGAAATTTATATAGAAATATTGGTATTCATTTTTTGGAAATGCAGGTTGTTCAAGAGTCAAGATCCAAATAAGATACTGATAGATAAAGGGTTGATGGTGGATGAGTTCGCTTTCGCGAAAGCGAAATACCTACAAACATCCCAACGATCCAAAATAAAATAATTTAAATATGCCGCACTGCACTGTCATTGTGGCGACTTGAAGATATATGTTCAAACCAAAGAAGTTTCAAATAGACATTATGTCACAGCAGGAATTTGATCAAGATGCCGAGTTTATTCCATTGTTGAGCTCTAAGGATGAGGAAGAAATGCATGCAGAAGCGGTGCCAGAAACCCTTGCGATCCTACCGTTGCGCAACATGGTCCTTTTTCCAGGTGTGGTGATTCCCATTACTGCTGGACGTGATCAATCCATAAAATTATTACAGGAAGCCAATAAGGCCAACGAGCCTATAGGTGTCGTGGCGCAAAAAGATGAATCTGTAGAAGATCCAGGACTAGAAGACCTGCACGAGACTGGTGTGGTGGCGCGTATCCTTAAAGTATTCAAGATGCCTGATGGGAATACCACGGTCATTATTCAAGGTAAAAAGCGATTTCAAATTGATGCCATCGTAGAAACCAAACCGTATTTAAAAGCGACGACTAAAGCGATTGATGAAGCCAGGCCAGCCGCAGATAATGAGGAGTTCAACGCGATTATTGATAAGATTAAGGAGCTCTCTCTAGAGATTATAAAAGAAAGTCCGAACATCCCAAGTGAGGCGAGTTTTGCGATCAAAAACATCGAGTCCAATAGCTTTCTCGTCAATTTTGTTTCCTCAAACATGAACTTAAAGGTTGAGGATAAACAACGATTGCTGGAGATCAATGATCTTAAAGAACGTGCATTGGAAACCTTGAAGTTCATGAATATTGAGCGTCAAAAGCTCGAACTAAAAAATGATATCCAGTCACGCGTGCAAACCGATATCAATAAGCAACAACGTGAGTATTTCCTGCACCAGCAAATGAAGACCATTCAAGAGGAATTGGGTGGTGGCGTGAGCTCGCATCAAGAAATTGATGAGATGCGCCAGCGTGCCAAAACCAAAAAATGGGACGACAAGGTCAAGGAACATTTTGAAAAGGAACTTGCCAAAATGCAGCGCATGAATCCGCAGGTGGCAGAATTTTCCATACAGCGCAACTACCTGGATTTATTTCTGGACTTGCCATGGAACGAGTACTCCAAGGATAATTTTGACTTGAAGCGTGCCATGAAGATCTTGGACCGTGATCATTACGGTCTGGATGATGTCAAGAAACGTATTATAGAATATCTAGCAGTCTTGAAATTGCGTAATGATATGAAATCTCCTATCCTTTGTCTTTATGGACCTCCAGGAGTTGGTAAAACATCTTTGGGAAAATCCATTGCTGAGGCTTTGGGACGCGAGTATGTTCGCATTTCGCTAGGTGGATTGCGTGATGAGGCAGAAATACGCGGGCACCGTAAAACCTATATAGGAGCCATGCCGGGTCGTATCATACAGAGCATCAAGAAAGCCAAAACATCCAATCCAGTATTTGTACTGGACGAGATTGACAAATTGGGAAGTTCGCACAACGGTGATCCATCCAGCGCGATGCTAGAAGTCTTGGATCCAGAGCAGAACAACAGCTTTTACGATAACTTCCTAGAAATGGGGTTTGATTTGAGTAAAGTGATGTTTGTGGCTACTTCCAATAGTATGCAAACCATACAGCCAGCCTTACGCGATCGTATGGAAGTCATTAATGTGACTGGTTATACCATAGAGGAAAAGGTAGAAATAGGGAAGAGGCACTTGTTACCTAAACAATTGAAGGAACATGGTCTTACTAAAGACCACTTGAAAATAGGGAAACCACAAATAGAGAAAATCGTTGAAGGATACACTAGGGAAAGCGGTGTACGTACACTAGACAAACAAATCGCAAAAATGGTGCGCTATGCTGCCAAAAGTATTGCGATGGAAGACGAGTACGACCTTAAAGTCACCAACAACACTATTATTGAAGTTTTAGGTGCGCCACGCATGACGCGCGATAAGTATGAAAACAATGATGTTGCTGGTGTGGTCACTGGACTTGCCTGGACTCGTGTAGGTGGAGATATATTATTTATAGAATCCATCCTAAGTAAAGGTAAAGGCCAGCTGAGCGTTACCGGTAATCTAGGTAAGGTCATGAAGGAAAGTGCCACAATAGCGATGGAATACATCAAGGCACATGCCGATGAACTGGGCATCGATTCAGGAATATTTGAGAAGTACAATGTTCACATTCACGTACCTGAAGGAGCTACCCCAAAAGATGGTCCTAGTGCTGGAATCACGATGTTGACTTCGCTAGTTTCTTTATTTACACAACGTAAAGTCAAGAAAAGCATTGCCATGACAGGTGAGATCACGCTACGCGGTAAGGTGCTACCCGTTGGCGGAATTAAGGAAAAGATCCTCGCGGCAAAACGTGCAAGAATCAAGGAAATCCTACTTTGCGAGCAAAACCGTAGAGACATAGAGGAAATCAAACCTGACTACCTAAAAGGCTTGACCTTCCATTATGTAAGTGATATGAGCAATGTATTGGAATTGGCGTTGACTAAGCAAAAGGTCAAAAATGCAAAGGTGTTGTAATTCAAATTACTTTTAAAATAAAAGACCCGATGACTGCAAGCCATCGGGTCTTTTTTGTTTGTGTGAAGATGATTAGTTTTTGACAATCTTATGATTGCTCAATTGACCTTCTTTATTAGCTATTTGAACAAAGTAAACTCCAGCAGTCACGTTGCTTAAATCAACATTTTGATTATTGCTGCTCAGCACTTTACTTCCCAATACACTATAAACGTCTACTCGAGCGATCTCAAAATTAGTAGATTCTATGTTGAGCAAACCAGTTGTAGGATTTGGGTATACATTGATGGTAGATGCCAATGCTTCCGGAGACTCTACACCAAGAGTTGAATTATAGTCATAAACCGTTTTACTGCTAACGTCTTCATAGGACATGGTGCTGGAATCATAATCTTGATAACGCTGCTCTAATATTTTATTGACATATGGGAAGTCTTCAAAAAGATATTCCGTACCTGTTTTATCTCTAAATGGATTTGCGATATTGCTCATCAATACATTTGTATCATAAATATAGGTTTCTCTATTGGACGGTCCAGATTCAGTAAAATCGAAATCAGTAACCTCGATAGTAAGGTTTCCATTATTATCATAGGTGTAATCAAATTCTTCATCCAGATCATAACTGGAACCGTTCCAGTTTTCAAAGATTTTTCTTACTAGTTGATTACTATTATTATACGTCAACGTGTCTCTATAGTCGGTTTGCCAGACACCGTTCACTAAAGTCTCGCCCACTAGATTTGAAATTGAACCATTAGTGTTATAGTTGATAAAGGCACGATCCTCTGCCACCCATTGTGATCCATCCCAAACATATTCGATAAAAGACGTTAGTCTGTTGTTACTATAACTTGCGGTCAATCTAAATTCATTCTGATAACTTCCATTTACAAATTCTTCAGATCTTATTTCAACCAGATCACCCTTGGAATTATAGGTGTAAATGTCTCTGTAATCATTGACAAACGTTCCTGATGTCGAATTGTATACCTGTGATATCAATAAAGTTGCCCTGCGATTAGCATTATATTCATAGGTGTCCTGATATTCAGGAATCCAAGATGCTGTACTGGATTCCCATCTCAAAGCGGTCTCCTGAATTAGATTATCGCTGGAATCGTATTCATAGTTATAGCCGTAGACGTTCTCAAAGCCACCACTGCCGTCTGATATTTGTTGGACAGAAGACAATAGCTGATTTTGAGCATTTAAGCTCAAACAAATCAAGGAGAAAAATAGAAGAGTAATTTTGTTCATAATGAAGCCTTTAAGGATTAAGCATTAAAGCTACAGCTTCACGACGCCAATGAAAATACCCTCAAAGGGGTATATTTAAGAAAATATAATTCTTTAACCCGTTTATAATCAATTATTTATAATAAATGCGATTTTACTTACAGACCTTATGTAGGCAAATCCTATATTAAGTTGATTAAGAAATCATTAGAAGATATAGAGGTATTTCGCTTTCGCGAAAGCGAAAAAACAACCACCTATAGATCCACAGGTCTGTCTTGCCGGTTCAAATAAATAGCACTGGAAACCAATGCGGACAAAATTACGATGATAAAAATCTCCAATTCTAGCGAGAAAAGCACTCGTAAATCACCGGCATCACCCATGACGGTCTCGCGCATTTTTATCATGCCGCCGTCTGAGTAATAATAAATAAGAAACAACATAATGAGCGGATAGAGAAACACGCAAGTAAATACTCCTGTGCGCATGGCGTAAAACATGAGCTTTTTGAACTTTAATTTTTTCGCAGAGTTATAGACGACATCCCTAATAAAAGAGAGAATTCCCAAAAAAATTATAGGAATGTACAATGCCTTTACATACCATTCCTGACGCAGGCCCAATTGAAAAACCAGTATGGAAAGGACCACAATGGAACCGGTTATGATCAACGCATAGATCCAACTGTATTTGATTCTTGAGTAACCTTTCTGTTTAAGCATTTCGTTATGTTTCTTTAAAACAACTCATGGAAGTTAGCCAAGTCGCTTCAAAAGCTTCTAAAATTTAGTAATTCTTTAATAGCGGCGTAGCATAACAAAAAAATACATTTAAGACTTAGCGCTGCTTTATGGAAATGGAAATCATCTTAGTCTTTTGTGTGTTGGGAATGACCATCTTACTGTTCCTAACCGAATGGTTTCCCATTGACAAAATTGCATTTTTAATCATCGTGAGCTTGGTTCTTCTAGGTCTTACAAAACCAGAAGAAGCCATTAGTGGCTTTGCAGATCCTGCAACCATTACCGTATTGTCGCTTATGATTATTGCCATAAGCCTGGAAGATAACGGCGTGATTGAATGGTTGACGAGTGGTATTAAAAGAGTCAGCATACTGCCGCTAATTCTCATCACACCAGTGTTTATGTTTGTTAGTGCCAGTATATCTGCCTTTATTAGTACCACGGCGGTGGTTATCATTTTTATAAAAATTGTTTCACAGCTATCGGCTAAGTATAATTTCTCTGCCAGTAAATTATTGATGCCCATATCTTTTGCTGGTATTTTAGGTGGTAGTTGTACCTTGATGGGAACATCTACCAACCTTATAGTGAACTCTGTTGCCCGTAACTTAGGCGCTGAGCGTTTGGGATTCTTTGAGTTTACGGTATTTGGATTGGTATTTCTCGTAATCGGTATTGTATTTATGACCATCGCCTCAAAATGGCTTCCCAAGGACAAAAGCAAAGACCTGGCAGAAAATTATGGACTCCAGGAATTCATCTTTACGGTGACCATTACTGAAGAAAGCAAGCTCGTAGATCAACTACTATCAGAAAGTATTCTCGAAGAAAATCCTGATATAAGTATTATAAAATTGATACGTGATCGCAAGGTGGTCAACGCGCCAGGAAAATACATCAATGTAAAAGTAGGAGATGAGCTGGTCCTGATGGGTACGGTTGAAGATCTCGCGCAATTTGTACAAAAGGAAAACTTGTTGCTCCACGACGAGCGCAACACTAAAGACAAAATCCAACAGGCCAATAATATTGAGGAAAAGGATGAAGAGTCGCCTGTGATGAAATATATAGAGCTGCTCATCTTACCAGGTTCCAATCTTATAGGAAGTACGCTAAGAAAAATACGCAGATCATCCTTGTATGGCGCTTATCCGCTGGCCATTCAAAAGCGTAAGAACATTAGAAACACAAAAGATCGCTTGATACGCAAGGACATCAATGACATACGCGTCAAACCTGGTGATCGATTGTTGCTGGAATTACAGGATGGATCGATGCGAGACTTGGAACGCCTGGAAAATGTGGCCATACTCAACGAGCATGAACTTAAAAGCAGCGTGCCTTTGTATAAAAAATACATCACGTTATTTACTTTGTTAGCGGTAATAGGTCTAGCCAGTAGCGGCGTTTTGACCATTCTTGCCAGTGCGTTGACAGGCATAGGAATCTTGTTGTTGACGAATTGTATCTCTCTGGAAAAAATCTATCAAAAGGTGAACTGGCAAATTGTTTTTCTACTTGCGGGAATGATTCCTTTGGGAATTGCAATGAACAACACTGGTACAGATACTTGGATATCAGAGCAATTGCTGGAGATCCTTCAAGGTCAGGCGCCTATAATTGTTCTGGGACTTATATTTTTGTTTACCATGTTGATGAGCGGCACCATATCCAATAATGCAACCGCCATCATCATGACGCCTATCGCAATGTCTGTTGGTGCCGGATTTGGCCTAGAGGTAAAGCCATTTATTCTTGCCGTCATGTTTGCGGCAAACTTCAGCTTTTTTACGCCTGTTGGTTATCAAACCAACGCCTTGATTTATGGTACTGGAATCTATAAATTCAAGCACTTTTTAATCATAGGTGGTATTTTAAGCATCATTCTTTGGATTGTGGGAACCCTATTGCTTTCTACCTTACTCTAGAAAATAAGTTCAGCCTTAAGATTTACTAATGGCATAGGCCCAATAAATCAATAGCGGATGAATAACAACCAGTCGTACCCAACCTACCCATGGATCCAGGCAGACACCACCAGCACAATGCCCTAACTGAATAAAGTAAACGTGCGATATGACAAACGCCAGCAGCATGGCGATTGTGATCCATCCGGCATATTTTCTAGTAGGTTTAAAAATGGCAAGCACAGCTACTGCTATTTCTACCACGCCAGCAAGAATGTTGATGACACCTGCATCGCCCAACCAATTAGGGATGACTTCCTCATAGGTTTCAGGATTCAAAAAGTGGTTGACTCCAGCAAAGCCATAAAAAATGATAAATAGAATGAGAGAAATCTTTTTCCACATAGAGATTCAGTAATTAGTTCCTGGCGTACTCGATCACAAAGCTACGTTCTAGATCAGTTATTCTCAAAGTATCCCGACGCACACTCACGATGCTGCAAGCTTCAAAGATAGGATTGGTCAACACCAATTCGTCTGAAGCTAACTCGGTATTGAATTCATCTGCAAAACGGCAGCTGGTGGACAGTTCGTAGGGATCAAATTGAGGTTCTTCATATTGACCTTCAGAAATTAATTTTGCAGTATTGCCTTTGAACTCGTAGGTGCTGTATGGATAATCCACTCGCTTCCAGGTGCCTTGCAACTGGTTCTTCAATTCATTGATCTGTCCTGCAGGTCTGAGGTTTGGGGTTCCTCAATGATGTTTTCTTCAGTAGGTATTTTTTCCTCAACATTTTTGCAGGAGAACATCGAGATGGCAATGAATAGCAAGACGGCTAGATTTGATTTGAACATAGCTCTGGATAAATGGATGAATGGTGAATCGTACGATGTACTCTGTAATTGTTACGCTTTCGCGAAAGCGAATACCATTAAAAATGAATAACAGGATTAAGCCTTTTCTGGGTCAAAATAATTGGTAAGTATGGATGCCATTTGTTCACGGCCTGCGGCAATGTGCTCTACTTTAGTCCACAGTGATTCTGGTAACAGAAACTTCATGGGTTGATCCAACTCTGGTATTTTGTGAAATACCGTTTTGATCTGCTCATCCCAAACCTCGTGGTAACGGGTTAGGTCATCTGGATAGACCATTTTGCGGTCGGTACCTTCATTCATCGCCTCAAAAGGCTCCGAAATATTGAGGTAGCCATAATCGTCTGTCAATTGCTCGCCTGGTTGGATATCACGTATTGCGATCTCAAAATCATAGGCTGTGGTCAGACAGTTGGAATTAAAACTGTGATTCACAAATCTGCCTATATCCCAGCATAGAATCATGTTTCCCTTGTTGTTTCTAAAGGTGTAGGTATCGAGGATTTCCTTGTAGACAAAGTCCATTTGCTCGTACTGTGCCGGCGTGAACTCGCGGTCCAGTTGGTCCAGTACCCATGTGATGGTACCTGCTGGAATGAGCTGTTTTGCCACGACTCCATAGCCTATTTCTTCACTTATAAAACGTACTTCGGTATGCGGATGTATCACCTTTATTTTGATTAAATGTTAGATCTAATGTATGTATATCTGCATTAGTTTTTCATTTTCTATTTCTTAAACTTACAAAATATTATACGTTGATTTACAGTTGATTAAGATAGATAATTCTTAAAATTTTATTTATCATATCAATAGTGGTAATCAAATTTAAGGACGTACTTTTGCGCGTTTTAAAAAATGCGATTATGAAGCGTATCAATCAGTATAAAAAGATGTTTAGTGTAGAAGGACCCATTGAGCTTAAAGAGCTTAAGAAGTCTTACCGCAATCTTGTAAAAGAATGGCATCCTGATAAATTCCAGGACGGTGATGAGAAGAAAGAAGAAGCCGAGGTGATGAGCCGTCAAATTATTGATGGGTACCATTTTCTGGTAAGTATCGCTCCAGAAACCAAAGAAGCAAATCTAGAAGCCTACAAGGAAACCACTACCAATACCGGAATCGAGGATTTTGACCATAAAGGGCAAGTGTTGGAAATCACCTTTACAGATGGTAGTACGTATGAATACTTTGGCGTACAAAAGCCTATTTTTCAAAAGTTGATCAACGCACCTAACAGGTATCGTTTTGCAAAACGCAATATCTTCAACGACTATTTATATCGCAAGAGCAAGAAGGATCAAGAAATGGCATAACCAGCTATACTGACTATAAATGATAAAGCCTCTCCAAATAGGAGAGGCTTTTTTGTGTTCGCTTTCTTGTTTGCAGACAGCCAGAAGCGAAAGCAAATTGCTTAAAAACCTCATGCTTCAATCTTTCTTTTCACAAGAACAGAGTCTTTAACTTCAATGTCCAACAACAAAAAAGGCTACCCAAATGAGTAGCCCTTTAGTCAAGTTGTGTGTGTTTGTATTTAGATCGTGAAGTTTTGTACAAAATTGCGATCACCAGTATTCATAACGACGGTGTAGGCTCCTTTTTGTGAAGCAGACAGTTGATACACTCGATTCAAAATGGTCGCTCCCGTGATGATATCTGTGTGAATCAACACGCCATTGTAGTATAATTCTACATTTAGAGGTGCGTTAGTCAATGATAGTTGGGAAACGATCAAGTGCTCGTTGTCCAGTCGCACTGTTGGCTTGAATATTTTGTATTCAGAATCCTGAATAAACCTAACTCTGTTGCCTTGAATGGTAAAAGACTTGACAATGATCTCACAATCCTTGCTCAATTCAATAAAGTAGGTGCCGTTTTCTAGAGCGGTAAGGTCAAATCTTTTGGCATAAGTACCGTTCCCGGCAACGACCTCTTTATATAAGGTAATATTAGAGTTGTCCTTAATGGTAATCTGTTGTCCTTTCTTGACATTTGAAAATTGCAAGGTGGTCACGCTTGCAGATGATACGATTTCGATTTCAGTGGAGTAGCCGTTAAGTGCTGTAAGCATTAAGGCAGTCAGTACGATGTGTTTTAGTGTTTTCATAGTAATCAGTTTTTAACTGTTATACATGGCAAAGTTATATAGCTATGCATGCATAGAAAACATCATATTTGATCACTTTGTATACTAAATTAACATTTAGGTTATTAACTAAAACGTTTTCGTATTAAAATACCATATTTTTAGGGTAATAGAGTAGCATTTGAATATTTGGGATGTAGTACATTTGTAGTGTTATGAAAGACATGCAATTACGTAAACCAGTCCTCAAGAAAGTTCATCCAGAAATGAAGAGTACCGTCTTTGTGAGCAGGAGCACCACAGAGCGTATCGACTGGAAACCTTTCTGGCATTATCATCCAGAAATAGAGTTGGTTTATGTAGATAAAGGTCAAGGCAAGCGCCATATAGGGAACCACATGTCTTATTATAACAACAGCCAGCTTATCTTGATAGGGTCCAACCTACCACATATAGGTTATACGGATAGTCCCAATCACGGTTCTGAACTACTTGTTCAATTCCTACCCGACTTTTTGGGAAAGGATTTTCTGGAACGACCAGCGACACAACCTATCAAGCAGCTTTTTGAAAGGGCAAAAAACGGAATCGTTTTCCTCAAACCGGTGAAGGAGCAAATAGGAGACAAGCTTCATCAATTGAATGAAGTAGAAGGTTTTGAGCGTATCCTGTTATTATTGGACATTTTAAATACGCTGGCAACTACCGAACATTACGAGATCCTCAATGCCGAAAAGTTTGTGTTTGAAACCGACCATCAAAATAATTCTAAGATGGAGACCATTTACAAACACATCAACCAAAACTTTAAGGAGCACATCTCATTGGACGAGATCGCTGATAAGGTAAGCATGACCGTTCCAGCGTTTTGTAGGTACTTCAAAAAATCTACAGGAAAAACTTTTACTAAACTAGTCAACGAGTACCGTGTGGTTCACGCCACAAAACTATTGGCAGAAAGTCCCATGAGCATTAGCGATGTGGCTTTTGAATGTGGCTTCAATAATTTCTCACACTTCAATAAACTGTTTAAGGAAGTCACTGGTAAAAGCGCCAGTAAATACCGCGCCGGATTAAAGCAGATGGTTGGGTAGATTCTAGCTAGATTATTCAATGCTATTCATGTAATTGAATAAATCTTGAGGGTCAATTTCGTTTTTCAAGATTGAGTTGAAATATTCTCCAGAGTTCTTTAGGAATTCATTGGAATTATAAGGTGATTCTTTGGCGCATATTATTAGATTATAATCTGATAAGTATCGAACTCTAAGTTCCGAATTTTTTGCGTCTACAACCTTATCATTAATAATTGTACTTCCGTCATCGAAGCTTTGCCTAGTGATTTTTCTGTCTCTTTTATTTTTACGTTTTAGCAAACCGTATTCTTCCCAGCTATAACCGAAGTCTGAAATGTTTTTTAAAATATCTGTTTCGGACGTTTCGTAAAGACCTGTTTTATATTCCCCATGTACTTCAACGTATACGAAATCTCTCTTATAGTTGTTTCCTCTATAAGCTGCTATTCTTTTAATTTTTTAAACGATCATGATTAAGTAAAAATGTTGATCTGTCAATTTTTGTGGCAAAGTCAATTTTCATATTATGATTTGCTCGAAACCACCAACTGGGGTCTGTATGAAATTCGGATTCCCAATTGTCAAATACCAACGGGTCCTTTAGCAGGACTTCCAATCTTTGGATAGCTATTTTTGGATTATTAAACCATCCTAAACCTCTCACATCTGGGAACGCTTCGGACATTCTTCGATGGAAGAAGGATGTAGAAGTTTCAGTTATACAAATTTTCTCAGGTTCATTGATATCGCTAGGAAAATTCTTGCGTTTCCTGATCTGGATTAAGTAATTAAATATTTTTTTTGCATAGATACTGAGTAATATAATTAGGAAAATAAATATTAACCAAAGCGGAAATACAACCTCAGAAGTCAAAAAATATTTGGTAGATGCAACAACCTTACTTAGACTTAATTCGCCGAATAATAATTGAAATAATGAGCTTACTATAAAACCAATTCCGGTAAGAATTGAAATAATTAGAAATGCTATCACTTTACTCCCAACGGTATCATGCCATGACTTTCTGATGAATTTTTTAATTGATCCCATAATTAATCAATTCTTCTCCAACCAAACCCTAGCATTCACAAAGGCTTCTAACCAAGGCGTTACCACATCATCTTTACGATCTGATGGGTAGTAACCCCAATTCCACGGGAATGAGCTGCGTTCCAAGTGTGGCATCATCACTAGGTGACGACCGTCTTCTGAATTAAGCATGGCGGCATTATAATCAGAGCCGTTAGGATTTGCAGGGTAGCCTTCATAAGCGTAAGTCGCTGGTATTTGGTAGGCACTACGATCCTTTGGTAACTGGAATTTTCCTTCACCATGCGCGGCCCAGATGCCTAGTTTGCTTCCTGCTAAGGATTTCAGCATGATGGAATTGTTCTGTGCAATCTCTACGCTCGTGAAATTACATTCAAACTTACCGCTGTCGTTATGAAGCATTTTAGGTTTCTCATCGTGATCTGGATTGATCAATCCTAATTCCACAAACAATTGACAACCATTACAGACTCCAATACTCATGGTATCTGGTCTAGCAAAAAAGTTTTTCAGCGCTGCATTTGCCTTGTCATTATAGAGAAAGGCACCAGCCCAACCTTTGGCGCTTCCTAAAACGTCGCTGTTGGAAAACCCTCCAACCGCTGCTATGAATTGTACATCTTCCAGATTTTCACGACCGCTAATCAAGTCGGTCATGTGGACGTCCAGCACTTCAAAGCCAGCGAGATACATGGCGCGCGCCATCTCACGTTCAGAATTACTACCTTTTTCTCTGATGACTGCGGCTTTTATTCTTTTGGTAGGCAAGGCTGGTAATTTCCCGTCAAATTTTGATGGGAACTCAAACTGCAACGGTTGCTTTTTATAGTTTTCAAATCGCTCGTCGGCTTTGGCTGTTCCCGATTGCTGGCGGTCGAGTAGGTGAGAAGTCTCATACCATACATCGCGCAGCTCGTTGATATCTAACGTATTTCCATTGAATTTCAATGTTGCTTCGGCAGTGGCGGTTCCTATTTTGTAAAAGGCGACACCACTGTTAGCCAACTCTTTTTCAATCGATGTATCAGTGGTTTGGAGCACGATCCCGGCATTTTCAGAGAACAATGTTTTGATCAAATCGTCACCCAATTCAGACAAGTCCAGATCCATTCCTACATTTTGCGATGGGAAACACATTTCCAATAAGGTGGTGATCAGTCCGCCGCTGGCAACGTCGTGACCTGCAAGCACTTTGCCTTGCTTGATGAACTGCTGGATGGAAGTAAACGCTTTCGCGAAAGCGGAAACATTCAACACATCTGGACAAGTTTTTCCAACGGCATTTTGAGTTTGCGCAAAGCTGGAGCCACCTAATTCCAAAGCCGTGCTGCTCATGTTGATATAATAAATAGGTGCATCCACATCGCGCTGTAAAACAGGCTCAACCACCTTTGTAATATCATCGCAAGAGCCAACGGTACTGATGATAACGGTTCCAGGCGCCAGCACATCCATGTCTGGATATTTTTGCTTCATGCTTAAACTGTCCTTACCTGTTGGGATGTTGATGCCTAGATCGATTGCAAATTTACTAACAGCTTCTACCGCGGCGTATAATCTAGCGTCCTCACCAGGATTGTTACAAGGCCACATCCAGTTGGCACTAAGGCTTACTCCTTTAAGTCCTTTTTCCAGCGGTGCAAAAACCAGATTCGTCAAAGCCTCTGCAATCGCATTGCGCGAGCCAGCTGCAGGATTGATAAGCGCGGCCACAGGTGCGTGTCCAATGGTGGTAGCGACGCCATTTTTGCCCTGGTAGTCCATGGCCATGACACCTACATTATTGAGTGGCAACTGCAGCTCGCCGCAGGTTTGCTGTTTAGCTACACGACCGGTCACGCAACGGTCTACTTTGTTGGTAAGCCAGTCTTTACAAGCCACAGCCTCTAGTTTCAGGACTTGCTCGACATATTTTTTAAGGTCTTCTTGATCGTATGAGATGTCTTGATATGTGCGAGCAATGGTGGTATCATTCATGATCGTTTTAGGACTCGAACCGAACATGTCTTCCAACGCCAGATCCATTGGGCTGCGACCATCTTTCTCGCTAAAGGTGAATCGATTGTCGCCGGTAACCTTACCAACTTTATAGAGTGGTGCGCGCTCGCGAGCGGCTATTTCTTCTAGGATAGGAGTATCGCCGGCATCCATGACCAGACCCATGCGTTCCTGGGATTCATTACCTATCAACTCCTTACGAGAAAGTGTAGGATCACCAACTGGTAAGGCATCCACATCTATAGTACCACCAGTTTCTTCCACTAATTCTGATAGACAGTTCAAGTGTCCTCCAGCGCCGTGATCGTGAATGGATTTTATGGGGTTGTTCTCGCTTTCTACTAGGCCACGTATGGCATTGGCAGCACGTTTTTGCATTTCGGGATTAGAGCGTTGCACGGCATTGAGTTCCAGTCCTGAATCTAGAGCTCCTGTATCTGCACTGCTCACGGCAGCGCCGCCCATTCCTATGCGGTAATTATCACCACCCATGACGATGATGTCGTCGCCAGTTTCTGGTGTTTTTTTCAAGGCTTGGGAACGTTTTCCATAACCTATACCACCAGCCTGCATGATGACTTTGTCAAAACCTAGATTTTGATCAGCTTCTTTATGCTCAAAGGTCAACACAGATCCAACGATCAATGGCTGCCCAAATTTGTTTCCAAAATCACTAGCACCATTAGACGCCTTGATCAAGATATCCATAGGTGTTTGATACAACCATTTTCTGGCTTCAAAACCTTTTTCCCATGGACGCTCATCGTTCAATCTGGAATAACTGGTCATGTAAACGGCTGTTCCTGCCAGTGGCAAGGATCCTTGACCACCAGCCAGTCGATCACGTATTTCTCCACCAGATCCTGTGGCCGCACCATTAAATGGCTCTACGGTTGTTGGGAAGTTGTGAGTTTCTGCCTTTAACGATATCACGCTATCAAAAAGGCTGGTTTGATAAACCTCTGGTTTGTTGGGCGTTTTGGGCGCAAATTGCTCCGCATTTGGACCATTGACGAAAGCCACGTTATCAGAATAAGCACTAACGATCTCGTTGGGGTTTTGCTTGCTTGTTTCTTTGATAAGTTTGAATAAGGAAGTAGGTTTTTCCTCGCCATCGATGATAAAAGTCCCATTGAAGATCTTGTGACGGCAGTGCTCTGAATTCACTTGAGAAAATCCAAAAACCTCACTATCCGTAAGCTTGCGATCCAACTTCTCTGACAACGCTATGAGATAATCAATCTCATCGTCACTAAGTGAAAGTCCTTCCTGCATGTTGTACGCGGCGATATCATCTACTTCCAGAACACCATCTGCTGCAACATTGATTTCAAATTGCGACTGGTCAAGACCGTCAAATTTGACTTGTAACATCTTGTCGTAGGCCGAGTTTTCCGTACAGGCGACAAACTCTTCAATGCGAGTGATGCCTTTGATTTCCATGTTTTGGGTGATCTCTACCGCATTGGTAGACCATGGTGTAATCGTCGTTGCACGTGGTCCCGTAAAATAACCTGGTATGGCTTCGGCCTCTAATTTAAGGGCATCGGCAAAGAGCCATTGTAGTTTTTTATCGTCTTCTTCAGTAAGATGGGAAGAGGTTTGTACTGCGTAAATTTTCTTGGTGGGATTTCCGTAAAAATGGATCATTGCGAGCGCTTTTGTGGCTGTTACAAAGATAGTTTTTTAGGATGGTATTTGATGGGAATACGCTTTCGCGAAAGCGGAATTACCACCAGCTTTTTAACAATATCAAAGATCTTTTTTCATCAACAACATCCCGCGAAATTCTGGTTTCATAGTCGGAGAATCCAGTTGAAAACGACGCTCTGTATAAAAACCCATTTTGGTGTAAAATTTTATGGCAGGTTCTTGGGTATCCATGCATTCCAACCAGACTGATTTTTGCCCTGCAAGCGTGGCTTGCTGAACCACGTAATTTACTAACAATGCGCCAATACCAGAGCCGTGTGTTGCAGGATCCAGGTATATACGGTGAAGTTTTGTCACGTTATGATGATGGCTGTCAGGAAATGGGCAATCAAAGAGATAGCGCAACATTCCCATAACCTCGCCTTTATATTCTACAAAATAGTACCTGGCATTTTCTAAGGAAAGTTCGCTCATCACTTGATCCCGATTGTACTGGGATTCTACATAGGCGTCGCCATTATCTTGCCATAAATGCTGATATACAGGTTTATAGATAAGATGCATCATGCGCCTTAAACGTTCCTGCTCATCAATGGCGATGGGTAAGAGTTTGATGTCTTCATTGAGTTGTAAAGCTTCTCGTTTCATACCATCAGTTTACTTTGTACAGCTGTACCTTGTTTTGTCGATTGAGTGGTAAGGCCAGAAGTTTTTGATCCCGTAAATAAAGAATATCACCTACACTAGCTTCAGACGTCATGAAGACTTTGACATCACCTAACTTGGAAATTTTGAATATGGTGCCTCGGCGCCAGTCAGAAACCAAAAAATGGGTGTCGTCAAAAACCTGGATACCATCAAGATTTCCCTGTGGTAAGGCGGTTACCTTATCGATTTTTTTGTTGGTAATGTTGAGTTTAAGCAACCTTCCTTGAGTATTTCCTTCGCTATTTTCAGATCCTGGCAAACCCCAGCCAGCGATGTAAAGATCATTTTCTACAGCTAATAATCCGTTGGGATTTTCAAGTTCTAGACTAGAAAGCCATTTGGTAAAAACCTTATTGGAATCCAGGCGATAAATGGAAGAACTGCGCATGTCAGAAACATACACGTTACCTTGATCGTCCACGGCAACATCGTTTAAAAACTGTTCGTCACCGACGGCATATCGGTTGGAAACTTTTCCAGTCTCTCGGGAGATTTCTACTAGTTCTGTGACATCAGAAACGTAAATGTAATCATCTAATAAGGCAATGCCTTTAGGGTTGTTTAAGCCTGCTGTAAATGCGAGATCAATGATATTACCTTCCACATCGATCGTGGCAATACCACCATCACCTGGCTCTTGCTCTCCTTGAACTGAGACGTACAACCTATTGTAATTAGGATCGTAGGCCACAGATTCGGCATGAGAAAGGTCGGTGATTTCAGACATCAGGGTCAATTTGGCGTCCTGTTTGACGGGCATGGTCATGATGCGTTTCACTGGAGTTTTACAACTGGAAACCAGTAGGCACAAGACGAGAATTTTGGTCCATTTCATTAGATCGATCTTAAACTTTAAAAGTAAGCGGATTCTGGGATAAACGGGACAGAAATAGATGTGAAATAGCCGGAAAAATAAGTTCGCTTTCCTGCCTGATGTTCAAGCACGCGCGAAAGCAATATCTCAATAAACCTTGTTTTACAGTTAAGGTTTTTCAAATTTCAAGTCACATCAATGGTTCTCTTTGTAACTTAACTTCAAACCAAAAACTATTATGAAAGCAGCAAGATTTTTAGAACAAGGTGGCGATTTACAAGTCGTTGACATGGACAAACCAACACCAAGAAGTAATGAGATTTTAATAAAAGTCGAAGCTTGTGGCGTTTGTCACAGCGATGTCTTTGTCAAACAAGGTGCCATGGGAAACGAATTTCCTAGAACTCCAGGACATGAAGTTGTTGGTATTATCGAAGAGTTGGGCGATAATGTCACCAGTCTAAAGAAAGGACAGCGTGTAGGCATAGGCTGGCATGGTGGCCACTGTTTTACCTGTGATCCCTGTCGACGTGGAAAATTCATTAATTGTGAGAATGCAAAAGTTTCTGGAATCTCCTATGATGGTGGTTATGCAGAATATATGACGGCACCTTATGAAGCCGCGGCATCCATTCCAGACGAACTTAAAAGCACAGAGGCGGCACCGTTGCTTTGTGCCGGTATTACGGTCTATAACGGTATGCGCAACGCTGGGTTGAGAGCTGGAGACACCGTTGCCGTGCAAGGAATAGGTGGTTTAGGTCACCTTGCCATTCAATATGCCAACAAAATGGGAATGCGTACCATTGCTATTTCTACTAGTGAGGATAAAAAGAAACTAGCGTTAGAATTAGGCGCTAACGAGTTTATCGCAACAGATGATGTGGATGCTGTAGAAAAGCTACAAGAAATGGGTGGAGCCGACTTAATCGTTGCTACCGCACCACATGCCGATGCCATCTCGAGCATCGTTGATGGTCTCGCCATGGATGGTACGATGTTGCTTATTGCAGCGACCGCAGATAAAGTGGAAGTATCGCCCATGCAATTGCTTCAAGCTCGTAAAAGTCTAAAAGGATGGCCTAGTGGTACGGCGCCAGATAGTGAGGATACGCTCAATTTTAGCGCGATGACAGGCACCAAACCTATGATTGAAGAATTTGCCTTGAAGGATGCCAAAGAAGCTTTTGAAAAAATGATGAATAACGAGACCAGATTCAGAGCGGTGCTCAATATGAGTTTGTAGTTCGACCTTGTTTATTTTCTAAATAAAAAAGCCCAATCAATTCTGATTGGGCTTTTTAGTTTTATATCTCTTAACTTATTTCACGATCACCCTAAAAGTTTTGCTGGCTAAGTTTGAATTCAACTTCACAAAATATACACCTGTACCGTTAATTTCAAATGCGTTGCCTTCCAAGGTTTGATTTGCCTTCACCATTCTTCCTGAAACGTCAAACACTGAAATTGTTACCGATTCTTGCAAATCGGTGATTTGAAATCTACCAGTGGATGGATTAGGGAAAATGTTTATTGTAGTAAAAGAATTATCGCTGGTAGATGCCGTTGTAGTCCAGATCTGGTTGACCCATTCTGGGTTATCTATAAAAGGATTGCGATTATTCTGATATTCAAAAACATCATTGTTGCGATCCTGCTCACGCTGGTTTACAGGATCTTCATTGTGCCATTGTACCAATAGATCGATGAACCATTGCTCATACCATTGATTCTTGTTGGGTCCACCACGTGGATCGCTTACGTTAGCATCCTTATCATCCCAAGAGCTGTCGTCCCAATTATCTTCATATCGGGTAGCAAAATACAAAAGGCTGCGAGCGATGTCTCCTTTAAATTCATCGATAGGCTCAAATACGGTTTGTGTAAATCCTGGAGTAGCAGATGGTCCTACCTTACTGCCATTGCGCGAGGTAAAGGTTGGGTTATTCACTTCGCCAAAAGGAAAGTTACTACGTCTTCCATTCACTTGACCGTCTGTAGGCACGACGTGGTGCGCATCGTTGCGCATGATGTCCTCTTGATTAAAAAAACCTTGTGGATACAGGTGCTCGCGATTGTAGCAACCACCTTCATTGGCACTTACATTCCCGCAATTATCGTTGAACGAGTACACATAGGGATCTGGCCCATCAGGATTTTCAGAATATATGTCTAGAATGGTGAACGATTGATTGTCGTCGTAGTAATCATCGTTGTCAGATGTCTGGTAAAGATCAATAAGATCACCATACGACTGTCCATTAAAACCGTTGGTAATGATTTCCTTAAGTTCGGTTTTGAGTTCGTAGCCTGTTAGGCCTTGAGCGCTGCTGTAATAACCATCTGGCGGTTGTGCAGCACCTAGAACAACACTTAGAAATAGGGTAGAGAGTAATGCTATTCTCATAGGGGAACAAGTTTATTTTTTCTTTTTCATCAAGGCCATGTAAAACCCATCAAATCCATCTTTGTGAGCCATCAGCGACTGGGAATCTAACAACTCAAAATCAGCTCCAGATTCAGAATTCAAAAAGGTCTCGACCTGTTTCTCATTCTCTGATGGTAGGATGGAGCAAGTAGCATAGACCATCATGCCTTCTGGCTTTACCACACGACTATAGGATTGCAGAATCTCCTGTTGCGTTTTTCTTATGTTATCTAGAAATTCTGGTTCCAGTTTCCATTTGGCATCAGGATTTCTGCGTAATACGCCTAAACCACTACAAGGTGCATCTATGACAAGGCGGTCCATTTTTCCATCCAATTTTTTGATCACTTTAGTAGAGTCAATCAATCGGGTTTCTATGTTGTGGGCACCAGCGCGACGTGCGCGACGTTTGAGCTCGTTAAGTTTACCGTTGTAAATATCTGTCGAGATGATCTGACCCTTATTTTCCATCAAAGCTGCAAGGTGCAATGATTTGCCTCCAGCACCAGCACAAGAATCCATGACACGCATGCCTGGCTCTACTTGAGCGAAAGGAGCAATGGTCTGCGATCCAGCATCCTGTACCTCAAAAAGGCCATTTTGGAATAATTCGGTTTGAAAGACGTTGGCACGTTCTTTAAGAATCAAGGCATCTGGAAAGCGCTCGTCTGTAGTCGTTGCTATTTCTAGCGCCAGTAATTTTTCCTGTAGTGTTTTAACGTCTGTTTGAAGTGTGTTGGTCCGCAGTACTACATCAGCTTGCTGGTTAAGGGCGCTTATTTCTTTGTTCCACAATTCTTCGCCCAGTTCTTCTTTACCCATTTCATCCATCCAGTCAGGAATGGATTCACGGTATTTGGTAATGGCCGATAGTTCGTCAAATTTTCCTTTGATGCGTCGTACCGGCGTGTTGTAATATTCTTCCCAGGCAGGAACATCATGCCCTTTAAGCACGATCCATACGGCAGTCATGCGCCATAAATCTGCTGGTTTAAATGGCTCTTTTACATTTGCAATCGCAGCATAGAGTCGCTTGTAGCGCACGATATCATAAGTCGTCTCTGCAATAAAACCACGGTCTCTAGAACCCCATCGCGTGTCCCTTTTAAGAATGCGCTGTATGGCTTGATCGGCATATTTGCCGTCATTAAATATGTTGTGTAAGGCATCGACCGTTGCCTGAAGTAAATTGTGGTGAAATCTCATGCTGCAAAAATACATTTATCTCATCGCTCTTAAAGTTATTAAAAGGTTGTTTTTGTAATCGCTTTCGCGAAAGCGAACTATTCCTCAACTTTACCACCTATTTCAATCCTATTCATGAGAAAGATCTTCTTATTTCTATTGCCAGGTTTGTTGCTGTCCTGCAAGAACGACTCAACATCAACATATCAATCACCCAAGGAAGTCTCCATACAATTGGAACCTATATCTACAGATACATTGAGCGTACGGGCGCTGGATGTGAAGGACGGCACCTTCTGGTTTGCAGGTAATCGCAGCACCTACGGTGCTTATCATGACACTTTAGGCAGCATTCAAAAAGGTCGTGTTGTTTTTAACGGCAACGATCAATTGGAACTTAGATCCATCGCGGTTACTGCCGATTACACCTTTATCCTTACGGCTGGAAATCCCGCTTTGATCTATAGGATATCGCACCAAAACGATTCACTGGCGCTGGTGTATGAAGAATCTGGTGAGAAGGTATTTTACGACAGCATGAAATTTTGGAACGACATGGACGGTATTGCCATGGGCGACCCGCAGGAAGATTGTTTTACAGTTTTGACCACCAACGATGGCGGCGACACTTGGTCCAAGATAACTTGCGATAAATTACCTACAATAGTAGAAGGAGAAGCGGCTTATGCGGCTAGCAACTCTAACATTGCCTTGCAAGGTGACCATATATGGATCGCAACAGGTGGCTTGGCTGCCAGAGTATTGCACAGCCCAGATCACGGCAAAACCTGGGAAGTTCAAGAAACGCCTATGACGAGCGGTGGCGAGATGACTGGTATCTATGCGCTGGATTTTTATGACGAAAACCTAGGTGTTATGATAGGCGGCGATTGGAATGCAAAGGATAATAAGATTGCCAATAAGGCGATTACCCGCGATGGCGGTAAAACTTGGAAACTCATCGCCGACGGGAATGGTCCTGGTTATTGCAGCGACATTGCTTTTGTACCTCAAACACATGGTAACGAACTTATCGCTGTAGGTAGCCCTGGAATATGGTGGAGCGGCAATCAAGGCCAAGACTGGAAACAGTTATCAACTACTGGTTTTTACACCATTGCGATGATTGATGATCAACAAGGACTGTTAGCAGGAAACAACCAGATCAGCCGATTTGAACTTGATCGAAAATAGGCTATCGATAAACTGCATTTTTAGCTAAATTTCAAACAATTGATAAACAGGTTGTTATATTTTAATAACCGTTATAAGGATAAATTAACAAGTTCTAGAGCTTCTAAATTGAATCGACGTATTACATTTATCACGGTTTAAGTAAATAAGCAATCAATCTGAAAATTTGTTGTTTATTAAAATATAGCGGTGGAGATCGCTAGTAAAAAGAGCGGTGGAGATCGCTCTTTTTTTATGGAGTAAATCCAGATTATTTAACCGAGTTCAAGATCTCGTTGACAGCAATTTGATAATTTTTTGTATTTCCAGCTTTCTTGATCTTTTTAAACGTCTTTTGTGGGTTGTCAAATTGCTCTGCAAAATAACCCCAGAATCCCTGCATCTTCATTTTGATGGGCGTTGGACCTTGAAGAAACGCATCGTATTGCGTGAAGATCTGATCGTGGAAAGCCCGGAATCGTTCCCAACGATCTGATGGGTGTTCATGAATATTTTGCTTGATCATAAGTGGTAGGTAAGGATCTGCGATGAGTCCGCGGCCTATCATAAAATGTTCAATGCTGGGAAAGCGCTCCAGTCGCTGCTGAAATACTTCTACCGTGGTAATATCTCCATTATAATATAACGTATGCGGCGATTGCTCTATGCATTTTTCAAAGGCATCTAGATGCACGCCACCTTTATATAATTGTTGACCCGTACGAGCGTGGACCGCAATACTTTTAAGCGGATATTTTTTGAGCGTTTCAAAGGCCTCAAGAATCTCTGTCGTCTCGTGATAGCCCAATCGCATTTTCATGGAGATGGTCACATCAGTTTCTGCATGAACTCTTTCGAGAATGTGGTCGATGCCTTCATGATTACAGATAAGTCCAGATCCCATACCGCGTTTGGTCACCATGGGATAGGGACAACCTAGATTCCAGTTGAGCTCTTTATAGCCTAAGGATTTGATATAATTTGCTGCCAGCAGAAACTCATCTGCATCTGCCGTCATGACTTGTGGGATCAGTTCAGGAACCTGATTATTCTCTGGGTCCAGATCTCTTTGATAGGAAGATTTGATTTCCAGTTTCCCGTTGAATCTTATATAGGGAGCATAATAGGTATCAATACCACCATAAAATTCATGCAACGCATTACGGAATCTAAAATCGGTAAAGCCTTGTAATGGTGAGGAAAGTAGTTTGAAATCGCGCATCAATGGGCTGTTTTATACACTCTAGTCAAATCCAAAATATTGATCCCATTGGTTTCCAGTCCATGAACATTCTTGCTGATAAACCTCACGCTCTGGTCATAATATAAAGGAACGATCGCCGCCTGATCAATGATTAGCGAATCCATTTGAACGTATAGACGTTCGCGTGCCTTGGAATCTGGATTGGCTAGTGCCTGCTCATACAGGCGATCATAAGTCTCGTTGGAAAAATGCGTGTAATTGGGCCCGTTGGGCGCAAAGTTGTCAGAATAAAATAGGGAAAGATAATTTTCAGCATCTGGGTAATCGGCTATCCAGCTGGATCTGTAAATATCCAATTGGCCGGCACTGCGCGCTTGTCGCAAGGTTGATGGCGGCATTACTTCTACGTTGACTTGAATGCCTATTTTCTCTAATTCCTTTTGAATGTATTCACACAAATCCAGATAGTTAGCATTCGTACTTATCACCACTTGCGGATTCTCGTCACCTGTTACCTGACGGTATTCGTTCACTAATTTTTGAGCCTCTAAGGGATCATATTCAAAACCTTCTACCTGTCCGCCAGCGGGTAATCCTGCTGGAATGAAACCTTTTGTAGCAGGCGTGCCTATGTTGTTTCTTAAGTATTTGATCATTTGAACCCGATCAAAGCCCAGATTAATGGCACGTCTCAGCTTCAAACTTTGTAATTCCGGTGTGTCACTATCCAGTTGTAGGCCTAGATATTCTGTATTGAGAAACGGAGCTTTAATCATATTCACACTGGACGCATACGCAGGTTTTAAATCACCTTGTGTCGTTAGCAACTCGTCCTTATAGCTAGGATCCAATGCATTGATAAAGTCCAGATTACCTTGGGCAAACTCCAGAAATTCGGACTGTTTGTCATTTTTAAATGTGATCGCCACAGCTTCCAGATAGGGCAGTGGTGCTCCTTTTTCATCACGTTCAAAGTAATGATCGTTGCGTCGCAACACCAGTTTGACATTTTCTTCCCAGCGCTTCATGTAGAAAGGTCCAGTGCCTATGGGATTGGAACGCCGGTCGTAGTCATCCACTAACCGTGAAGCTTCTGGAATGACCGAACAATATTTCATCGTCAACAATCCCAAAAATGCTGGAAACGGTTGTTTCAATTCGATGACTAACTCTTTGGAAGATGCTGCCTTGATTTGTTTGACATTGCTCATGACCCATGCGCCAGGCGAGGCAACGCTGGGATCTGTAAGTCGTTCCAGAGCATATTTAAAATCGGCTGCGGTTACTTTATGTAATGATGTTGAAGTTTTGTTCGCTTTCGCGCCTGCCTGCCGGTCAGGCAGGAAAGCGAAATTATCATGAAAATAAACGCTATCCTTTAATCTAAAGCTATAGGTAAGACCATCGCTGCTAACTCCCAATGAATCAGCAATATCTGGAACCACTTGAAGGTTGTTATCAAGCTTGACCAAACCGTTATACATCAAGTTGCAGGCCCAAATGTTGCGTTGATCCTTGGCAAATGCAGGGTCCATACTTGTGATATTGGCATGCTCGTTATAACGGAAAACAGTCCTAGAATCAATCTGATCTGAACCTTCAGAACAGGCAATAATCATAACGTAAAAAAGTAGGAGAGACCACCATCGATTCATGCTAGCAAAGATAGGGGTTTGATGGACTTGAACATCCATAATTTATCGCTTTGCAAAATGGGTTTTGAAACTTTTTACTGTCTTGAAATGCCAGTATCTTTGCAACTTATTAAAAACGTATTATGAACGCCGTAGCAGACAAGAAATCCGTTGCTTTTTATACTTTGGGATGTAAGCTTAATTTTAGCGAGACATCGACCATCGCGCGCGATTTTGATAAGCAGGGCTACGATCGCAAGGAGTTTGACGAGCCAGCTGATATCTATGTCATCAACACCTGTAGCGTCACTGAAAATGCTGACAAACGTTTCAAGTCTATTGTCAAGAGAGCACAAAAGCAAAATAAAGATGCGTTTACCATTGCCGTAGGCTGCTATGCGCAATTGAAACCAGAAGAACTGGCGGCCGTCGATGGAGTTGATCTGGTGCTGGGTGCCACCGAGAAGTTCAAGATTACAGATTATATCAACCAGCTGTCCAAAGATGAGCCGGCACAAATCCATTCCTGCGAGATTGATGAGGCAGATTTTTATGTGGGATCTTATTCCATAGGTGATCGTACAAGAGCTTTCTTAAAAGTTCAAGATGGTTGTGATTATAAATGTACCTATTGCACCATACCGCTGGCACGAGGTATTTCACGCAGCGATACCATGGAAAATGTATTGCAAAATGCCCGTGATATTGCTGCGCAGGATATCAAGGAAATCGTACTTACCGGCGTCAACATAGGTGATTTTGGGAAAGGTGAATTTGGCAACAAGCTCCATGAGCATACCTTTTTGGATTTGGTGAAAGAACTAGATCAAGTTGAAGGCATTGAGCGTTTGCGCATTTCTTCCATTGAGCCCAATTTGTTGAAGAATGAAACCATTGATTTGGTTTCCAGATCGCGCGCCTTTGTACCGCACTTTCACATTCCGTTGCAGTCAGGTAATAACGAATTGCTGGGAAAAATGAAGCGTCGTTATAATCGTGAGCTTTATGTGGATCGCGTGAACAAGATCAAAGAAGTAATGCCAGATGGCTGCATAGGTGTTGATGTGATCGTAGGTTTTCCTGGTGAGACAGATGCACATTTTATGGATACGTTTAAGTTCCTGAGTGAATTAAATATTTCCTACCTGCACGTGTTCACTTACAGCGAGCGAGAAAATACAGAAGCCGCTGTGATGGATGGCGTCGTGCCCATGAACGTGCGTAAAAAGCGTTCCAAAATGCTGCGTGGCTTATCGGTCAAAAAACGCAGAGCCTTCTATGAGAGTCAGCTAGGTACAACAAAGACAGTTCTCTGGGAAGCTGAAAATAAGGAAGGTTTTATCCATGGTTTTACCGAGAACTACGTAAAGGTCAAAACCTATTACAATCCAGAGCTGGTCAATGAATTACAGACCGTAAAGCTTGATACGATCGATGAAGATGGTATTATTAGGATAGCGTTGGTTTAGTTCGCTTTCCTGCCTGACCGGCAGGCATGCGTGAAAGCGAAATACCATTTTTAGCAAGAATCCATACCATTCAAAGTACCACTTTCAACAAATCTATGTTGAATACAAAATGTCGTAATAAAATAAACGTCCAAACAAAGCTGATCAATTCAGCTGAAAAATGATCGGCAGACCATAAATGACGTTTACTGGTTTTCCTTGCTGCGTGCCGGGTTGCATGTTAGGTAGGCGCTGGATCACTCGTATGGCTTCTTCTTCCAGTAAAGGGTTCAAAGCCTTTGCATAAATATCGATGACATCACCTTGGGCACTAATCTTAAATTGCACATTTATATTAATTTTACCCTTGATGCCTATGGCTTTGGAAACACCTGTATTGAAGTTTTCAGAAACGTGCGCCGTGATTTTTTCCTGCATGCAGCTTTTGTAAGCGGCATTGGACAGCTTTCGTTCACAACCAGGATAGATAGGAACCTGTTCAATTATGGCAAAGGCAGCAGTTTTGTCTTTGTTCTTCTTTTTAGTATCTGTGGAGTCTTTTAAAGCTTCCCTTTCCCTTTTCTTGGTCTCAATTTCCTTACGTCGGTTTATTTTAGTCATACTGCGAGCGAGGCCTATTTGCGCCGTGTAGGCTGCATTATCAGTTGGTTTTGAAACCTGAATGGCTTTTAGGTAGGCTGTTTTGGCTTCTTCTAAGTTATCTAGTGCAAAGTGAATGTTGCCTTCCAGTAATGATGCCATGGCAATATCTTGAACTTCAGATTCCTGCATGGCCTTTTCTACATAATTCAACGCTTTGTCAAATTTCTTTTTGGAGTAGTACTTATAAGACTGGCCCAGTAGCTTTTCATTCTTTTTGCTTATCGATATTTCCGTTTGTGCATAAACCGAAAAGGAGAACAAGTTGAAAAGCAATAAGGAAGCGAATAATCTATACATCAATTGGATTTTTAAACTGCTAAATATAGGAACTGGAATACAAAGATCAACTTGTCGCTAAATTTCCTGCAAACACATATTAGTCTAACAAGACAGTAGAATTTTAAATAACTGAATCATTAAATTTCAATACAGATGAACATGAAAATTTTCTAGCACAGCGATAGGTTTACCACTAATCACTGCCGGTTCTAGTTTTGGTGCACCTTTTAATATTCTTATGGCTTCAAGTTCCACCGTTGGGTGTACAGAATACACCTCTATATCTTTTAAAACGCCATCAGTCATCACTTTAAAATCGAGATACATAACAAGGGAAGTTGGCAGCCCTAAATCGGTCAATATGTTCTTTCTAAAATTATAGCTAATTAAATCATTTAGATAATAATGTAAACATCTGTCGGTTGCCTTTTGATCAGCAGATGATTCACAGCCTGGATAAACAACCATTTGATCTAAACTTGTGATTTTATCATAACTGTCAAGTTTTATGATACCACTCTTCAATTCTTTCTCAATATCTAATCTAGGTTCTTTGAGTTTTCTCTGGTATTCTATGTTTTTTTGTGACCTTGAGATTCCTTGCTGTAAAAAAGACCGTTTATCATCATTAGCAGCAAGATTGCTTAATATAGAATGATATAAATTTCTAGATTTCTCATAATCTTTTTTTGCAAATAAAATGTTCGCGTAATAGATCTGACTACTAACGTCATCTTCTAGATTCTCTCGCTCTCTAGCCTTCTTAAATAGCCTTTCAGCTTTTTTCCAGTCAAGCTGGCTGTAGGCTTTTTTGGACCTTCTGATTAATTTTGAATCTGCGTTTGCGGATTGCGCAAAACATGATTGAAATAACGAGAGGCATAAAATTGAAATACAGATAAAATTCTTCATGGTTTTCAAATATATAGATCAAAAAACAACATCCTATACTTTTAAATCCATCAAACCTTATATTTGTCTTCTATGGCAGGAAATACTTTTGGGCAGGCTTTTAAACTGACCACCTTTGGAGAATCACACGGTATAGCAATAGGTGGCATCATTGACGGTTGTCCCGCAGGAATCAAAATTGATTTTGCTGCCGTTCAAAGAGATCTTGACAGGCGCAAGCCTGGTCAAAGTAAGATCGTTACCCAGCGTAAAGAATCTGATACTGTAGAATTTTTATCCGGTATTTTTGAAGGAGTGAGTACAGGAACGCCCATCGGTTTCCAGATTGTCAACGAGAACCAAAAGTCTAAGGACTACTCACACATCGCAGACAGCTATCGTCCCAGCCATGCAGATAAGACCTATACGGATAAATATGGTACTCGCGACTATCGCGGCGGTGGACGCAGCAGTGCTCGAGAAACCGCTTGTAGAGTGGTGGCTGGTGCCGTGGCAAAGCAGATGCTATCATCCATCCAGTTCCACGCCTACACGAGTAGCGTTGGCGATCTCAAAATGGACCAGCCCTATCAAGAGCTGGATTTTGCAGAAATTGAGAATAACGCAGTAAGATGTGCAGATTCCGCTTTCGCGAAAGCGTGTGAAGAAAAAATCCTGCAAGTGCGCAAGGCTGGCGATACTATAGGTGGTGTGGTAAGTTGCGTGATTCAAAATGTGCCACCATCCTTAGGCGAGCCTGTATTTGACAAACTACATGCAGATCTGGGAAAAGCCATGCTCTCCATTAATGCCGTCAAGGGTTTTGAATACGGTAGCGGTTTTGCGGGTAGCGCCATGCTGGGCAGTGAGCATAATGATCTCTACAATGCAGACGGCAGTACAAAAACCAATTACAGTGGCGGTATTCAAGGTGGTATCTCTAATGGGATGGATATCTACTTTAGCGTGGCTTTCAAGCCTGTCGCCACCATTATGCAATCACAACCTACCATTGACAAAGATGGAAACGCCACTGAAATGCAAGGCAAAGGCCGTCACGACCCATGTGTGGTTCCCAGAGCGGTACCCATTGTAGAAGCCATGGCAGCACTGGTTCTAGCAGATCATTTTTTGAGAAATAAAACATCAAGAGTTTAATATAAAATCGCTTTAATACCTAGACCTCAGGTACAAACCAAAGCGAATTAATTATCATACATGAAAAAATTAGCACTTCACTGGCAAATATTAATAGGAATGGTACTGGGAATCCTTTTTGGGTTCCTGATGGTACAATTTGATTGGGGTCGTGGTTTTGTAGAAGACTGGATCAATCCATTCGGGACGATATTCGTGAATTTGCTCAAGCTTATCGCCGTGCCATTGATTCTTGCCTCGCTGATCAAAGGAATTTCTGACCTTAAGGATATAGCGAAATTCCGTAAAATGGGATTACGTACCATTATCATTTATATAGCCACCACGGTAATTGCGATCACCTTAGGCTTAGGGTTGGTGAATCTATTGAATCCAGGTTCTGGAATCTCACAAGAAACCATAGACAATTTGAGCGCTACCTATGAAGGCAATTCTGATATTGCTGGTAAACTATCCACTGCAGCCATGCAAAAAGATAGCGGACCATTACAAGCATTAGTAGATATGGTTCCCGATAATGCGGTTGCTGCGATGTCCAACAACAGCCTGATGTTGCAGGTAATTTTCTTTGCCATTTTCTTAGGTATTTCTATGCTATTGATAGGTGAAAAGGCCGCAGAACCTTTGAAAAATTTCTTTGACTCCTTAAATGATGTAGTGCTTAAAATGGTCGATCTGATCATGTTGACAGCACCTTTTGCAGTGTTTGCGTTATTGGCAAATGTTGTCGTGAGTGCAGACGATCCAGATATTCTGCTCGCCTTGTTATTCTATGCAGGTACTGTTGTTCTGGGACTGATTTTGATGATAGGTGTGTATTGTTTGATATTCTGGTTGTACGTCAAGAAGTCACCGCTATGGTTTTTAGACAAAATCGCTCCTGCACAACTATTGGCTTTTTCAACTAGTTCTAGTGCCGCAACGCTACCCGTAACCATGGAGCGTGTGGAAGAGCATATGGGCGTAGAAAAAGAGGTAGCGAGTTTTGTGCTGCCCGTCGGTGCCACCATTAATATGGATGGTACCAGTCTATATCAGGCAGTCGCTGCGGTGTTTGTTTGTCAGGCTCTGGGAATTGAATTGGCTTTGACCGCTCAATTAACCATAGTGTTGACGGCGCTGTTGGCATCTATTGGCTCTGCTGCGGTTCCTGGCGCTGGAATGGTGATGCTGGTGATTGTTTTGGAGTCCATTAATTTCCCTAGCGAACTACTACCAGTCGCTCTAGCCTTAATCTTTGCCGTTGATCGACCGCTAGATATGTTGCGTACTACAGTGAATGTTACTGGTGACGCGACAGTAGCATCCATAGTGGCGAAGTCTTTGGGTAAATTCGGCGAGCCAGATGTACAGGAATGGGATGACCACCTGGACGAAGTTTCTTCATAAACTCCTATCGAGTAAGTTATGTTTTTAAGCTCTTAGGCACGTAGATTATGTTGGCTAGATACTGGTCTTTGATTATTTCGCTTTCGCGCCTGCCTGCCGGTCAGGCAGGAAAGCAAAATAATCAAAGACCTCTACCACTTAACTATTGCATTTACTTAACAGCATCGTTTTCTTTTTATTCCTAGTTTGCACGGTACCAACCAAAAAGAAAAGCTTATGAATGTCTGTTTTATCATGTACCCGTGGGAAGAAGTCCATCCCGAGAGTGATTCCACGTTGGTGCTGATCCATGAATGTATGAAGCGTGGTCACACTGTTGCAATGGCAACTCCAGCAAATCTTACCATACGCGATAGTATAGCTTATGCATTCTCAAAAGTGATACGTAAGATGGACAAAGTGCCAGCTCAAATGAAATCCTTCTATAAGCGCGCGCAATTCAAGGAAAAGATGTTACCACTGGCTGGTTTTGATGTGATCATGATGCGAGCTAATCCACCTCTAGATCCTATTGCCCTCAACTTCTTGGACTCAGTCAAGGAAGATGTATTTATCGTGAATGATATTGAAGGACTGCGTGAGGCCAACAATAAGTTGTATACGGCTTGTTTTGTAGATCCAGACAACACGATTATACCTCGCACGCACGTATCCAAAAACAAGGAATATTTAAAATCAGTCATTAAGGAAAACCCTAGAGATCGCATGATCATGAAGCCGCTTAACGGTTATGGTGGTAGCGGCGTGATCATGATTGAGAAGAGTGCGATGTTTAATGTAAACTCTTTGCTGGATTTCTACATTGACAATAAAGATGGTACTACTAATTATGTAATCCTTCAGGATTATATCGATGGCGCAGATCAAGGAGATAGTCGCATTCTACTCCTCAACGGTAAACCTATAGGCGCCGTAAGACGTGTTCCTGGCGGCGATGATCATAGGTCCAACATTAGCGCTGGCGGTAGTTTTGAAAAGCACGTACTTACCAAAGCCGAAAAGCTACTGTGTAAAAAAATAGGTCCCAAACTAGTAAACGATGGTTTGTTCTTTGTAGGGATCGATGTGATCAATGGTATGCTGGTAGAAGTTAACGTGATGTCGCCTGGTGGCATCGTTCAAATCAACAAGTCCTCTAAAACCAAAGTACAAGAAAAGATCATTGACTACTTTGAAGAAGAGACCAGCATTAGAAAAAAAGCATTAGACAGAACCCAAAAACTCAAGAACACCCTACTGAATGAATAAAATGTCCATCCGTCAGATCTTGAATAAGATCGAGCATGAAGAAACATTTCATGCCGTTGTTGACGATTACTCGTTTTCCATAAAAATTGACGATTACGTTCCCTACGTATGCGCCGCGATACATGACGGACACCATTTTGATAAAAGACTATGGAAAAAGTGCTTGCATACAGAGTACGATCGCTGGTATGAAGAAGATCCAGCAACGGGTACCATGATTTCCATGTTGCCCATCACGATTAT
Organism: Nonlabens sp. YIK11; assembly: GCF_001413925.1. NCBI lineage: Bacteria > Pseudomonadati > Bacteroidota > Flavobacteriia > Flavobacteriales > Flavobacteriaceae > Nonlabens > Nonlabens sp. YIK11. The sequence continues at coordinate 2,149,130 of NZ_LBMJ01000001.1, forward strand.
AGCGCATGACAGTAGGTTTGAGTATGATCTCAATAGAGATCCCAAAAACGCGATTTATGAAACCGCTTGGGGTAAGACACTTTGGAAAACGCCTTTGTCAGAAGAGGAAAAAGACCGTGCACTTCAAAAGCACGAAAACTTTTATAGAGTCATTCTGCAATTGATTGTCAAGTTGGAAGAGCTCTTCGGGACGACCGTGTTTTATGATCTACATTCTTACAATTACAAACGTTGGGACCGCAAAGTGCCAGTATTTAATATAGGTACTTCAAACGTCGATCAGATCAAATACAAACTGGCCATTGAACAATGGAAGGAAATTCTCAATAAAATTGAATTGCCTATTGAACAAGAAGTTTCTTGCGAAATCAATGATGTGTTTCAAGGAAACGGATTCTTTTTAAAATACGTGACTGCCAATTCCAAGAACTCCTTGGTTCTGGCTACCGAGGTTTCCAAAATCTATTGCGATGAAGAAACCGGTGTTGTGTATCCAGAAGTGGTTCACGCCTTGAAGGACAAGCTCAAGTACTACATACAGTCGCACGCTTATCGTTTCTATGATCGCCACCATACTTTTGATCAGTAAATTTTTATGAAGTTATCTAAATCTACTGGCGAGTTTCAGGAAGTGCTGGAAATCGATGAGAACATTCATCGATTGGTCGGTAATCTGGAACTGCTGGCGTTTATAAATCCGTTGAATATTGCCCAGGAACGCAAGCAATTTTTCAAGGAAAAGTACAAGTACAACCCACAATTCAAATACCGCAAGGTGCGTTTTGACACCTATAAACTGCATCGGCTGTTTTTTAGCCAGCGGCTCAAGGACATTGATGACAAGGTCATACGCGACCTTTACAAGGACGTGGTATACACTTACAGCGGTATGGTCCAGTGCATTGAGACCATAAGCCAGCCGGACAACAGGTTTTATTTCAACAGCCTTCGGTTTTACGGTACGCCTACCGATAAGATGGTGGAAAACGCAAAGTTTATCCTACATCATAGGGAAGATGATGAGTCCGCTTTCGCGAAAGCGGAACCTCAATTATCTACAGAACAAGCGATCCAATTCTTTGAAGATTATAAAAAGGAATACGGTTTCAATTTTGCCATCAAAACCAGCAGCGCCATGAGTGCCGCGGCAATGGTTTCCAATAAAGACCGTGCACTTATACTGAAGAAGAACCACCAGTTCTCGCAGCACCAGCTTAATGTTTTGGCGCATCACGAGATAGGAGTTCATCTGGTCACGACTTTTAATGCGATCGAGCAACCCTTAAAAGTGTTCGGGAATGGATTTCCCAACAATGTGGAAACACAGGAAGGACTAGCCGTTTTTGCGGAATATATGAGCGGTAATTTGACCGTTTCAAGACTGCGAGAACTGGCTTATCGTGTGATTGCCACAGACAGTCTCATTAAAGGTAACGACTTCACAGAAACCTTTAACCTGATTCATAATCAATACGGTCTGGATCGTGAGCGAGCCTTCAATATTACCTTGAGAGTTCATCGTGGTGGCGGTTTTACAAAAGATGCCTTATATCTTTCTGGTCTTCAAAAAATATACAACCGTCATCAAGCAGGCGAAAATATGGAATCATTGTTGATGGGTAAATGTTCCCTAGAATACTTGCCATCTGTAAAGAGATTGCAGGAAGTAGGTCTTGCTAAACCAATTACATTTAAATGCAAATCCTACAATTTCAATAACAATAAAGACCAACGTGTAGAATGGATATTGCAAAATTTAAAATAGTCTCGTTTTTAATATTACTTTTTATAAGTTCCCTAAAATCATGGGCCCAATATGAAATTCCCATATATGTTACCACAACAACTTCAGAGAATGTACCGGTAAGGATCGTTACCAATAGTTTGGTCGATCAGGTCTATGAAAGAGTAGATTCTGCATATATATCTGGTTTTGGAGGCTTTAACAGCTTGATTGTAGAAAATAAAATCTTTCCCATTCATCTAGAGGACTTTGATGATTTCAATGCAGCTGTTTTTAAAAATGACAGCCTTATTACGGTCATTTACTCAGGTGCTCAAGGCGCGTTAAAAAATGAATATTTGATTACGCGTAATGAAGTTTACGCCGAGTTTGCCAATCAAAAGGATTTATTGAAGCAGCCCATGGCACAACTCGCTCCATCGGTCGATAGTCTGACCAATGTATGGATGGAAAAGCTAAAAAGCATGCCTTTTAGCGAGTTGTTTAAAGAAGATGAGGCCATGTATTATAAGAGTTTTCAGGCTTATGTAAAACTGGCACACCAGCAATATCAAATGAACCAAACCACTTCGCTTGAAGATCTTGAATTGCAGGATTTTCCTGATATGGATTTCTCTAACAATCGTTATTATACGACTATACCACAATACAAGGCCATGGCGCAGGTATATAACTTCAAGAAATTATTGCAGCTGGAAAAAGTGCGGTATGGTCGCCGATTTGTCAATGATTTAGATGGTTTTATTACTAGCGATCTTAAAAAGAAAGCATTTGTCCAGTCTACGGAGCATCATCCTAGAGCAGACTTTTTGTATGACATTTCAAAACCACTTTACAATCCGCATACAAGTAAAGAACGACGCCTATATAGAAAAAGTAAGAGAACAGGTAAGGGCAGTGAGTTTGAGTATCCTGAAGTGCAAACCGTTGATGGTGCTAGCGTGAATTTCAATAATTTTCAAGGTAAAAAAATCCAATTATTGGTTTATAGTTTTAGAGATCCTTTTCTAAGCCAAAATCTAACCAAGTGGAATAAATTCGCGGTACAGCAAGAACCAGACACCTACTATGTAGCTTATGGAGTTGATGCCTCACTTTATGAGGATACTTGGAAGGAATTGCAATTTTCCAGTCAGCTTGCTGGACTTAATGTAAAAGCAAGTCCCAAAGATGGTTTTGAATTTAAAGAAGACCTTGGAATATTATTACTACCTCGCGTCATCTCGATTGATGCCAATGGGCTCATTTCTAATCCCAACTTGGATCTCGATTTTGAAAAAAGTGTGCCGCTGGGCAGATAAACTATACTTTAGTAAACGCTGAACGTAAGTCTACTTTCTTTAAAATCCTATCGATATTAATACAGAGCTAACACTATACATTCTACCTATCTTTGCGGCCATAAAATCCAATCCATGTCAGAATTGCAAAAAGAGCTCGAAGAACGCTCTGGAAACGTTTGTGAACTTTGTGCTTCCAAGGAATCACTGCTGGTCTACGATGTACCTGAATCACCTAGTGATGTCAAGGATACTCAGATTCTAGCTTGTTCTACCTGTGTCAATCAGCTCACAGATTCTGATCAAGTTGATGCGAATCACTGGCGTTGTCTTAACGACTCTATGTGGAGTCCCGTTCCAGCAGTTCAAGTTGTAGCCTATAGAATGTTGAACCAACTCAAACCTAAAGGTTGGCCAGTGGATTTACTGGATATGATGTATCTGGAAGATGATGTCAAAGAATGGGCGATGGCAGGTATTGCGTCTGGGCCGCAAATAGTGCATCGTGATGCTAACGGTCATATTCTGTCAAAAGGCGATAGTGTTGTACTGATTAAAGATCTAGACGTTAAAGGAGCTAGTTTTACAGCAAAGCGTGGTACACCTGTGCGCAACATTTCACTGGATCATGAAAACGAAAATCACATAGAAGGAAAAGTCAATGGCCAGCATATTGTGATTTTGACGCAGTACGTGAAGAAGAGTTAAGAAGTATATTTTCTCTTACGCAACCACAGGAACAATCCACCGAAACCGAGTATGATCAACAACGGCACGACAATGTTGATCGTTTGCCACAATAATCTATGGTCATAACTGCGTTTGATATCTAGAAACGGAACCTTGATTTCCTTGTTTCTCAGGGCAATCAAATTGTCATCATCCAGCATATAGTTGACCACATTCATCAAGAATTCTTTATTCCCATAAAACTGACCGGTACGCATATCATATCCTAGATCTTGCGGCTGACCGCGATCTATTTGATTTTTCATGATATCGCCATCTGCCGCGAGAAAAATGGAAGCCTTGCTGGTCTCATCCTTATGATCTTTGATTTCAAATGGCTTGACACGGTTTTTATAGGCACTTGTAAAAGATCCTTGGGCAATGGCTGCCAGTGGCTGGCTACCTGATCTATACAATTGCGGATCTATTTCATCATCCAGTTCATTTAGAGAAATGGCAGATGGTAAAGTAACTATTGCAGTTTCAGTACTTGATGATAATAGAATGTGCTTTTTACTGGAGCTTTTCAACGTGTCCAGGCTACCGGTATATTCAAATTTCACTTCTTCCAGATTGCGTGTGATATCGCTGGTACTATCACCACTAGCCATAGGGTAGTAGGGCCATTGAAAAGCTTCGTACTGTGTGTTTCGACCTTGTCCTGTCGCTAGAGCCAGCGCACCACTTTGAACATCTTTAATCAAGCCACGATTCAAACGTAGACCGTATCTAAAGAGCATGTCATCCAAATTTAAATCTCTGGAGAGTGCATAGGCTTTTTGATCAGGGTTTGCCAGGCTATCATTTTCCATAATGATAGGATCTACCGCCATGAGCAAATTCCCACCATTCATGATATATTGATCAAGAACGTATTTTTTGGTTTCAGAAAAGGCGACGGTTGGTTTGGGCTCGATCACCAGATCGTATTTCTTCAATTCATTCAGCACTTTTACTGGCGTCACACTATCACTAGAAGTAACAAATTCAATCCCGAATGGCGCAATACGATAATATGCCTGTAGAGATCTAATGAAATCGGCGATTTGAAGGTTACTCAATTCACCGCTGTCGCGCAGTATGGCAATGGTTTTTTCCTTGGGCTTGGACACCTTGCGCAAGCCATCTGCCAGTTGGTATTCTAATTGATTAATAGAAGAATTCACTCGTTGCTCTGTAGTGGATCGCGCTACCGATTTCAACAACGGGATCGCGGTACGTTTACCGTCATAAGCGATGATCGCATAGGGAAACACGGTAACATTGGTCTGTTTTCCCTTTTCAATAATATTGGCGACGGCAGGTTGTACGCCTTCTCGAGCGAGTTGCTGGACGACCTGATTGGCTTCTTCTGGATTGAGATTTTCCACAGGATCGAGAAAATCATATTTCAAATTGGGATGTATGGCGGCCAGTTCTTCCAGTAATTGTTTGGTCTCCTGTTTCAATTTGAGAAATTCTGACGGTAACTCGCCATCCAAGAATACATCTATGAAAATGGGAAGCTCGGCTTCATCCAGCAGTTTTTTCGTTTCGGGAGCAATGGTGTACCGCTGGTTTTCAGTCAGGTCAAAGCGTTTGTGAAACGTTCCAGACAGGTAATTTATCGCAACGAGTGCAACGATCAACAAGGCTATATTTCTAACGATCTTAATCATGAATTCCTATTCAGGCTTGTTTTGAGTGAAATTTCGCTTAAAGCGAAAAAGAAAACAGCGACGCTCAAAAAGTATACAACATCACGAGTATCTATAACGCCGCGCGCCATACTTTCATAGTGATATTTCATTCCAAAAGATGCGATCAAATCGTCGGTAACGAGATAACCTGCGGCACCTTCAAACCCAAAGTACATCACAAAACAAACCAGCGCCGCAATGAGAAAGGCTATGATCTGATTTTTAGTCACCGTACTGCACCAGATGGAAATACTCACGTAGCCCAACGACATCAATAAGGCACCTAAATAGCTACCGAAGGTACTGCCCAAATCGATATTGTAAGAAGTCTGTCCCAAAGTACCGACCGTGATGACATAAATGACCGTAGGCACTAAGGCCAAGGTGGTTATTGTAAAGGCCGCAGCAAATTTCCCACCTATTAAAGATCGTATGGAAATGGGTCTGGTCAACAATATTTCCAATGTGCCCAGATCACGTTCTACCGTGAAGCTGCGCATACATATCGCGGGAATCAAGAACATAAACAACCATGGTATCAATAGAAAAAACGGAGTCAGATCTGCAAAACCATAATTAAGCACATTGAATTCACCATCAAATACAAACACAAACAAACCACTAACCAATAGGAAAATACACAGCACCAAATAACCGCTCAGGCTGCTGAAGAATCCACGTATTTCCTTTAGATAAATGGCTTTCATGAAAGGCTGTGAAGTTTTTCTACGCTGGTGGCGATGGGCTTTTGATCAAACATGGCTTTGGTTTTAGGCCATATCTCTTGAAACAACGCAGAATTTCGATAGTTATTTAAATCGGTTGAAGAATTCCAGTAACTGTAGGTAAAAAAGGTTTGTGGATCATCAGTTCCTTGATAAAGCTCTAAAAATTCACATCCTGGTTGATGACGTATCTTCTCTTTGATGTCCTCAAAAAGGACTTTGAAATCATCGATTTTGTTTTCAGAAAAATGCATCTGTACAATCCTTACTATCATTTGTTTTCAAAGTTTATGATGACTGGTGCATCTAGCTGCAAACCGAATAACGTACTCGCGCTACCAACGGTCAAAGGATTAGATCTATAGGTGGCGATTTCAATCAATCCAGCCGTGTTGAAAATGACCAGTCCTTTACCGTCCACGTCACGTTTTTCTGGTGGCGTGTCAAAATTCACGATATCAGAATAGCGGTCGTAAATCACTTTGTGCTTTTCACTGCGTGCCGCGAGCTCAAAAGTACGGCCACGACCTACTTCTTTGAACAATTCCCGACTAATGTTGGTCACACTGTTCCCATAATTATCAATGTAAATCACTTGGCCATTAATGTAGTTCCCGCTTTCAGACACTTGCGGATGGATACCCGTAATAGATCGTAAGGAATTGATGGGCTTGCCTATAACTTCTAGCGTACCGCCACGAGCAATGTGGCAGGCCGTTTTCACAAATACGTCCAGCGTCGTGAAGTTGGACGATATGCGATCGTGAATGTTGATCTCTACCATTTTTTCTGCCTTGAGCTTACTCATGATCAAACATAGCGATCCATTGTCAGCACAAATAAAATAATGGCCGTTCAATAGAATGGCGACATGCTTATTTTCTGGAGTATGTTCGGCATCGACGCCTATGATGTGAATCGTCCCATCAGGAAAGGAATCGTAGGCCTTTTGAATGATGTAGGCAGCCTCTGCAATGTGAAAAGGTGATATGTCGTGTGAAATATCAACAATAGTAACAGCGTCTAATTCTTTAAGGATAGCACCCTTAACCGCGCCTACATAGGGATCTTTCCAGCCAAAATCTGTCGTCAATGTAATTATGGCCATATAAAAGGTAGGTGGTTGTTGATTAAATGATAATTAAAATTGGCTCTTAAATGAACGCTCTAGACTAGAATTTACTAATTTCATAAGCCATAGGATCATCCTCAACAAAACTAAAAAATAATAGACGCAATCTGTCACTTAATTTACCGCTTTTGAACGAACTTGTCATCGACCTTGCAGACGCAAATCCCAGAGAATTTTTTGGCGTCAAGAACAAGAATCTAGCCTTCTTAAAACAACATTATCCCAAACTTAAAATCGTCGCTCGTGGCTCTGTCATGAAGGTCTATGGCGATGAAGAACAACTGGCCGAATTTGACAAGAGACTTGAAATGTTGCTCAAACATTTTACCAAGTACAACAAAATGGACGAGAACGTCATGGAGCGTTTATTAACCGCAAACGAGACCGAAAATTACGAGGCCAAGGGCACCAACGATGTCTTGGTTCATGGTAATAATGGAGCGCTTATACGTCCCAAAACACCCAACCAGCGTAAATTGGTAGCGCTTTGCAAGCAAAACGATATGGTTTTTGCCATAGGTCCTGCGGGAACCGGTAAAACTTATATAGGTGTCGCGCTAGCTGTTCAGGCACTTAAAAATCGCGAGGTAAAACGTATCATCATCACGCGCCCGGCTGTGGAAGCTGGCGAAAACCTTGGTTTTTTACCTGGTGACCTCAAAGAGAAACTGGATCCATATATGCAACCCATTTATGATGCTTTGCGCGACATGGTGCCAGCAGAACGTCTCGCGTCTTACATAGAAAAAGGTACCATCCAGATTGCGCCGCTAGCTTTTATGCGTGGCCGCACGCTGGATCAGGCTTATGTTATCCTTGATGAATCCCAAAACACCACACATGCACAGATGAAGATGTTCCTGACGCGCATGGGTAAGGACGCCAAGTTTTTCATTACCGGCGATCCAGGGCAGATCGATCTACCGCGACGCACCATTTCAGGACTCAAGGAAGCCTTGTTGATCCTTAAAGAAGTAGAAGGTGTTGGTATGATGTATCTGGACGATAGCGATGTGGTACGTCACAGATTGGTCAAAAAAGTGATTGCGGCTTATAAGGAGATAGAAAATCGCAATTAGGTTTTTTGTGAGTTCGCTTTCGCGAAAGCGTGCTCTTCCCAAACATCGTCAATAACTATTGAATAAAAATGAATCCCATTTGCTGCATTGCAAGTGGGATTTCTGAAATTTACCAAAGATTAAAACAAACCTTCATGTTCCTATTTGATACCATAACCAATACTGATTTTAAATTTCCAGGACAGCAATCTGTTTATAAAGGAAAGGTTCGTGAAGTGTACACTCTGGAAAATGATCTATTGGTCATGATCGCCAGTGATCGATTGAGTGCTTTTGACGTCGTGATGCCACGAGGTATTCCATTTAAGGGACAAATCCTGAATCAAATAGCGACCAAAATGATGGCTGCCACGGCAGACATCGTTCCCAACTGGTTGATCGCAACGCCAGATCCTAATGTGGCGATAGGGCACAAGTGTGAGCCTTTTAAGGTAGAAATGGTCATACGAGGTTATATGAGCGGTCATGCCGCGCGCGAGTATAAATCGGGAAAACGTGAGTTGTGTGGTGTCACCATGCCTGACGGTATGAAGGAAAACGACAAGTTCCCACAACCCATCATCACACCAGCCACCAAAGCCGAAATGGGCGATCACGATGAGGATATCTCGCGTGAAAACATTTTGGCTCGTGGAATTGTTTCCAAGGAAGATTATGAGGTGCTGGAGAAATACACACGCGCCTTATTTGAAAGAGGTACACAGCTGGCAGCAGATCGTGGTTTGATACTGGTAGATACTAAATACGAATTTGGTAAAACTGCAGATGGAACGATCGTTCTCATTGACGAGATACATACACCAGATTCTTCCAGATATTTTTATGCCGATGGTTATGAAGAACGCCAGGAAAAGGGCGTACCTCAAAAACAACTGAGTAAAGAGTTCGTACGCCAGTGGTTGATCTCCAATGACTTTCAGGGATTAGAAGGTCAAAAAGTACCCACAATGAGCGATGAGTATATCCTATCTGTCAGTGAACGCTACATTGAGTTGTACGAGAAAATCACTGGAGAGCCATTTGATAAGGCAGACACCAATAACATTCTGGATCGTATCGAGAAGAATGTGGTAGCTTGGTTACGAAATTATTAGTCTTGGAAGATTTAAGGTCATTTCCAACGGAAAAACAGTCTTTAGCTTCTGTAAAAAAATTACGAGAAACAATTTGGCCTATTTATAGCCCAAACGATGATATTGAATTATATAGAAAAAAAATTGAACAGATTATTTTTAGTGAATTTGAAATGATTCCTGACATTAAAAGGTCAATTTCCCTTTCTGATTTTTCTTTACCAATATTTAGAGTACGTCCGCTTCAATCTTTCATAGATATAAATAGGTTCTGTGAGCACAGCTATCCACCCATAAAATTTGCTTCATTAAATAGATGCAATTATAATGGAAAACCAGTTTTTTATTGTTCCAACAATCCATTAACTGCATTACTTGAAGTGGTTAGAAATACTCAATTTAAAGGAATTAAATTTTGTATTTCAAAATGGAATACTCATAACTTGAATGAGAATATTGTTTTTCAAACTTTCCTTCATTCAAAAATGAATACCAACAATAACTTTAGTTCTATACCCGAAAATGAAATTAGTGAATTAGATAAAAATTTTGAAAATAAACTCACTGATGATCAGAAGAAAGGACTATCAGTGTATCTGAAATTTCTTCACTCTACATTTTTAGATTCAGATAATTATGAAGTTACAGCGTTTTTTGCAAATAGAGCTATGAACGCTCCACATGAATATGCTACTGATATCTTATTGTACCCGAGTAATCAAACTAATCGCAAAGGTGTTAACCTAGCAATTAGTCCAAATTTTGTTGATAATAGAATGTTTATTGAGAGGTTTTATATTGTTGAATTAAATAACATTAAACCTTCTAAAGATCAATTAAATATTACTCTGACCAAATTTGGTGAAGTAAAGAATAGTAAGGTTTATTGGAGATACTTAGACGAGAATGATGCAGATTATAGGAGTTTTTTCCTTAAAGATTTTGAAGGTGCTCTTACTAACGATTTTGGATGGAATTTTAACGTCGCCATTTCTGACGATCTACAACGGTAAAATAATTTTTAATTGAATAGATGATCAATAGATACAACGATGTGATTTAGAATCTTTAATACATAGATCTTTGATTTTACTCTTTTTATCTTTATTAATCGAATAACTGTTACTTTAATACAAACATTATTCGATTAAAAACCTGCCAGTAATTCAGTTTTATATCTTTTGGTGCCGATCTGGCAGTATTTCGCGGAAGCGATCTTATCAATCATTTATTTTATAAAGCACTGACTTTAAGGTTTTTAAACTGATAACTTTGAGTTATTTCAAATTATAAGTTTCATATGGCACCATCGCATGGTGCTTGCAGCTTTACAGGTAACTAATAACCATTAAAGTTACCTAATGAAAGTACTTGTAATAGGAGCAGGAAATATGGGACTTGCATATGCAAAGGCACTCATAAAATCTGAATACCTAAGTAAGGACAACCTGATGATTTCAGACACCAGTCCTGAAAAAACCATAGAACTCAAGAAAGAAAGTCGGTTTGATGTGTACACCAATCTAGCCGATTGTTTACCATCTGCAGATATTATCTTCTTAGCCGTTAAGCCTTACCACGCTGGTGAATTGCTAGCAGAGTTAAAACCATTGACCAAAAAAGACCAAGTCATTGTTTCTATCATGGCTGGTGTAACCATAAAAACTATTCAGGATGGTTTAGGCATTGTCAAGGTCGTACGTGCCATGCCTAACCTACCGGCACAGGTAGGTAAAGGATTGACTTCATTTACAGCATCTAGCGAAGTTTCTAGATTGGAGCTTTCAACCGTCCAGAAATTATTGGATACCACAGGAAAGTCCGTGTATTTAGATACTGAAAATGACATTGACGCTTCTACAGGAATTTCTGGTAGCGGTCCAGCTTATGTGTTTTATTTTATGCAATCCATGATGGAAGCCGCAAAAAAAATGGGCTTTTCTGATCATGACTCAAAAGTTCTGGTAAGTCAGACTTTTGAAGGAGCCGTAGAGCTTTTCAATCAATCAGATTTGAGTCCAGAATCCTGGATGAATCGTGTGGCCTCAAAAGGTGGAACCACAAGAGCTGCATTGGACTCCATGGATGATAATAATGTGCAGGATTTAATTCAGGAAGCGGCGTATGCTGCCTTTAATAGAGCTGTTGAATTAGGAAAATAGATATGTTAGACTTAGATAAAGCAAGAAAGAGACATAAAAAGAGAGTTGTCGTAAAAGTCGGAACTAATGTGATGACCAATAAAGACAATCGAATTGTGAGACCTATTTTAAAAAAATTGGTGGATCAAATTGCCCGATTGTATGAGGAAGATATCATTACGGTATTGATTTCTTCAGGATCTGTCATTGCAGGAATGGAAGTTCTGGACGATAATGATATTGAAGATATTACGATCAGACGTCAGGTGTATTCCGCAGTTGGACAACCTAGAATGATGCGTCATTACTATAGCATCTTTCACGATTATGGGATGCGTTGTGCTCAAGTACTCGCCACTAAACGTGATTTTGCAGAAGGTAAGCACCGTGACAACATGATCAATTGCTATGAAGGTTTGTTGAGTCAAGGAATTGTACCCATCGCAAATGAAGACGATGCCGTTTCACTATCCATGTCGATGTTTTCAGACAACGACGAACTTGCCAGCCTAGTAGCAGAATTGATACAGGCAGATATGTTGATATTATTGACTGATATCGATGGTGTTTATGATGGTAACCCAGCAGATGAATCGTCCAGACTGATTAAAACCGTGACCACCAATCAACCGGTAGAGCAGTTTATTCAATCTTCCAATAAAAGTGAAGGAGAAGGACGTGGCGGAATGAAATCAAAAATAAACGTAGCAAAGCAAACTGCTGCCAAAAATATTCCAACCTACATCGCGAACGGAAAACGAGAAGATTGCATCATTGATATTGTCAATGGAAAAGATGTAGGAACACGTGTCCACCTAGTAGAAGAAGAAGCGTAAAGCGTAAAAAAAATTGAAACAAACAGAATGAAATTATTGAAAGAAGACATAAAAAATAATGTATTACAGTCCATGATGGAGCTATTGGCACAGCGCAAGGATCACATCATTGCGGCCAATAAAAAAGATCTAGAGGCTTTTAGCGGTGATGATCAGGCGCTTTATGAGCGATTGATTGTTGACGACAGTAAAGTAGAGGACATGATTCGTGCCGTGCGTGAGGTTAAAGATCAGCAGGATCCTGTTGGGCAAACGATTAGTGATGACACCTTGGAAAATGGATTGAACATCACCAATAGAACAGCGCCCTTTGGAACCATCATGATCATTTATGAATCACGACCAGATGTCACCATCGAGGCCGCCGTTCTCGCCTTTAAAGCCAATAATAAGATATTACTCAAAGGTGGTAAAGAAGCGCACCACAGCAATGAAGAACTTGTAAAATGTTGGCATCAAGCCTTGAAGGATAATGATCTTTCCACTGACTGGATCCAATATCTTAAGATGGATCGCACAGCTACTCAGGAGTTTTTAAAGAACCCAGATCAGCCATTAGATCTCATCGTACCACGTGGTGGTGAACGACTTATTGAATTTGTCAAATTGCATGCAAAATGCGCCGTTCTGGTAAGTGGTCGCGGTAATAATTTTGCCTATGTCGCACCAAGCGCAGATATTGAAAAAGTAATTCCGGTTATCGTGAATGCCAAAACCAATAAAATTTCTGGCTGTAATGCTCTTGACAAAATTTACATCGATCAAAATCATCCCGATTTTGAAAATGTAAGTCGCAGGATAGAAAAAGAGTTGACGGATAAAGAGGTTCATATTGTCGCTAGTAAAGAATTTACCGACATCTTAGAAACCAATGATCTGATTGAAGATCAAAATGTCTGGTTTCAGGAATTTCTAGCTAGAAAAGCAGCCATGGGAACAGTCAATGGATTGGCAGATGCCATCGAACGCATCAACACCTATTCTGGAGGCCATTCCAACATTATCCTAACGGAAAATAAGGATGATGCCGCCACTTTTATGGAGCAAATCGATAGTGCAGCGGTGTACCATAACGCCTCTACACGATTTACAGATGGTGGACAAATGGGCGTAGGTGCAGAGCTTGCCATTAGTACGGACAAGCTGCATCACCGCGGGCCACTAGGATTGAAACAATTAGTTACCAATAAATACTATGTTTCAGGTACCGGACAGATTCGTGAATAGTATTTGAAATATTCTAGGTAAACTAAAAGCTCAGATGTGATTCTGAGCTTTTTTTATTTCACTTTTCTGCCTGTCAGACAGACACGAAAGCGCAGTCAATTTTAATAGCAATTCAACCACATCACGGTTTAGAAATGCATTTAATATTATTGATACCCAGCAGCTTGTAAATTGAACAATCTGGAATACGTCTGCGGATTATTCATGAGTTCTTCATGCGTCCCAATTTCTTCAATCTTGCCATTTTTCAATACCAGAATACGATCTGCCATGCGTACGGTGGAGAATCGGTGCGAGATAATGATGCTGGTTTTACCTTTAGTAAGCCCTATAAATCGCTCAAACACATCAAATTCCGCTTGCGCGTCCAGTGCGCTGGTCGGCTCGTCCAGCACCATGATGTCGGCATTTTTCATGTAGGCTCTCGCGAGCGCAACTTTTTGCCACTGTCCACCACTTAGTTCTTGACCTTTGGCAAAACGACGTCCCAGTTGCTGGTCAATGCCGTCTGTCATCTCTGCAATGACCTGACTGGCGAGGCTGCGCTCTGCTGCGTCTGTAATCAAGGAATCATTGTCGATTTGGGCAATGTCTCCTACGGCTATGTTTTCGCGTAAGCGAAATTCATACTTGAAAAAATCCTGAAATATCACACCAAATCTTGCCCGGTATTCTTCTTTAGAAAATTTCTTGATGTTGATGCCGTCAAGCAAAATTTCACCGCTAGTAGGCTCGTAAAATCTTAAAATTAGCTTGATGAGCGTGGTTTTACCAGCACCATTCTCGCCTACAAAGGCAATCTTCTCGCCGGCCTTTATATGGAAACTGACACCTTTAAGCACCGGTGTGTCACTGCCTGGATAATGAAATTGAACATTTCTTAGCTCAAATCCTTCGGTAATGACTTCTGGTAATGGTACAGGATTGATTGTGTGTTGCTCTAGAGGTATATCGAGAAAGTCAAAATAATCCCTTAAATACAAAGCACTTTCTGAAATGCGGGTGAATCGTGAAAAAAACTGTTGCAAGTTGTTGCGTAATCTATTGAATGATCCAGATAAGAAGGTCAATTCACCTATAGTTAGAACGCCAGCGATGACCTCAATAATGATAAACACATAAGCACCATAATAGGACAAGGTTCCCAATATATTGAAAAGGGAGCCGTAGATACTTTGCTTGATCGACAGGTTTTTATTGATGTGGTAGTACTTGTTGGACAAGTTTTTAAATCGCAGCGCGATATAATCGGTAAGTCCAAAAAGCTTCACCTCTTTGGCCGTGGTATTGTTGGCACCTACAAATCTTAGGTAATCCAACTCACGACGTTCTGCGGTCCAGCTGCGTGCGAGAGAATAGCGGTGCGAACTGTATTTTGCCTCATTGATAAACGATGGTATAATACTTAGGATCAAAAGAACAATTAGCCAAGGTTCAAAATAGATAAGTGCAGCAATTAAAGAAACAATGGAAATGAGCGCCTGTACCTGTCCTAGCGCGTCACTCATTAAGTTTACACGACCATTGGTTTGCTGTCTGGCACGTTCCAGTTTGTCATAGAATTCTGGATCTTCCAATTGTTCCAGAGAAAGTTCATTCGTCTTGCGTATAATTTTTTCTGAGGAAGCGTTGGAGTAGAGGTCGCCTATCAAACCATCAGTAAGTGTGACGAGTCTGTTGAGTAATTCTGTCAGAATCACGACACCTAGTTCGATACCTACAAAAGTCCAAAGCCTCGTTAGGTCTTGTTCTTCAAGAGCAATTTGGGTGATGATTTCATCAATGATGATTTTCCCTATCCACAAAGTAATCACTGGTGACAGCGCGGTAAGCAGCCTGCCTATGGAATTGACCGTAAAAAGTTTGGGGCTTACGCGCCAGATTTCGCCAAAAAATCGTGGGATTGCAGACAAGGAATCAAGAGAGAAAACAGAGGTTTTCTGTTTATCTGTAATGGATTGTAATTTAGGTCTAGCCATGTCTGCAAAGATACTTTACAAACATTGGCTGGTTAAGATCGTTGTCAATTTTTACCCTTGGCGTTATCCAAGATGTTCTTTGTAAGATGGAAAATTTTGTTGATAGTGATGTTTGAATGTAGTTCGCTTTCGCGAAAGCGAATTCATTAAAAATCTTTACTGCAATCGTGTATTTTGAGTCACGTTCCAAAAGCCTATAGAGGCAATCGCACCAATGATCATAAATGCACCGCACATGATAAAAACGTACTGATGGCCCAACTCGCCAGGCCATCCATCCAAAAAATAACCTATCAAAGGTCCCATAAAAATGTCTGGTGTATAACCCACCAACGAGATTAACCCTATAGCGGTGCCTGTCATTATAAGCGGTATGTGACCTTCCTGCAATGCCGCAAAATATAGTGTGCGAAAGGCGTAAACGCCAGTAGCCGTGACGAGAATGGAAATGATAAACAAGGTTCCCAAACCTTCATCGATGATGCCGCTGGCAAAAAGCGCACAACCCAGTAAGGAAAGGAGAAACCCGATAATCATCATGAGCGAGGTTTTGGTCTTGTCTGCCAGCAAACCGACGCCAACACCTACAAATGGTCTGATGTAAAGAAGATAGGTCCCAACCTTAGCCGATTCTACCTCGTCATACTTGAGTACATCGTTAGCATAAAGTGAAAATACATCTGTGATCTTGTAACCTACATAGGCACAAAGGATTATGATCATTAATAACCATACCGCTTTGATCTTAATGACGGTTTTGAAGTTTGTAATCAATTCCTTCCATTTTGTGACTTGTACTTCTTCCGCACGAGCGGTTGATTTTAAAAATATCGCTACCAGAACACCTATCACGGCAATCACGGCAGAGAATGTTAGCACAACGTATTGAAAAGAATCCGCTTGATTTTCAACCGATGTGGCTACCCGATCAACTACAAAAAAGGTAAACACAAAGATTCCCAAGGATCCAAATCCAGCAGCGACCAGTCCACGACCACCATCCAACAACCCGAAGGCCAGCCCTTGCCGGTTTTTACCACCAGTAACACGGGTTGCTTTGAGCATGGCAGCCCAAAACAAGAATATGGTAGTGAAACCCCAATAGCCGTAAAGCCATTGCAAGGTCCAGAAATCAGGAATGGTAGCGAGTACCAAGCCACCAGCAGCCGTAAGAAGTAATGCTACACTAATGAGGTACTTAGGTTGGTATTTATCGGCTATGGAACCTCCAAATAAGTAAGAAAAGAAAGCGACAACGCCATAGGTTGAAAATAGCGCGCCCAGTTCCACATTAGATAATTGAAAGACTTCCAACACCGTAGGCCGAAATATTCTGGGCAGAACAAAGGGCAAAATGAAAACTGCTTCACCCGCTAAGATGAGCAATAGAATGTTGAGCCATTTTGCGGTCTTGGAAAAAATAGGTTGGTTATTTAGTCGATCTGGTACAAGATCAGCAAAAAATAATTAAAGAACCTAGGAAAGATATGTTTTAGCCACCAACTCTTTTGACTTTAAAGCCTTTCTCCTTAAGAATATCCATGATACGATCACGGTAATCACCTTGAACGATGATGGTGTCGTTTTTAAAACTGCCGCCGACTCCTAAAGTGGTTTTGATGTCTTTGGCGAGTATTTTAAAATCCTCTGTCGCACCAGTATATCCCGCAATAATAGTATTGACTTTTCCTTTGCGCTTTTCAAAACGACATTCTAAAGGCTCATCCTGCAACCAAACGTCGCTTTGTTCTTCTTGCGCTTCTTCTTGTACTTCGTACTCTGGAAATAGATTTTTAAGTTGGTCTTTTAGGTCCATGGTGGTAAATTATCTTGCGGTAGGATCTGTTTCTTCGTGTTTATCGATATCAAATATAGATTCTTCACGATTATATAGAATACTGACCCCTTTTTGCAATAGTAAATTGTTGGGATAGGTGATGAGCTCGCCTTCTGCCGTTCTCAAAATGGTGTAAAATCCTTTAATGTCTTCAATCACTGCCGTTACTGGTAAATCTTTATCGTGAATACGTACTCGATCACCAATTTTATAGGGAAAGGTGAAGTAGAGTATAAAGCTAGCCGTGACATTGCTTAAGATGCTCCAGTTCGCAAATAAAGCGACACCTACTACGGCAAAGGTAGATCCTAGTGCAACCAAAAATCCATCTCTTTTTAGGCTCCAAACAAGAATGACAGCAATCACTGCCATGGTCCAGATGACATAGCCTACATAACGATTGAGGTACTGTTTGCGCAATTTGGAGCGCTCTACCTTTTTACTGAGCTTACCAGCACTCCAAATGATACTCCTATGAATTAAAAAAGCTATTATGAGAATGATGAGCGTCGGAATGACCTCTGGTTGATTTAAAAATGTTTTCATAAACCTAGACTATCTCTTAATACAGAGTATTGATTACTATTTTGATTCCAGTAAGGCGTTCTTATGGTTTTTTTCAACGTCGCGGTCGTTGTAGCTATGTTTCCGCGATCTGGATATTCTTCACTCCATGAAAGAATTTGAAAAGGACTCGAGCTTTCAAGAGTGTATGAAACCTTTCTTCCATTTTCATACTCAACCGAATACATGAATTGATCGTCTTGTTTTTCTAAAGTTGCAGTTGCATTAAGGACTTCCGTGGGATTGTGGGTAAGCCGTAAATATTCCGTTGAAGGAATGATTTTGATGTTACCCGTAGGCATCAACTCAGGATCAACGCGCAACTGATTGGGAATTTGATTTTCCAGCATGGCATTATCGATTGCAAATTCTTTATTACCTTCCTTTTGAAAATAACTAAAGAGGACACATTCATACTTATCGTTCCTATTGTTAAGTTGCATGTAGGTATGACCGCACCATTCTTGAATAGAGGTCGCTACTTTAATTGCGTTTCCTTCTAGGTCCAATGGTAAGAACGTACTACTCATGATTTTATAAGGATATATTCCCGTATAAAAATCTCTAGTGGCATTAAGCTTTAATACAGATCTATTGGATTCTTGTTCTTGATCAGCTTTTACTTGATCGTTGGGATCAAAAGGTTCTGTAACAAATATGAGAACCGCATGACCGTCTCTTATCTCGCCATAGCGACTTTGTTTCAGTTCATAATTACTAATCTCTGCCACACCAGCATACCAGTAATCTTTAAACTCGGGACTCAAATTTCTTTTAGGAGCTTCATTTACCACTGCAGCTGATAGCTCATTATTAGCTACTGGTGATTCTGTATCAGAGTTAGGTGCATTGCAGGAAACAAAAAGTAATAGAGATAGAAAAAATGGAATCGTCTTCATAGCTCAATTTTGGTGCAAAGATAGGAATACTCAATGGCGCCGCTATTTTATAATTAAGAGGCTTGTTTCATTTTAATGGTTTTTAACGATTGCTAGTTAAACATAGTTAATCTTTGAAATGTGATCGCGCAACCCATTTAATTTCGTCGCAAAATCTAAACCAATGAAAAAATATATCCTTTTAAGTGCCATTGCAGCACTTCTATTAGTAGGTTGTGGCGGTACACAAAATGCAATCAAACAAACCGAAAGAACCGTACGTGGGAACTGGGTCATTGACTCTGTAACCTATACAGGTAATGGTCAATTTGAATCTACTTTGCTTCAAGATGTAAGCGCTCAATGTTTTGAGGGTAGCCAGTGGTATTTTGTCGCTAACAACAACCGTGGTAGCTATAAAATTGAATCTCCAGAATGTAATACAGGAACGAGAAACTTCATATGGGTGATTCCTGGATCTGAAGATATTATTGAAGGTGATCTATTGTTGAAGCCTACGGGTGACAACTATAAAAGCGAGACAGATGCTGGATTTAGATTAAATGTCAACAACCTAACAGAAACTAGCATGACCTGGAGCCAAAGCGTTCTTGTCAACGGAAAGACGGTAAAAGTCAACATGAACTTTAGAAAGCTAGCAGACTAAGCATTATCCCTAATAATAATCACAAACATTAAACTGAATTTATGAAAACTAGAATTTTAAGTATAGCGACAGCATTATTATTAATCGTAAGCTGTCAATCCCTTCAAAACACTAATAAGCAACAACGTGGTACTGCCATTGGTGCTGCTGGTGGTGCCATCCTAGGTGCCATTATAGGTAATAACGTAGGTGACGGTAATAATCAAACTGAAGGTGCTGTGATAGGTGCCGTAGTTGGTGGTGTTGCTGGTAACGTAATAGGACGTAAGATGGATAAACAAGCGCAGGAGATTTCTCAAGAAATCCCTGGAGCGCAAGTAGAGCGTGTAGGTGAAGGTATCGTTGTAACTTTTGATGAAGGTAGCGGTGTACGTTTTGCCACAAATCAAGCAACATTAAACGCATCTTCAAAAGCTACTTTGGATAAATTGGTCAACGTAATGAATGACTATCCAGGTACAGAAATTTTGGTTTCTGGTCATACAGATAGCCAAGGTGAAGCCGCATATAACATGGATCTTTCAAAGAGAAGAGCTTTTGCAGTTCGTGATTATCTAGTAGCAGATGGTATCGCTTCCAGTCGTATGGCTGTAACTTACTCTGGTGAAACTAATCCTGTTGCCACTAATGATACTGCCGAAGGTCGTGCACAAAACCGTCGTGTAGAAATAGGTATTGTCGCTGGTGAAGAAATGCGCCGCGATGCAGAACAAGAAGTGAAAGGATAAGAAACAGCTTTCATTTTTGAATAACCGCTTTGCTTATCGCAAGGCGGTTTTTTTATGACTTAATTTAGAGGTTGGTCAGCGCATCTGCAATACTTTAGTAGAAGTCATTAATACCAGACCAAATGGAATACACAGCACTAGAAGTCTTTGAGATCATTCTCAAATTAGGAATAGGCCTAAGCATATTAAATGTATGGCTTATCAATAGAAAAAAAGCAACTCCATGGCGAGCAAAAGACGCCAGCAGCATGAAGGAAGAATTTGCCGTTTACGGCCTTTCTAAAAACATGATGATCATCGTTGGAACCTTGAAATGCTTCTTTGCCGTCTTATTGCTCATTTCTATTTTCTATCCGTCAAATGCATTTCCCAGTATAGAATGGATAGGAGCAGCAGGTATTGCCTTGCTTATGGCAGGCGCGATCTCCATGCACTTTAAAGTAGGTGATCCACCTAAAAAATCATTGCCAGCGGCGATATTTCTTATACTATCGATACTTATCATCTTTATCTAGATGATCAACCATAGCTTATAGGCGATAATGCCATTGAGCACCATAAAAATAAATGCGGGCGAGGAATCATAAATAGAATCCTTGATCCGCATTCTTATTATAAATCCTAGGAACATGAGAAGCGACAATCCTGCGGCAGCAACGGTAGCAATCGTGAGGTTGTAGCTGTAGATTAAAAGGCCTATGGCGCCAGCAACTTGAAACACACCTGTGATTTGACGTTGTAGGGTTGAGAGGCCAAATCTTGTAAACTCCATCTTCATTCTCGGAGTAACCAAACAAGTGACTCCAAAAAACAGAAATGCAATACCGCTAAAGTAGATCAACAAACTGAGTACGGACATAGGTTGCTTTTGAGGGTTATCGCTTTCGCGAAAGCGAAATTCCTGTTAAACTTAAACTAATCCGCCATAGTCGCTTCGTTTCCCGTAATCTTTAACGACAACTTAACCGATTGCTCTACCACTGAATGTTACTTTTAAAATTATTGCTAACTATAAAACGAAAAAATGAGTACAAAGATAAAAGCTTACGGCGCACAGGATTCAAAAGCAGATTTGAAAGAGATGACGATTGAACGTCGTGATTTGAATTCCAATGACGTCAAAATAGATATCCTATATTGTGGTGTGTGTCATAGTGACATCCATACCGTAAGAAACGATTGGGGAAATGCAAAGTATCCATCGGTTCCAGGACATGAAATCATTGGTAAAGTAGTAGAAGTAGGTTCTGATGTTTCCAACTTTAAAGAAGGTGACCTAGTAGGCGTAGGCTGTATGGTAGATTCTTGTTTAAGTTGTAGCGCTTGTGAAGAAGACCTTGAACAATTTTGTGAAGAAGGAATGGTGGGAACCTATAATGGTAAGGACAAGCATTTAGGCGGTCATACCTATGGTGGGTATTCTACAAGTGTTACCGTGAGAGAACATTTTGTTTTAAAAATACCTACTAATCTGGATACTAAAGCCGTGGCGCCACTTTTATGTGCTGGAATTACTACATTCTCTCCGCTTAATCATTGGAACATCAAGGAAGGTGATAAGGTAGGTGTTGTAGGATTAGGTGGTTTAGGCCACATGGGAATCAAATTTGCCGCCGCTATGGGCGCAGAAACAATCATGATTACCACATCACCAGAAAAAGCAGAAGATGCCAAAAGACTAGGAGCGGATGGTGTATTGATTTCTAAGGATGAAGATGCCATGAAAAAACACCGTGGATCTTTTGACTTCATCTTGAATACCGTTCCCGTGAAACATGATGTCAATCCTTATCTACAATTACTTAAAAGAGACTCTACGATGGTTATGGTGGGCGCTATCGAACCGTTAGAACCAATGAATGGTGGTAATATCATCATGGGTCGCAAGAGTATTGCTGGATCTCTAATAGGTGGTATCAAGGAAACTCAAGAAATGCTTGATTTTTGTGGTGAGAATGACATTGTTTGTGATGTAGAAATGATCAACATGGATGAAATCAACACAGCTTTTGACCGTGTGACAGATGGTGATGTGAAGTATCGTTTTGTTATCGATATGCAGTCATTAAAGAACTAATTGTAATAATTTAATTTTTTAAAATCGGGTACTGCTCTTTATGTACAGTACCCGATTTCACTATTTACAAATGATGAGATATTTTTCAATTTTTATATTGCTTGTCGGCTTTTTGATCAATGCCCAGGACAGCAAGACCAGTGCCTTTAAAGAGTATTATCCCATATCCGTACGACCTGAGTTATCACTTGGATTGGGAAATAATCCTTATGAACAGATACTTCTGGAAGCCAAGCCAACCGTGTATTATGGAATCTACAACGATTTACGATCTGCGTTAAATAAGGATACGATTACAAATGGTGATGCTATTTATTTAGCTTTTCAACCAGAGTTTAGAATCTACAATGAAGAATCTAAACCGGTAAAGACACCTAGCTATAAATTATTGATAGGCTGGCAAAAAATTATCAAAACAGATAACGACAACTTTCTGACTGCGGCCATTGAAACAGGTCACTACAGTAATGGGCAATCTCGCAGCGCTTTTAGTACAGAATTTGAAGACAATTCTGAAGAAAGTAGAGCGCTCTATGATACGTTTACAGACGATACAGATCTTGCCGCATTACTCAATAGACAGACCGGTAATTTTTCAACCAATCTCACTCGAGTAAGTTTTAATTATAGACTAAATACGTTTGATGCTCAAAACGTACCAGAGCAAATACACTCCATCACGGCTACATATCAGTTATACCACAATAAATTCTTGGGAGTCGCTGATTTTGGAGGTTACAATCCAGAGGATATTGATATTTATGGTAGACACAGGATAGAGTTGGGCTATGAGTATACCGGTTATTTCAAAGACATTAGATATGTGTTGAGCGAACAGGCGATGTACCATTTCGGTTCGCATCCATCCAGTGCACCTTTTAGATCAGAATCCAGATTTATGATCTATCCGTTTAGTAATGACTTTGGTTTTATGGCTCAGTTATCTGTAGGTCGTGACGATTACAATTATCGTTTTCTAGATGATTATACTAGATTTTCTGTAGGTATTACTTGGGATTGGTTCACACCGTTTGTCATCAAACCGACGAAGCAGCAAATGCCTGATCAACCCGAATTAAAGCAAGGATAAGTTAAGTTAGGAGTTAAGATTAGGGAACTTAGGTAGAAATATGGTAATGTTTGTTCCTTTGCCCACTTCAGACTGGATGTCAAACGTACCATCTAGATGGTTCAATAGTCTTTTTGCTGTAGCGAGACCTATTCCAGTTCCTTTATTACCGTGTCGATCTTCATCATCTGCGGTATAGAACAGATTGAATACATGGTCAATTTTATCTTCTGGGATACCACGACCGTTATCCGATACAGATATACTGTAATAATCTTCATGATCAAATAGGTCTAAAGAAACTCTAGTCGTTTTCTTGTCACCATATTTAATGCTGTTGTTTACAAAATTGAGCAGTATTTGATGCAACGCAGCTTTACTTGATCTAATGATTGTAGGTTCTGCTGGAGAATAAGAAATTTTAACCGATGGATCTTTGCCCGTCATGGCGATAATGTCCTCTACTAACTCTTTAAAATTAACATTATCCAATTCATCAGATACAAGTTCGTCACTTTGATAGAATAGGAGCATCCCATCGATATATCGGCTCAAGTTAAATCCTGCTTCTTCAAGCAATTTGAGGTACTCCATGGAATCTTTTGAAAACTTGTCTTTATTGTCTGCGGCAAGCAATTGAGAAATCATCGATATATGCGACAGCGGTGTTTTCAAATCATGCGTGACAATACCTGCAAAGTCTTTTAGTTCCTGATTTTTTACTTTAAGCTCGTCTTGTATTCTTTCTAATTCAAAGTTTTTAAGTCTTTCCTCAAATAATAAGGTAACATGCTTTGCCATGCTTTTTAGAGACTCCATTTGAGTTTTATTCAGTTCTCTAGGCTTGCCGTCAAAAACACAAAGAGTTCCCAGCTTAAAGCCTTCTTTGTCAATGAGTGGTACACCGGCATAAAACACCGTATTTTCCTCTTCAATAGAAGGATTTCCTATAAATCGTTCATCTTCACGCGCATCATTGACCACCATAATGTCATCATCGCTTATAATGGTATGTGAGCAAAAGGACAGATCTCTAGGAGCTTCTGACAAATCAACTCCATGTCTGGATTTGAAGAAATTCCTGTCGTTATCCAATAAAGATATCAGGGCAATTGGTGTATCACAGATGGACGCAATGATTCTTGTGATATCGTCATAGCTATCTTCTGGCAAGCTATCTAGAATCTTATACTTTTCTAGCGCTTGCTGTCTCAATTTTTCGTTAGAAGGTCTTGGAGCAGTCTTCATAAGTTTTTTAAATGGAAGCTATCTATTGTTTTGATGTTGTCTTCAACCCATTAAGGCCGCGCAACTTACAAAGAATCATTTGGAAAGCATCATATACTAACATTTCCTATAGTTTTTTTAAGAAATTGGAATCTTTTAAACGAGGTTAAACAAACCCTTCACACGAAGCAGGATTTCGTTTTAACAATTGAGGGAATCTTCCCTAAGCTATCGCTAAACCTAAGCCAATTGGATTTTTATAAACAAGATTATCTGCATTATGATCTTATATTTCCCAAAAATGCAAGGATTATGAAAATCAAAATTATACTAATCCTAGGGTGGTTGATGGTAGCGGTAGGCTGTATAGAATCCAAGGAAACCAAAGTGCCACAATCTGTAGTTGCCACTTTTGTAAATAAATATCCTACTCAGGAAAATCCGAAATGGATCAAAGATGAAAATGGACTATGGGAAGCGCAGTTTGAAAGCAAAGGAGAAAGATTGCGAGCAGGTTTTCAACAAAATGGACTTTGGGTGGAAACAGAATACAGTGTCAACATAGACAACCTTCCAGCCGCTGTGGTAAATGCCGTGAATCAAAACCACCAAACTGAAAAAATAGTAAGTGCAGATTTAGTTCACCATTACAATAAAGGAATATTCTATGATCTTGAGATCCAGACCATAGATTCAACTTATAAAGTGGAATACAGAAAAAACGGAATGCGATTATAGAATCAAATACAAATTAAAAAACCACGCTTTAAGCGTGGTTCTTTTTTAAACAATACATTCAATAGGCAATACTACAAATAGAGTAGTTCCATGTTCTTTAGAAGATATAAAAGAAATATTGCCGCCATGGAAACCTGCAATCATTCTAGCGATGTAAGTTCCTAGACCAGTACCTCGATCTTTTCCTGAGGTCGTGTATTTTTCAAAGAATGTCGGCTGGATTTCCTCTGGAATCATTCCCATATTGGAAAACGATATCTTGAGCTCGTCATCACATTTAATATCAATGGTAATTTTTTCTCTTTTAGGTGAAGCATCTATGGCGTTCCCCAAAAGATTTTGAAACATATGTTCCAGATAAAATTCATCGCCCTTGACAAGAATCTCGTCAGTACTAGGTTCAAGCTCTCGACCATCTTGCAACATATAGATTTCTAGTTCCTTTTGCTCAATGGTTTCCATATAATCCTTGGTCACATTGGCCAGTGAGGTAACTAGGTCAAATTCAGTAATGGTAGGCTCAAACTCACCTCGTTCCATGCGAGCAAAATCCCTTGCAGATGATAGCAGTAATAAAGTGTCTTTTCCAATGCGCTTGATGGTGTCAATCCACTTGCGCTGCTTTTCGTCAACTTTACTTTTAGACAAAATATCAGCTACAGATACGATGGAACTCAATCGATTACGCAAATCGTGTTCTGCCAGTCTATTGGCGATATCTTGAGTTTCCAGTTTTCTTTCAAGAATAGCTATAGTTGTCTCCAGTCGCTTGACGGTATCTTCCAGTTCTTCAGCCTTTACCACAAGCGTCATTTTGCGCTTGTCGTCGTCTGCAGTTTTTAGAAATGCAGCGTTGGCAATGATGTCAAACTTCTCGTCATTTTTATTTTTTACGGTCCATCTACCTTGCAACTCGTATTGCTTTTTCATGAACTCGTCATGATAGCTTACCAGTTTTTCTTGATACTCTTCTGGTACCACATAGGTAAAGGAGTTTCCTATTAATTCATCTTTGGTATAACCGTAAATATCGCAGTACGTAGCGTTCACATCAGTAAAAATACCATTAGAATCTGTCACGCAAATTCCTATAGGCATGTGTTGGAAAACATTGAAAGACAATGCGTTTTGATCCTCAAAGATTCCTTTGATGGACTGTAACTGTCTTTCAGTATTATGATCACTTCGTTTACTCATATATGTACTTGATAATCAG
Source organism: Nonlabens sp. YIK11 (assembly GCF_001413925.1). NCBI lineage: Bacteria > Pseudomonadati > Bacteroidota > Flavobacteriia > Flavobacteriales > Flavobacteriaceae > Nonlabens > Nonlabens sp. YIK11. Next base: position 2,175,755 of record NZ_LBMJ01000001.1, read on the forward strand.
AATTTATTAACTACAAATATAGGAACGATCCTACAAATATGATATTCGCAGGACAACGTAAAAAGTCAAAAATTTGTTAAATCGATTAGGGTTCGCTTTCGCGAAAGCGAACTCATTTTACCCATCTCTACAGGGATAAATTTTTAGAAATTAAGTCCATAAGTTGCAAGATCTTCAAGAAGTATGTAGTTTTAAATTATGTTTCAAAATAGACATACAGGTATCCTTCCCAGAATGCGCCGCAGCTGCTAGTAGTGTTGTGCGCGTTATCTCTTTTTAAAACCTATTATTTTGAATCAACCTTCTTCTTTTTATTTACAAACCTTAGCCATTCCTTTTTGCAGGACATCGTTATGGTACCGTCGTCGCCCGTAAGGGCTACATCGACATTGGAATCAGGTGAGTCCGTTTCCGCAACTAAAAACTACCATTTTTTACTCATTTTAAACCGCTCGCAATGAATATAGGAATTGCCGACACCTCACATTACAAGTTTGCAGATATTATCTGTGAGACCATTAATAAATCTGCCGTAGAGCGCGATACGGGAATTGCAAAGCGCACTCCAGAATATATCAAAACCAAAATGGACAACGGGAACGCCATTATCGCCACAGATGGCGATAAGTTCGTGGGCTTTTGTTATATAGAACGCTGGGATCACGGTAAATATGTGGCTAACTCTGGTTTGATCGTACATCATGATTATCGTGGTTTAGGTTATGCCAAAAAGATCAAGGAAAAAGTCTTTGAACTTTCCAGAACCAAATTTCCGGATGCCAAAATCTTTGGAATCACCACAGGACTAGCCGTCATGAAAATTAATTATGAATTGGGTTACCAACCAGTTACTTTTTCAGAACTAACAACAGACGAAGCTTTCTGGAATGGCTGCCAAACCTGCAAAAACTTTGACGTTCTTACCAGAACCAACCGTAAGATGTGCCTGTGTACAGGGATGCTCTATGACCCCAATAAAAAAGTCAAAGAACCAGAAAAGAAAGTGGTTTCCAAAAAGCTGCACGAGCGCTTGCAAAACATTAAAAAATCAATACTCTTTAAAAAAGAAGAGCCAAAAGATCCATCCAAATGAAAAAATTAGTTCTAGCATATAGTGGCGGTCTTGATACTTCATACTGCGCCGTCCATCTATCCAAAGATCTAGGGTATGAGGTACATGCCGTAAGCGTCAATACAGGCGGTTTCACTAAAACCGAAATTGAACATATAGAAAGCAACGCTTATAAAATGGGTGTTTCTACGTATCAAAACATTGATGCAATCCAGACTTTTTACGAAAAAATCGTGAAGTATCTCATTTTTGGTAATGTCTTAAAAAATAACACCTATCCGTTATCAGTAAGTTCTGAGCGAATTATTCAAGCGTTGGAAATCATCAATTATGCAAACGAGATAGGAGCGACGGCTATCGCTCACGGTAGCACAGGTGCAGGAAATGATCAGGTACGATTTGACATGATCTTTCAAACTTTTGCACCAGATATTGAAATTATCACACCTATCAGAGATAAAAAACTCTCACGTCAGGAAGAGATTGAATACCTAAAATCCAATGGTATTGACATGAATTGGGAAAAATCCCAATATTCAGTCAACAAAGGATTATGGGGAACCAGCGTTGGTGGTGCAGAGACCTTGACTTCCAGCAAATCCTTACCCGAAAATGCTTATCCATCGCAGTTGGAAGCCAAAGAACCTAAACAAATAGAATTAGGTTTTACAAATGGTGAGCTGACTTCTATTGATGGAGGCAAAGATGAATCGCACAAACTGATCGAGAAACTGAATGATATGGCGTCTATTTATGCCATAGGTCGCGACATTCACGTGGGCGACACTATCGTAGGGATTAAAGGTCGTGTAGGCTTTGAAGCTGCAGCATCCTTGATCCTTGTCAAGGCTCATCATTTATTGGAAAAGCATACGCTTAGCAAATGGCAGTTGCAGCATAAAGAGTACCTATCGAGTTTCTATGGGATGCATTTGCATGAAGGCTTGTATCTCGATCCAGTGATGCGCAATATTGAATCCTTTCTTCAAAGCAGTCAAAAAAGCGTCACGGGAAAAGTCTTTGTTACGTTGAAACCATATCAGTTCTTATTGGACGGTATTGAATCTCCATTTGATTTGATGAATGCCGGTTTTGGTACGTACGGTGAAGAAAATAAGGCCTGGACGGCAGACGATGCCAAAGGTTTTATCAAGATCTACAGCAACGCACAAAAGATTTACCAACACGTAAACAAGGACTCATGATCAAAGCTGGAATTATAGGAGGTAGTGGCTTCACTGCTGGTGAGTTGATCAGAATCCTACTAAACCATCCTGCGGCAGAAATAGATTTTGTCTTTACCACTTCCAAAGCCGGACAGCCAGTTAGTGATATCCATCAGGACCTCTATGGCGTGACCGACCTCAAGTTCACAGATCAAATAAACAAAGAGGTAGATGTTCTCTTTCTTTGCCTAGGGCACGGCAACAGCAGTAGATTTTTAGAAGAGAATCATTTTGCTGACCACACTAAAATCATTGATTTAAGTAATGATTTTAGGCTCAATGCAGATGCTCATTTTCAAGGTAAACAATTCGTTTACGGCTTACCTGAATTGAATCGGGAACAAATTGAAAAGGCAGATCACATTGCAAATCCGGGTTGCTTTGCCACAGCGATCCAGCAGGCCATTTTACCATTGGCCGCTCATGGATTAATCCATGCAGATATTCACGTGAATGCAGTGACTGGAGCAACTGGTGCTGGCGCGAGCCTGTCAGATACGACCAGTTTTGTATGGCGTGATAACAATTTTAGTCACTACAAAGCTTTTAACCATCAACACTTAGGTGAGATCAATCAATCCATAGCTCAATTACAACATGACTTTGATAAAGTGATTCACTTTATTCCCAATCGTGGTAATTTCTCGAGAGGAATATTTGCAACGGTTTATACCCAATTTGAAGGTGATTTGAGTGAGGCGCAATCTATTTACCTCAATTTTTATAAGCACGCGACCTTTACACACATCAGTGAGCGGCCTATCCATATGAAACAGGTTGTGAATACTAATAATTGTTTGATTCATTTAGAAAAGCACGGTGATCAATTACTCATCACCAGCACGATTGACAATTTATTAAAAGGTGCCTCTGGACAAGCGGTACATAACATGAACTTGATTTATGGACTTGAAGAAACCTTGGGTCTTGAATTTAAAGCCAGCTATTTCTAATGGGATTATTTAATGTTTATCCGCTGTTTGATGTCACACCGGTTCGAGCGCAGGATGTTTTTATTTACGACGAGAACGATGTGGAATACCTGGATTTATACGGCGGCCACGCTGTAATTTCAGTAGGTCATTCACATCCAGAATATGTTGCGCGTCTTTCAGACCAACTTAGTAAAATTGCCTTTTATAGCAATTCGATCCAGAATCCGTTACAGGAAGAAATGGCCGAAAAACTCGCTAGACTTTCAGGCTGTGGCGATTATGATCTGTTTCTGTGCAATTCTGGCGCAGAGGCTAATGAGAACGCACTTAAAGTAGCCTCGTTTGCTACGGGAAAGCACAAGATTATTGCTTTTAAAAACAGTTTTCACGGCCGCACATCGGCTGCTGTTGCTGCGACGGATAATCCTAAGATCGTCGCGCCGCTCAATGCCCAGCAGGAAGTTATCTTTTGTGAGTTGGGTGATTTGGCTGCGGTACAGAAAGCCTTGGAAACCGGCGACGTCTGCGCGATCATTGTAGAGACCATTCAAGGTGTTGGTGGACTTGATGAAGCTGATAGGAGCTTTTTTCATGAAATATATTCGCTTTCGCGAAAGCATCATTGCCTTATCATTGCAGATGAAGTTCAATCTGGATTTGGTAGGACCGGTGATTTCTTTGCCTTTCAGAAACACGACTGGACGCCAGACCTGATACCGATTGCCAAAGGTATGGGCAATGGTTTTCCCGTAGGTGGCGTATTGATCCATCACGACATCAAGGCTAGCTTTGGAATGTTGGGAACGACCTTTGGCGGGAATCATCTCGCTTGTGCCGCGGTCAATGCGGTACTGGATATCATTGAGAAAGAGCAATTGATGCAGGCCGCTACTGATATGTCGGCTTATTTTCTGGATCAGATCAAGGATATTCCTGCGATCAAAAGGGTCAAAGGACGTGGATTGATGCTGGGATTAGAGTTTGATTTCCCTATTGCAGATTTGCGTAAAGACCTGATTCTTAATCATCACATCTTTACTGGAAATTCCAAAAACCCTAATCTGATAAGGATCTTACCATCCTTAACGGTTCAAAAATCACACATAGACACTTTTGTCGACGCGCTTAAGACCGCTTTGAAAACAGCAGTTCAATGAAACATTACAGCAATTTAGATAGCCTGGAGAACTTTGACGCTACGGTAGATCTGGCTTTACAACTTAAGAAAGATCCGTTTGCTTTTGAAGAATTAGGAAAGCGAAAAACGATCGCCTTGGTGTTTTTCAACAACAGTTTGAGAACTCGATTGAGTACTGAGAAGGCGGCACGCAACCTAGGTATGGATGTAATGGTTTTGAATGTATCTGACTCCTGGAATCTTGAATTTGGTGATGGTACCGTCATGAACCTCGACACTGCAGAACATATCAAGGAAGCGACCCAGGTCATTGCACAGTATGCTGATATTATTGCCGTCCGTGCCTTTGCAGGCTTAAAAGACAAGGCAGCAGATGCTACTGAGAAAGTCATGAATGCTTTTATCAAATATGCTGGAGTACCCATTGTGAATATGGAAAGTGCCTTGTCGCATCCATTACAAGGATTGACGGATGCCGTAACGATCAAAGAAACAGTCACAAAAAAACGTCCCAAAGTCGTGTTGTCTTGGGCACCACATCCACGTGCGTTGCCACATGCCGTGGCCAATAGTTTTGTGAAATCCATGAAGCTGTGTGATGTAGATTTCGTGATTACCAATCCAGTAGGTTACGACCTCGATCCTGAAATCACCAACGGCATCACCATCAATCACAATCAGCAGGAAGCGCTCAAGGATGCCGATGTGGTTTATGTGAAGAACTGGAGCAGTTTTGATGATTATGGCCAGGTCACCAATACAGATAGCCATTGGATGATGACCAAAAAAAAATTAGGCCATGCGATTTTCATGCACTGTTTGCCGGTACGACGCAATGTTGTGGTAGAAGATGCGGTACTGGACAGTGATCAATCGGTAGTGATCCAGCAGGCTGGAAACCGAATTTATGCGGCGCAGGCGGTTCTGAAGACACTTTTAGAAAACATAAAGTAATTGATTAGGTAGACAAATGCAAAGTTTTAAAAATGAATACACTAAAAGTCATAAAAATAGGAGGTAAGCTGATTGATGACCCAACGGCTATTAGTTCATTTTTGGAGGATTTTGCAGCGATCAAGGAGCCTAAGATTTTGATTCATGGTGGTGGTAATTTGGCCAGTTCGATGGCTCGGGATTTGGATGTTCCAGTGCAGCAAATCGACGGTCGTCGCATTACAGACGATGCCACGTTGGACATCATTACCATGGCTTATGCCGGTAAAATTAATAAGAATCTGGTGGCGCGATTACAAGGTCTAGGCTGCAACGCTTTAGGCTTGACCGGTGCTGATGGCAATAGCATTTTATCAAAAATACGGGACAAACAACCTATTGATTTTGGTCATGTGGGCGATCCCAAAACGGTGAACGTATATTTCATACAGCTGTTGTTGGATCATGGCATCACGCCCGTTTTTTGCGCGATCACGCACGATGGTGCTGGTCAATTACTCAATACCAATGCAGATACCGTTTCGGCTGACGTATGTTCCGCTTTCGCGAAAGCGTACACCACTCAGCTTTACTACTGCTTTGAAAAACAAGGGGTTTTAAGAGACATCAACGATCCTAGCAGTTTGATCCAGAGTATTGACCAAAACCATTACGAAAAATTAAAATCTGAAAAGGTCATTGCAGATGGCATGTTGCCCAAGATGGAGAACAGTTTTAGAGCCCTTCAAAATGAGGTTTCCAGCGTTCATATAGGACTGGCCTCGATGATTACAAGTACAGATAATAACCACACAACTCTAACTCTATGAGCTCATTAACTACAGATGCGATCGAATTACTCAAGGAATTGATCCAAACGCCGTCGTTCTCTAGTGAGGAAGATCAAACGGCTCGCCATATTTCCAACTGGCTTGAGGCTCATGGCGTAGAAGTCAAGCAAACGGATTATAACGTCTGGGCGATCAATAAGTATTTTGACGAGAGCAAACCCACGATATTGCTCAACTCGCATCACGATACGGTCAAGCCCAATAAAGCGTACACGAGAGATCCTTTTACTGCAACTATAGAAGATGATAAGTTGTATGGTTTGGGCAGCAATGATGCCGGCGGTTGTTTGGTGAGTTTACTGGCGACTTTCGTCCATTTTTATGACAAAAAAAACCTGAAATACAATTTAGTCATCGTCGCCAGCGCCGAAGAAGAGAGCAGTGGTGATAAGGGTTTGGTCAGTATGATTCCGGTGATTCCTAAAATCGATGTAGCCATTGTGGGCGAACCTACCCAAATGCACCTTGCGGTAGCCGAAAAAGGTCTGGTGGTTTTTGACGCTATTGTCAAGGGAACTGCTAGCCATGCGGCGCATCCCAATAGTGACAATGCAATTTACAACTGTATCAAGGTGTTGGAGTGGTTCAAGAATTACAAGTTTGAGAAAGGCAGCAAGGCTTTGGGAGATGTCAAGATGACCGTTACACAGATCAAGGCCGGACAGCAACACAACGCCGTGCCATCCCAAGTGGATCTGGTTATAGATGTTAGAGTCAACGATGCCTACAGCAATAAGGAAATAGCCGATTTGCTTCAAAAGGAATCACCTTGCGACAGCATCAAGCCTCGCGGGTTGAAACTTAACTCTTCCAGCATTCCTATGGATCACGATATTGTAAAAGCTGGACTTGCGATAGGTAGGGAAACCTATGGATCGCCTACCTTATCAGATCAAGCAGTTTTAACCTGTCCATCCGTTAAGTTGGGTCCAGGTTTAAGCCAGCGATCACACACAGCAGATGAATTTATTTACGTCTCTGAAATCGTGGAAGGTATTGAAATCTACAAGCAGATCTTAGAGAAGATATTGTAAACTAGAATTAGGAAATAGGAATTAGAGGATTAGGCAATAGTAAATAGAGAAAATTAGGTTATGAAACTTTGGGACAAAGGAATTAAGATAGACGATAGGATTGAGCAATTTACCGTAGGTAACGATCGTGAGATTGACTTACACATTGCTGCATACGATGTTCAAGCTTCACTGGCGCACGCGCAAATGCTTAAGGAAATAGGCATCTTGGAAGCAGATGAATTGGCTCAGCTTACGGAAGGCCTTGCGATTCTCAAAGAACAGATCGATAATGACGAATTTGTCATTGAGCAAGAATTTGAAGATGTACACTCAAAAATTGAAAGCGAGCTTACCCAGCGTTATGGTGATGTTGGTAAAAAGATACATACCGCAAGATCACGAAACGATCAGGTGATCACGGCTTTACAACTGTTTTATAAAGAGCAATTAACCGCCATTCAATCTCAAAGTCATGAGTTGTTTGAAACCTTATTGAACCTCGCCGAAACTCATAAAGATCAATTGCTTCCAGGTTACACGCACTTGCAGGTGGCAATGCCATCTTCTTTTGGGTTGTGGTTTTCTGCCTATGCAGAATTGCTGGTAGATGACAACTATTTGCTTCAAGCCGCTTTTAAAACTGTGGATCAAAATCCGTTGGGAAGTGCGGCTGGTTATGGTAGTTCGTTCCCGATTGACAGGACTTTTACTACAGAGAAAATGGGTTTTTCCACACTCAAATATAACGTCGTGGCCGCACAAATGGCTCGTGGTAAGAGTGAGCGCACGATTAGTTATGCCTTGGGAAGTCTGGCAAATACACTTTCCAGATTTGCGATGGACATTTGTTTGTACATGAGTCAGAATTTTGGCTTCGTGAGCTTTCCTGATGCGCTTACCACAGGTAGTAGTATCATGCCTCACAAAAAGAATCCAGACGTTTTTGAACTCATTCGTGGGAAATGTAATCGCATACAAGCGCTTCAAAGTGAGATGGTTTTATTGACAAACAATCTTCCTAGCGGCTATCACAGAGATTATCAATTGATGAAAGAATCCATGATTAGAGCCATTGTGGACATGCAGGATTGTTTAGCGATCTTGAACTATGCCATCCAGCAAGTAATTGTGACCGACATAGATCTCAACGACCCTAAATATCAATATTTATTTACAGTAGATAGCATCAATAATCTTGTAGTGGACGGCGCTAGTTTTAGAGACGCCTATAAAACGATAGGTGGTCAAGTTCAGGATGGAACTTACCAACCTGATTATTCAAAAAAGCATTCTCACGAGGGTAGCATCCATAATTTGAATCTAGAAGAAATTAGAAACAAATGGTCCTAAGGTTTTTTAAGAATTAAATAAACGCCTTCAACGGTCTATGGTTGTGGAAAAGCATAGCTTTGCCCGCTTAATTCCAGAAGCTGCACAACCATGAAGTTTTCCAAAAAAACGTGGATATTAATTCTTGCTTTTTTCTGTATCTATGTTTTTTGGGGCAGCACCTATCTTTGGAATAAGATGGCAGTGCTTGAGTTGCCGCCATTCTTTCTGGCGTCGATAAGATTTATATCTGCCAGCATCATCATATTTATTATTGCCAGATCTTTAAAGTACAGTCTAGCGATTACAAAAAAGCAATTGCTTAATTGCATTCTGGCTGGTTTTCTGTTCTTGGCTTATGGTAACGGTGTGTTTGTCTGGGCGCTCAAATGGGTTGACTCTGGTTTTGCATCCTTACTCGCCGCATTACAGCCATTGATAATTTTATTGATGATGCGCATTATACAACGCAAAAAATTACAGTGGAAATCCATGGTAGGAGTCACGCTGGGAATTATAGGGATGTATTTTTTGGTAAGCCAAAACGATATCATCGCAAAAGACGGCATGATCATAGGGATTCTTATGATCTTCACCTGTTTGATCGCTTGGTGTAGCGGCAGTCTTTTTGTGGCTTCTGCAGACTTACCAGCCAATTTTTTTGTGGCTACAGCTTACCAGATGTTGTCTGCTGGAGTCTTGTTGGTCATTGGGAGTTTGGCCTTTGATGAAACATGGAAATCACCGCTGGCGTGGGAAGCACAAACGCAAATCTCATTGGTTTGTTTGATTCTTTTTGGAAGTATTGCTGCCTTCACCTCGTTTAATTATTTGCTTAAAAACGTATCTCCAGAAAAAGTATCTACATCCAGCTTTGTTAATCCAGTGATCGCCATTTTGCTGGGCTGGTATTTTCTTGAAGAAGAATTAAGCCTTCAAACCGGCATCGCGGCACTCTTGTTATTGACTGGCGTCTATTTTATCAATAGCCGTAAGAGAACAAAGGATGATGTGGTAGCTACTAAGCGACCCTAGAAAATCCTTCTATGAAATGAAGATAAAGTCTCTTGAACAACCACAGTCTCTTGATTTTGAACCGTTGATATATGTAAGGAATTCGCTTTCGCGAAAGCGAACTATAGTACCATCAAACACACAACGTATCAGTTTGTTGATGGTAATCGACATTGACACCATGTTCTTCCCAAAAAAATAATTTTATTTTCAGGATACAATCTTGAAAATTAAATGGAGTTAGTGTTCTCCAAATTGAGAAAGCTATAGTAAATTTGCTATTTAGAAATATTCCAAATAATAATTTTTCATGGGAAGAAAAACCTCTAACAAAGTAAGAATGTATCACCGCTATCTAGGATTTTTCCTAGCGGGAATCATGGCTGTGTATGCAATAAGTGGTGTGACACTCATCTATCGTGACACCGATGTTTTCAAAAAGAAAACCGAGATCGAGACCACTCTAGAGCCTAATCTTACTGCAGATCAAGTAGGTAAGGAGCTGAAGATTAGAAGATTTAGCGCCACGTCAGAAACGGCTACGACCATCAATTTTAAAAACGGCTCTTACGACAAAACAACTGGAGCTGCGGCCTACACTAAAGTAGAAACACCATACTTACTCAATAAGCTTCAAAACTTCCATAAAGCAGAAACTGGAGATCCGCTTTATTTTTTGAATATCTTCTTTGGTGTCAGTCTGTTATTCTTTGTAGTGTCGGCTTTCTGGATGTTTTTACCGTCCACACCTATTTTCAAAAAAGGGATGTGGTTTGCCGCCGCTGGATTGGTACTCACGCTGGTGTTGCTATTTGTTTAATCTGGAAGGGAACACTTTTTCAATAGGTTAGTGATCTTGGTTTTTGCGATATGGACTTAGGATTCCATGTATATTTGCGCGCGAAAATTAAGTACAGATTGCATGAGTGAATTACCTAAAAAGATTGAGGCTATAAGCGTATTTGATATGCTTAAAATAGGCGTTGGACCTTCCAGTTCGCATACGTTAGGACCATGGCGAGCAGCTCGCAATTTTTTAGGGAAATTGCGAGATAAAGGTGTTTTAGGAAATGTCACTGCCATAGAAATTGATCTTTATGGCTCACTGTCCTTGACAGGAAAGGGTCACGCTACTGACATCGCGGTCATCTTAGGACTCACCAATGCAGATCCACAAACCTGCGATATAGCAGAGATTCCAGAAACCGTGCAGTATGTCAACCACCAGCATTTGTTGCAGCTGGATGGCGTTCACCTCATTACGTTTCATCCAGAAAAGGCGATTAGGTTCAATAAAAACTTTTTGCCGTTTCATCCTAACGGTATTCGATTCAAAGCCGTGTTGGATTCAGGCAAGACCATATTTGAAACCTATTACAGCATAGGCGGCGGATTCTTTGTGCAAAAAGAGCGTAAAAGAGCAGCAAGACAAAGAGCTATTTTTGAGTGTTTTCCACGACCGGTTTCCAATGCGGTAGATTTATTGGCTTATTGTGATCGAGAAAATAAATCGGTTTCACAGATTGTTTTGGAAAATGAGGAATATCTCAATGATTCTGAAGACATCGATTCCCGATTGCAAGATATTTGGGATGTGATGCTGGACTCGATGTACACTGGTTGTCATACAGAAGGTATCTTACCAGGTGGTTTGAATGTAAGACGTCGAGCCTATGATACGCACCAGCGTTTACAGAAAGGCGCCGAATACTCGAATAAAGAAGAATGGATTGAAGCCATAAGAGGTACTGAGGTAAAATTTAGGGAAATCCTCAAATGGGTTTCCTGTTTTGCTCTGGCCGTTAATGAAGTCAACGCGTCTCTAGGCAGAGTAGTCACTGCACCAACTAACGGTAGCGCTGGCGTTATTCCAGCCGTATTGATGTATTATTTAGTGATAGAAAACCATTCTGCCGATTTTAAAGACATCAAAAAGTTCCTACTCGTTGCTGGAGAAATAGGTTCGTTGTTTAAGAAAGGAGCCACCATAAGCGCGGCAATGGGCGGTTGTCAGGCAGAAATAGGCGTGAGTAGTGCCATGGCTGCTGGTGCCTTAACTGAATTGATGGGCGGCACACCAGCCCAAGTATTAATGGCGAGCGAGATCGCTATGGAACATCACCTAGGGATGACTTGCGATCCCATTGCTGGATTGGTCCAGATTCCATGTATTGAGAGAAATGCCATGGGCGCCATCAAAGCCATCAATGCCTGTGAGATGGCACTAGATACAGATGCCAAAAATGCAAAGGTGCCACTGGATAAAATCATTCAAACCATGTGGCAAACGGCACAAGACATGAACTCCAAATACAAAGAAACTAGTGAAGGTGGTCTTGCCGTAAACGTAGCCTTATCGGATTGCTAGTTTGTTTATTTATAGGTAGATAAATTATCTGATCTAAATAAATAGCTGAGATTCTTAAAGTTGGTTTTTTCGAGTGAAGTAATTCACCAATGAGTATAAGGAAATCAAACTCCAGCAGGCTTCCAGAATTATAAACGGCCAGTATTCCAATAGGATGGAAGCAAAGCAAGCCAGCGATGCGCCCACAAAGTTGAGGAGTACAAAAGTTAGATCTTCGTTCTTTACTTTCTTGATTACCGTGAGGAAGTACGCCAGTAAAATAAGAAAGACTCCTATAGCACCTATCCAATCTGTAGCGGTCAACATATTTTCTTTGTTTTGGTAAAAAAACTGCCAGCTCATGTCTTTAGGCATCAACTGGCAGATTTATCAAGGGTCTAAAACCTAGATTAGATGAGTTTCTCGCTGCGACCTTCAAAATAATTGAAGCTTTGATCTGCTTTAAGAACCAGCAAGGTCTCATATATCATTTTAATCACGTTCTCTACGTCTTCACGATGTACCATTTCCACTGTGGTGTGCATATAACGCAATGGTAATGAAATCAAGGCGCTAGGTACGCCACCATTGCTGTAGGCAAATGCATCTGTATCAGTCCCTGTGGATCTACTGGTAGCACGACGCTGGAAAGGAATCTTGTTTTTCGTCGCTGTTTCCATGATGATGTTGCGCAGCTTATTCTGTATCGCTGGTGCATAAGCCAGTACTGGACCTTTGCCTATGGCAGCATCACCATTGGTTTTCTTATCGATCATAGGTGTAGTTGTGTCATGCGTTACATCTGTCACGATGGCCACGTTAGGTTTGATCGTTTGTGTGATCATTTCGGCGCCACGTAATCCTATTTCTTCCTGCACGCTGTTGGTCACATAAAGTCCAAAGTCCAATTCCTTTTTATTCTCTTTAAGCAATCGAGCCACTTCGGCGATCATGAATCCGCCCATGCGGTTATCTAGGGCACGACAGACAAATTTGTTTTTGTTCAGCACCATGAATTTATCTGGATAGGTAATGACACAACCTACATCAACGCCCATTTTAAGCACTTCTTCCTTATCCTCGGCACCTATATCGATAAAGATGTTTTCGAGTTTGGGAGATTCCTCTTTGGATTTATCACGAGTGTGAATCGCTGGCCAGCCAAAAACGCCTGTAACAATACCTTGCGGTGTATGGATATTCACTCTTTTTGACGGTGCAATTTGGTGGTCAGATCCACCATTGCGCACGACGTAAATTAGTCCATCATCAGTGATGTAGTTGACATACCACGAGATTTCATCGGCGTGTCCTTCTATCACGACTTTATATTTTGCATCTGGATTGATGACACCTACAGCGGTACCATAATTGTCCGTAATAAATTCATCCACATATGGTTTAAGATAATCCATCCATACTTGCTGCCCATTCCATTCATAACCGGTAGGCGATGCGGTATTGAGGTATTTCTCTAGAAATTCCATCGATGTATCGTTAAGTATGCTCTTGTCTGCCATTATTTTTTCAATTTGTCGTGAAGATAATAATCGACCTCTAGAAACCGTTTGTTTCTAGGGTATATTCTTAACTTTGGAATGCTTTTTGGCACTATTTGGGTATGATTCAGAGACTTTATTTTTTGATGTTGCTTTTGATGTGTTCCGCTTTCGCGAAAGCGCAAACAACACCATCTTCTCCACAACCTACAGACAGCGTCAAGACCGCAAATGCAGACTACTTTTACATAGATGGCGATAGTGTAAGTGCCGTGGAACTCGATGAGATTTTGCTTATCCAAGACCTAAAATTTACCAGCCGTTACGAGCGTGTTAGATATCTGATTTTACAACGCAAGGTAAAACGCGTGTGGCCATATGCAAAACTCGCCGCAGAACGCCTTACCGAACTGGACAGAAGGCTCGCCACCATAGATAATAAAGGAGACCAAAGGCGATATGCCAAAATGGTGGAGAATTACATCGAGGACGAGTTCAAAGAAGAACTGAAAAAACTAACCCGTACGGAAGGTCAGATCCTTATCAAATTGATCCATAGACAGACGGGTGATACCGCTTTTGAATTGATCAAGCGATTGCGCAGTGGCTGGAGTGCGTTCTGGTTCAATAATACCGCGAGCTTTTTTGACATCTCACTTAAGGAAGAATACCAGCCCATGACTGTGGTAGAAGATTTTTATATTGAGGACATCCTACAGCAGCAATTCAAACGTGACACACTGGAACCACAGGATCCAGCCATACCAGTAGATTATTTTGCAGGACGAGCGTTGTGGAAGGATTTTGAAGCCAATTTGCCGCCCAATTACGACAAAGTCAATCTAGCGGAACGTGCCAAAAAACGTGAGGAGTACTTAAAGAAAAAGGCTAAAAAGGAGCGACGCCGAAAACGCAGAAATAATTAAATCTAGCTTTTTAACTGTTCTTAAGTGAGACCTTTGATCTTACGGGTTTCACTTATTTTTTTGCGATCCAATTCATGTACTGAAAATTTAATTTTCTAAAAATAGTAATTCAGTCGAAGTACGGTACTTTTTGCCACGGTATTACTTACGACATTTGGTTTGTCGTGAATTGTCGTAATGACAAAGATCGTTCAGAATCGCACTGTAAGCGGAAATTAAACCTGTGCTGGATCACCCATTCATCGCCTCGATACGTTGCTCTAAACTTGGGTGTGAGTAGTGAAAAAAGACATAGGCCGGATGTGGTGTCAAATTGCTTAGGCTCGAACTGGAAAGCTTCTTGAGCGCATTGATCAATGGCAAACCTGCATAGGTTTCTTGGGCATAGTGGTCTGCCTGGTATTCAAACTTTCGCGAAAGCGAACTCATAATCAGACCTGTAATTCTAGAAATGGGTGCGTAGAGCAGTCCAAAAGCAACCAGACCTACATGAAAGGATGCCTGAGTCACGCCTAACGCCTGAGCCAATAAATCACTATCGACAAAAAGCGAAAACAACCATAACGTCAATCCAGTAGTGATTGTGCTAGCCACAAGATTGTAGATGATGTGTTTCTTCTTGTAATGGCCTACCTCGTGAGCGAGGACGGCCACGATCTCTTCGTGAGAGAGCTTATCAATCAAGGTGTCGTAAAGCGTCACGCGCTTTTCGCTGCCAAAACCGCTGAAATAGGCATTTGCTTTGGTAGATCGCTTACTACCATCGATGACAAATATTTTGTCGAGCTGGAATCCAACCGTTGCCGCATAATCGCTGATTTTATGTTTCAGCGGTCCTTCTTCCAGCGGTACTTGTTTGTTGAATAAGGGAACAAACAATCTCGCATAGAACATGTTCATTAACAGCGAAATCACAAAAACCAAAATCCAGACGTACCACCAGAAATCATCGCCAGCCCATTGATAGCACAAAATGACGATGGCCAGCAAACCGCCACCTAAAATCGCGGTAAGCAACCAGCCTTTTATCTTATCGATAATGAATGTTTTCTTTGTGGTCTTGTTGAAACCAAAACGCTCTTCTATCACAAAGGTGCCAAAATATGAGAACGGCAATGAGATCAACTCGCCAGCAATCGCAATGATCCCAAAGAAAACAATGGCAATCAGAATGTCATTATCTGCCACAGATCGCGCCCAGGCATTTACAATGGCAAAACCATCCAAAAACAGGAACATTATGGTTGCGACAAAGGAAACAGTAGCCGATATGGTGCCAAATCTAAAATTGGTCTCTTTATATTCCTGCGAGCGATCATACTCTGCAGCATCATAGACATCGCTCACAACTTCAGGAATTGGCTTAGAATACCAGGTATAGTTAAGGTAACTCAAGGTGCGTTCCAATAGAAATTCAAAGCTCAGAATTCCTATAATGATGTAAAAAAGAGTTTGCGCATCCATATTACAAAGGTAGCTGGATCAAGATGTTTAATGTTACAAAATGCACAGGAGTTGTACACGATTCTCGGTTAAAAACCACGCTGGCGTCTCGCTTCAAAAAGTAGGATAGCTGCGCTCACACTTACATTCATACTATCAATGGCGCCACTCATGGGAATAATAATGTTAGTGGTGGCAGCATCTCGTAGCACTTGGGATAAACCGGTAGCTTCTGTGCCTACCGCGATGGCTGCAGGCTTCTTAAAATCCACAAGGTCATAGCGTTCACTTGTTTGAAGGGTCGCCGCATACAGGTCAATCGATTTGCTTTGCAAAAATGCCACACATTCTGCAGCGGTAGCGATGACGGTAGGCATAGTAAAAATACAGCCTACACTGGATCGAATCACGTTGGGATTAAACAAATCTGATATGGGGTCAACGATGATCACAGCATCAATTCCAGCAGCATCTGCCGTCCTTAACAGGGCACCTACGTTTCCTGGTTTTTCTGGTGATTCTGCGATGAGAATCAATGGGTTGTCTGATAATGGTAAGTTGGATAGATTGGTTTTTTTCGCTTTCGCGAAAGCGATACAACCTTCCGTACCACTGCGGTAGGCAAGCTTTTCATA
Organism: Nonlabens sp. YIK11; assembly: GCF_001413925.1. Taxonomy (NCBI): domain Bacteria; kingdom Pseudomonadati; phylum Bacteroidota; class Flavobacteriia; order Flavobacteriales; family Flavobacteriaceae; genus Nonlabens; species Nonlabens sp. YIK11. The sequence continues at coordinate 2,192,119 of NZ_LBMJ01000001.1, forward strand.
AACGTCCTGAGAGACGGCAATCAACTCCTCGTCGCCTTTTAAACCAAGATCTGCAATGACCTGGTCATTTGTAAAATCGTTGGAGCTATAAAGAATATCACCACAAATGAGCACTTTATTGATTTCAAAGCCGCCAGTAATGGCGAGACCTATTTCTCGTTGTCCTTCAATCAAGAAAAGACCTTCTTTTTTGCGGGTCTTGCTCTTGCGCTGCAGTTGCTCTGCATGGCGTATGATGGCATTATGCGGGCTCGAGATGTATTTCACGTGGTAGGGTTGATGCGACAAAGTTAATGCAATATGTAATTGATTGTGGGTTTGCTTAATTTTGAACAAACTAAAGTCATGAATTTCCACACGCGCAAATGGATCAAACCAGAAGATCTCAACCCTAACGGCACGCTATTCGGTGGTAGGTTGTTGGACTGGATTGATGAAGAAGCAGCCCTTTACACCATCATACAGTTTGAAAATTCTAGAGTGGTGACTAAGTATATGAGTGACATTGACTTTAAAGCCAGCGCCAAAACAGGCGACATCATTGAAATAGGTCTTGAGGTCAATTCCTTTGGGAAGACTTCCATCAATCTGCATTGTGTGGTGCGCAATAAGATGACGTATGAAACCATCATCACCATCAAAACGATCATCCTTGTCAATCTGGATGAGAATGGAAAGCCAGCACCTCACGGTAAAACAGAAACCGAATATCAATCAGAACGCATGAAGCGTCGAGGTATAGGCGGATAATCTTGGGAATAGAGGAATAACAAACTATAAATTCAGCTTGCAACTGAAAACGACGAACTCTTAAATAAGTTCTTTTGTGTCGTGAGTTTAGTCTTAATTCTAGATCTTATTTCAACGATTAGGCTGCCTCTAAAGTTTCTGAACCATCGTTCAAATATTTATCCTTCATCCAGAATGTACCAAAAGGCACTACAGACATTAAGATCACTATAATCGTGTCCTTAAATTTCCACTTGAGGATTTGAGCCACCACAATGGCAAGAACCACATAGCCTAAAAACAAAAAACCATGCGCCATTCCTACAATTTTGTTGGGCATTCCTATACCGCCTAGATATTTGAGTGGCATGGTCACAAAGAGGACCAAAAGGAATGAATAACCTTCTGCAATGGCTAGGTATCTAAAAATTTTAATCATCGCTGCTTTTTATTTCTTTCATGGACAAATTTAGTTCAGACTCACGACCATACAGCTTGATTTCCTGAATATCTGCCGGTAGATAGAATCCTTCTTGCATCAGGGCTTTTTTCACATTGCCTATGACTCGACCTTTCGTTTGTGTAGCGACCCTACCATAATCTGTCGTATCTACCCAGAACATGACTTTTACGTTCACGGTACTTGTGGCTAGTTCGTCCTCTGCCACATAGCTTTGATGTTCCTCATTGGTTATTACTCTAGGGTCATCTTCAAGGGTTTTGAGAATAACCGCTTTGGCGAGATTGATATCATCTTCGTAATCTAGCCCTACCATAAAATCCCAACGGAAGAATCCGTCTTCGGTATAATTGGTTACAGGTCTGGTAATGACATCACTATTAGGGATGTAGACATCTTTACCGTCAAAGGTTTTGAGTTTTGTGTATCTAAATTCCAATGCTTTTACCTTCCCAAAATTGTCTCCAATCTCAACCGTATCATTAACATTAAAAGGTCTGTTGAAACTCAAGATGACTCCGGCGATAAAATTTTGACCTATGTCCTTGAATGCAAATCCCAATATCACGGCACTGGCTCCAGCAGTGGCAAAAATCCCTGCACTCACGTTACCAAAACCGGCAGCTTGAAGTGACAAGACTATAAATGCAATGATCAACAATAACCGTATGGCTTGTCCCAGGAAACGGCTCATTAAGGGATCTGCAGTTCTGGCTTTCACGCGTCTCGAGGTAAACCTACCTATATAACCAGCTATCAAAAATCCTAATATGATGATGATCAATCCTAGTCCTAAGCGTGGCAGCAACTCAACAAAATGGTTATAATAATTGCCCAAAGCGATGCTGATCTGCTCGCTAAAGGACTCTGCGTTTTCAATTTTTTCTTGGGTCATGATGCTGGATTTATGTAAAAATAGACTGTGTTTGAATGATAAGTGTTAAGCTTAGACAAAAGTCGATGCGGTCTGCCTTGCTGGTTTATTTTTGTAAGATGCAAAATTCTCCAACCATAACCATCATAGGCGCAGGCGTGAGCGGTCTGTGCGCCGCCATTCACCTCAAGAATTCTGGGTACAACGCACAATTATATGACGCTGCGGCTCATGTAGGTGGTCGTGTAGCGACAGACTACAAGGACGGTAACATACTCGATCATGGGTTCCAGGTATTGTTGGATTCCTACCCAGCAGCGCAGGAATTCTTGGATCTGGAATCTTTGGATCTTATCAAATTCTCACCAGGTGCCTACCTATTCACTGACGGTAAAAAATCAACCGTTGGAGATCCTACCAGAGATCCTAGTTTTCTATTCATGGTCGCTTTTTCAAAAGTTGGATTGATAAAAGACAAGTTGAAAATATTTACGCTTTCGCGAAAGCTGAAACAAAAATCTCTTAAGGAAATCTTTGAGGCAAAGGAACAAACCACACTGGCTTACCTGCAAGAAGCTGGATTTTCAGAGAAGATCATTTCAAAATTCTTTAAACCATTCTATGCGGGAATCTTTCTGGAAGATGAGCTGCAAACCAGTAGCCGAATGTTTGAATTTGTATTCAAAATGTTCGCGCAGGGCAGTGCCACCTTATCTAAAAACGGAATTGCAGACATTCCAAAGCAGCTTGCAGAACAGTTGCCAAGTGAGCACATTCACCTTAACCAACCCGTATCTAGAGTAGTAGGTTCCCAAATCACGCTAGCTGATGGATCAAAACTGGAATCTGATTACACGATCATAGCCACACAAGCCGATAGGCTGGTACCTAATCTTCCTATCTCAAACATGAAGTGGCAGGAGGTTACCGTGCTATACTTCAAAACGGAACATAAAGGTTTCGGCAAACCTATTATTGGACTGGTGAGCGCAAAAAACACGCTAAGTAATAATTTCCATTTTTTGCAAGATGTGTTTGAAGGTCATGAAACAATGCTGAGCGTTTCTATTGTGAAGAGCCATGAATACGACATTAACGAACTGGCAGCGAGAGTGCGAATGGAAATGAAGGAGCATTGTAAGATCGATGCTGGTGAATTGGTCCATTCTAAAACGATCCATAAAGCATTACCAGACTTGAAAAATCTTAATTACTCCATGAATCCTACTGAAACACAGCTAACCCAAAACATATATCTAGCAGGTGATCAATTGAGTAATGGATCGCTCAATGCAGCAATGCTCAACGGTAAAGCTGCAGCACAAGCCGTGATCGATAAAATTGAAGGAAAAGTAGTGGTAGGCTAGAACTTCACGTGAGATCAAAAAAAAATCCAGAGCAAACTTTTAGGTCAGCTCTAGATTTTTAGTTTTTAGAAGATCAAGCTATTTCTTGATCAGTCCTATTTCTACTAATCGCTGGTGTAAAAACTCACCTGCAGTGATGTCTTCATATTGTTTAGGGTGATCCTCATCGATACACTCTTCCAGACAATCCAATCTCATATCACTACGTGGATGTAAAAAGAACGGAATAGAGTAGCGGTGTGTATGCCACAATTCTCTTGGTGGATTTACCACTCGGTGAATGGTAGATCGCAATTTATTGTTGGTGTGTCGTTGCAACATATCACCTACGTTGATCACTAATTCATCTTCTTGGGCGATGGCATCCAGCCACTCACCATCACGACGTTGTACTTGTAATCCAGGAGCGCTCGCGCCCATCAATAGGGTAATCAAATTGATATCACCATGAGCACCGGCGCGTACCGCATTTTCTGGTTCGCTGGTTATAGGTGGATAATGAATAGGTCTCAAAATAGAGTTACCATTACTAGCCCAGTGATCAAAGTAATTTTCTTGAAGTCCTATGTGCAGTGCCAAAGCTCTAAGTACATAAATACCGGTTTTCTCCAGCATTCTATAAGCTTCCATTCCTGTTTTGTTGAATTCGGGTAGTTCTTTGACTTTTACGTTATCCGGATAGGTTTCCGTAAGGTCTGCATCATCGCTAGGCTCTTGACCAAAATGCCAGAACTCCTTCAAATCACCTTCTTTTTTTCCTTTGGCATGTTCTTTCCCAAAAGAAACATATCCACGCTGGCCGCCTAATTCTGGACGCTCATAGGATTCCTTGGTTTCCACAGGCAGCTGAAAGAATTTTTCAACCTGTGCATATAATTTTTCTACCAACTCATCAGAAAGAAAGTGGTTCTTAAGCGCCACAAAACCTATCTCTTCATAGGCCTTTCCAATTTCATCAATAAATTTCTTTTTTCTCTCTGGATCATCGCTTAGGAAATCTGCAAGATCCACGCTAGGTATGTTGTTCATCTTAAAATATTAAAAAGTCAAATTAAATCCTGCTCCAATTTTATTTTCAACCAATTGTGGTGAGAATGAAAACCTCACAGATTCGTTATCAATACTAGGTTTAAAGATAAGATTCTTTAGCTTTGGATAGGCATAATACACCAACTTAGTCAAAAACATTCCTATACCAGCGCCAGCAATTACATCGGTAAACCAGTGCTTATTATTATATAATCTCAAATAAGCCGTTGTTGTCGCGATGGAGTACGCACCTATGCTGTACCAATATGAAATATGCCCTAATTCCTGATGGGCAAACTCTGCCAACACAAATGCAAATGCCGTATGCCCAGAAGGAAAAGCGCTGTTTCCTAAACCGTCTGGCCTTTTTCTGCCTATAGTTCGTTTCATGGTTTTAACGCCTACATACATCAAACCTAAACTGGCTCCCAATTGTAAACTTCTATCAAGAACATTGTTTTTAGGTTCGACACCCATGAGGTCCAAACCATAAACCGCGATCCCAGGAACCAGATAGATATAGTCATCTATTGATGTTTGTTGGCCTTCTTTACTTAAAGAATTATTGAGATCGACATCCCATTTTTTAAAGGGCTCGTTATGTAGTCCATACATACCTATAGCAATCAGTGCTGCAGGAGCTATAAATCCGGTTAATTGAATCTCTGTTTTTGTAGAATCTATAATACTGTCTTTCTGTGCATTGATTGTGACACAGAATGAAAGCAGGATAAAACATATTTTTTTGAACATGATGGACGCTCTGTAAATTCTATACAAACATATAAGTTTATCCTACATTTGGATACTTGCAAAACTAATTAAGATGTCTTCAATTTCTTCTGGAATAGAATTAAATCAAATCAATCACGAGCTGGCTTTAGAACTATACAAAGGCATGCTATTACCCAGACTAGTAGAAGAAAAAATGCTCATCCTATTGCGCCAAGGCAGGATTTCAAAATGGTTCTCTGGCATAGGTCAAGAAGCGATCGCTGTAGGTGTGACTATGGCGATGCAATCTGATGAATACATTTTACCTATGCATAGAAACTTGGGTGTATTCACTTCAAGAGGCATCCCATTGTGGAAACTATTCGCACAGTGGCAGGGCAAGCTGGAAGGTTTTACAAAAGGTCGCGACCGCAGCTTCCATTTTGGAACTCAAGAGTACAAGATCATAGGAATGATTTCGCATCTGGGACCACAATTGGGTGTGGCAGATGGTATCGCGCTTGCCCAAAAATTAAGAAATAGCCAAAAGGCTACCGTAGTTTTTACTGGTGAAGGTGGAACCAGCGAAGGCGATTTTCACGAGGCGCTCAACGTAGCCAGCGTTTGGGATCTTCCTGTTTTGTTTTGTATAGAGAACAACGGCTATGGACTTAGTACACCAACGTCAGAGCAATACCGCTGTGAAAACCTAGCAGATCGCGCCATAGGTTATGGAATGGAATCGCACGTCATTGATGGCAATAATATCATCGAGGTGTATCATAAAACCTCGCAGATTCTGGAAGATATGAGAAAGAATCCGCGGCCTGTTTTGATAGAATTTAAAACCTTTAGGAGACGTGGACATGAAGAGGCCAGCGGTACCAAATATGTTCCAGATGAGCTCATGGATTACTGGGAACAGCGCGATCCAGTGCGCATGTTGGAGCAGGAACTTTTGGATAAACAATACATCACATCAGCAGACATCTTGGAATGGAGCGATGAGATCAAGTCACAGATTGAAGATCATTTGAATATCGCTTTCGCGAAAGCGGAACCTAATTCCACCATAGAAAAAGAGTTGGCAGACGTCTACAAACCCGTCACGTATAACAATACAACTTCTAACGGTGAAACGGAGAACATCAGGTTTGTGGATGCCATTCATAAAGGTTTGAAATCTGCCATGCGAGCGCATGAAGACCTGATCATCATGGGACAGGACATCGCAGATTATGGAGGTGTTTTTAAGATTACTGATGGCTTTCTTGAGGAATTTGGCAAGGATCGCGTGCGTAACACGCCTATTTGTGAAAGCGCTATCGTAGAAGTGGCCATGGGATTGAGTATTGCTGGGATGAAGGCGGTTGTAGAAATGCAGTTTGCAGATTTTGTGAGCAGCGGATTTAATCCTATCGTAAATTATCTGGCCAAATCCCATTACCGCTGGAATCAAAATGCAGATGTCGTGATCAGGATGCCTTGTGGTGCTGGTGTTGGCGCTGGTCCATTTCATTCCCAAACTAATGAATCCTGGTTCTATACCATTCCAGGTCTGAAAATTGTGTATCCATCCAGTCCAGCAGATGCAAAAGGATTATTGATCGCGGCCATCAATGACCCCAATCCTGTTCTTTACTTTGAGCACAAAGCTTTATACAGGTCTATTTATGGTGATGTGCCCATTGATGACGTAGAAATTGAAATAGGAAAAGCCCGATTGGTTTGTGAAGGAAAAGATGCGACCATCATTACATATGGAGCCGCTGTGCATTGGGTATTACCGTTAATCGGCGATTTTGAAGAGACCATGGATGTGCTAGACTTGAGAACTTTATCGCCTCTAGACGTGGAAACCATTCTCACGAGTATCAAGAAAACCGGTCGAGTGTTGCTGGTCTCTGAAGATAATTTAACTGGTAGCGTTTCCAGTGATATTGCTTCTATGATAGGAGAAAGCTGTTTTGAATACCTGGACGCTCCAGTAATGAGGATAGGTAGTATCGATACACCTATACCGTTCCATAAAGATCTGGAATCAGATTATTTACCGCAAAAGAGAATTAAGGAATCTCTTAAATCTTTGCTAGAGTACTAAACCTACTTTATAGAATTTTGCTAAATTTGGAAAAATTCCCCTAATCATTATAAACTAAATGTTACGATTATGAAATTTATGGATGAAGCAGACAATTTTAGATATGTCCTTTGGTTCCTGACAATTCTCTTTTCTTTTTTAGTTTTCTTTGGTCCTAGTGAGGGCACATTGGGACGTACGGGAAGATTATTGTTAGGCCTTTTTGCAAGCCTATTGGTCATTTATTTGATTTTGAAAGTGATTCAGCGCAGATATTATTCTGATAAGGAAACTGAAGAAATTCAATCTTAACACATTCTCACCACTTGATACGCTGGATCACATCTATCTTTGAGATGTGACTACCCACTACGATATCATTATTTGCGGCGGCGGCCTATCAGGACTTTTTGCTGCCGTTTCTTTATCCCATCAATTTAAAGTCTTGGTCATCGATCCAGACGAATATCCACGCCATAAGATGTGTGGAGAATATTTAAGTGCTGAAGTTTACGGTTTACTTAAAAGTCAAGGAATAGACCTAGACGAATTGACTCCAGCAAAAATTTCTGATTTTGAAATAACCCTTCGCAACGGTAGCCGTATCACATCACCATTACCGCTAGGAGGCTATGGAATTTCACGGCATCATCTGGATCACTCACTTTATCAAATAGCAAAGAAGCGATGCGATTTTGTGAAAGACCGAGTGGTGGATTTACAATCTGCTGGTGAGATTCAAACAGTCATCACGGCAACAGATTCTTATATCTGTAACCAAGTCATTGTCGCAACAGGAAAACGATCGATTCTAGATAAAAAATTACAACGAGACTTTATTCAATCCAAATCAGAATGGCTTGCGGTCAAAATGCATTATCAGTTTGACATGCCCAGTGATAAAGTAGAGCTCCACAATTTTGAAGGTGGTTATGCTGGCCTTTCACAAGTGGAAACAGGCGCTGTGAACTTGTGTTATTTGACGAGTTATAAGTCTTTTAAAAAGTTCAAGGATATTGACACTTTTCAGCGTGAGGTTATGAGCAGGAATGAGAACCTGAAGCAATTCTTTGAAACAGCGACTCCTGTATGGGACAAACCCATTGCCATCTCACAGATTTCCTTTGGTACCAAAGAAATTAAAAACACTGATTTTCTTTTTATAGGTGACAGTGCTGGTTTGATTCATCCTTTATGCGGGAACGGCATGGCGATGGCCATTCACAGTGCGCATATCGCAACTAAACAAGTCACCGAATACCTGCAAGGTAAAACAGACAGACCTGGCATGATGGCATCCTATTCCAAAGAATGGAACAAAGTGTTCCAATCCAGAATGAGATATGGCAGCTGGATCCAGAAAATATTGATTCATGAAAAATGGACCCGTAGGATGTATTTCCTACTTTCTAAACTACCTTTCCTAATGCCCATGATCATTAAGAAAACACACGGTAAATCAGTCCAGCTTTGAGATTTAATTACAATAAACGAAACACAGAAGCCGAGTGGATGGACGACCCTTCACTGGATCCAAACATCTTGGATACGGCGGTGGCAGACATTAATTTGTGCAACACCTTTCTTGGCGGTTACCAGTTCACAAAAAAGGCCATTCTGGATATCATCAAGCAAAATCCTCAGAAAAACTACCGCATTATTGATGTAGGATGTAGTGATGGCGCGATGTTGCGGTATTTGAAAAAGGAATTGCCGCAATATGAATTAGACCTTCTAGGCGTTGATCTAAGCAGCCGTTCTATAGAAAATGCCACGGAGAAGAGCAGAGGTATTGAAGGAGTTCGCTTTCGCGAAAGCGATATTTTCAAAACACCTTTAAAAGAACTAGAATGTGATATCGTGCTGGTAACATTGACCTTGCATCATTTTGGTGAAGATGTGATTCTGGATTTTCTCAAGCGTTTCATGCAAATGGCTGGTCTGGCAGTAATTATAAATGACCTTCATAGACATCCAGTGGCTTATGGTTTCTTTAAATTTTTAAGCCCTATTTTTATACGTAATGAGATCTCGATCCATGATGGATTGATTTCAGTGGCCTCAGGTTTTAGACGTGCAGATTTTGAGCGATACACCGCGGCACTGGAAATAGATGATGACCGATTGATATGGAAGTGGTCGTTCCGTTATATATGGATCATACCAACACATGGGCGTAAAAATTAAGAGCGTTGCCACGGTAACACCGCAGTATTATAAAGAAACCGCAGAAATTCTTCCTTTTGTAGAGACTTGGCTTGCAGATCAGGACGAACGTCTGCGTCGCAAGACCATCAAGATTTTTGAAGGCGCTGCAGTGGATAAACGTTATTCTATTATGGATCCCATCGAGGTGTTCACGAGAACATCCTTTGAGGATCGTAACGAGATTTATAGGCGAGAAGTCGTCCCACTAGCTAGACGCGCTGTTGAGAAGGCACTGGAAAAGGCCAGCTGGAACGCTCAAGATCTGGATTATATCATCACGGTAAGTTGTACGGGAATCATGATACCATCCATCGATGCCTATTTGATCAATGAATTGGACATGCGACAGGATATTGTACGCTTACCAGTAACCGAAATGGGCTGTGTCGCAGGTATTTCTGGATTGATCTATGCCGATAATTTTCTGCGAGCCAATCCCAACAAAAAAGCCGCTGTGGTTGCGATAGAAGCGCCTACAGCAACCTTCCAACTCAATGACTACTCCATGGCAAACATGGTGAGTGCGGCTATCTTTGGAGATGGTTGCGCCTGTGTGTTGCTCTCCTCAAACGAAGATGAAACCGGTCCTACCATAAAAGGTCACGAGATGTACCATTTTCCAGATGCTACGCATATGATGGGTTTTGACCTGGTCAATAGTGGTCTTAAAATGGTACTCGACAAAGAAGTTCCTGAAACCATCGCCTCTCATTTTCCCGCTATTATCCATCCATTTTTAAAAAAGCACGGACTAGAAATAGCAGATGTTGATCATCTCATTTTTCATCCTGGAGGTAAAAAAATAGTACAAACTGTGGAAGCCCTTTTTAGCAAGTTGGGTAAAAATATTGATGATACTAAAGAAGTTTTGCGACTTTACGGCAATATGAGTAGTGCCACGGTTTTATTTGTGTTGGACCGTTTTATGAATAGAAAAGATGTTGCTAAAGGCGATTTAGGTTTAATGTTGAGTTTTGGTCCAGGATTTACCGCACAAAGAATTTTGCTGGAATGGTAAAAGATCTGGAACAAAAATATGGTTTAATTCTGGGTGGCAGTAGCGGTTTAGGCTATGCTACAGCCGTTAAATGTGCCAACCACGGCATGAAGTTGATCGTTATCTATCGTTCAGGTAGAGCACAACAAGAAGCTATAAGTCAGTGTTTTGATAATTTAGAAAACAGTACAGATCATTTGTTTATCAATGCAGATGCCACGAATGATCTTAAGATTCCAACGTTGATAGAACAGATCAAAAAGCATCTGGGCAACAACAAGCTATTTCTTTTTTTGCACAGCATCTCTAAGGGAAATTTAAAACCATTGACAGGCGAGCATCAACTCACTCCAGCAGACTTTGCCCAGACCATCCATTCCATGGGAATCAATTACTATAGCTGGACTCAACAATTGATCTCCAATAATCTTATGGCATCAACGGCTAGATTTTTGAGTTTTACTAGTGAAGGCAACCACAAGCCCATGAAAGGTTATGCAGCTGTAAGTGCCGCCAAAGCCACGCTGGAAGCTCTAACCAGGAATATGGCACTGGAATACGCACCACTGGGAATCACTACGAATTGCATACAAGCTGGCGTGACAGATACTGAAAGCCTCCAGCGCATACCCATGTATGAAGAACTCAAGAAAAACAGCCTGCAGCGCAATCCCATGAACCGCTTGACCCAGCCGCAAGACGTGGCTAACTTGGTCTATTTACTTTGCCGTCCAGAAGCTGCATTTATCAATGGTAGCGTACTAAAAGTCGATGGTGGCGAGTCTTTAACCTAAAAATTATGTTGCTTTCAGAAAAGGAAAAAATAGTGGCCAACCTGCCTTATGGCGATGGTTTCAAGTTTGTCGATCAACTCCTGGAACTCACTGATGATCATGTGATTGGGATATATCGCTTTCGCGAAAGCGAATACTTCTACAAACACCATTTTACCAACAAACCCGTCACACCAGGCGTCATTCTACAGGAATGTATGGCGCAAATTGGTCTAGCCTGCCTCGGAAGCTATTTACTTAAGGATCAACCGTCAAAACCTCAATTTGTCTTTACAGAAGCTCACGTCCATTTTTTGAATCAGGTACTGCCTGGAACCACGGTGATCGTAAGCGCCAAAAAGGAATATTTTCGATTTAATAAGCTTAAAGTTGTCGTTCAAATGCTGGATGAGAACGAACAAAAAATCGCCGAAGGCTGGATGAGTGGTATGATTCTCAATCAACCGCATGATTCAGGTGACCAACCGAATCAGTAAATGTGGAATATCATCTTGAAATCTCCTTCTGCTAATTACAATAATCGGTTTTCTCCCATTTTGTTTCTAGCTTAGCACTTATGAATTCTCAAAAATCGGGTAGAGTAGTGGTCACTGGATTAGGTGTTGTGGCGCCTAACGCTGTTGGGGTTTCCGCTTTCGCGAAAGCGTTACAGCAAGGAACCAGCGGTATAAGATTCCAACAACAATTAACCGATTTAAACTTTGGGTGCCAGGTGGCTGGAACTCCGCAAGTGACTCAAGAACAAATCGATCAATATCTCACGCCGCTACAGCAGCGTGGTTTTAAAGCGAGCGGCATGCTCTATGGTATTATCGCTGGTAAACAAGCTTTTGAAGATGCTGGTTTGAGTATCGCTCCTAAGGAACAAGCTTTAGAAGATTTCGGGATCATTTTTGGAACCGGTCAAAGCGGTGGCGAGAAGTTTAGGGAAGCGATTCATCTTATTGATGATGCTAAAGTACGCAGATTGGGCAGTACGAGTGTGATCCAGACCATGAGCAGTGGTATTAGCGCCTGGCTTGCAGGTGAATTGGGCGCAGGAAATATGGTAACGAGTAATTCCAGTGCTTGTTCTACAGGAACCGAGGCGCTGATCATGGGTTATGAACGTATTGCTGCCGGTAAAGCTAGACAGATGCTCGTGGGATCTACCAGTGATTCAGGACCTTACATTTGGGGTGGATTTGATGCGATGCGCATTTTGCCCACACATTATAATGAGAATCCAGAACAGGCGAGCAGACCGTTTGCGGCGGACGCTGCTGGATTTGTTCCAGGATCTGGTGCTGGAGCTATTTTGTTGGAAAGCTTGGAATCTGCTTTGGATCGCGGCGCCAAGATTTATTGCGAAGTTTTAGGCGGCGCTATTAATGCTGGTGGTCATCGTGGTGATGGCAGCATGACGGCACCTAATGGTGCGGCTGTTCAAAAAGTCATACGACAATCATTGAAAGATGCTGGAATTGATGCGAGTGAAGTGGATGCCATCAATGGACATGTCACCGCTACAGGAAAAGATGCCTATGAAGTGATGAATTGGTCCAAAGCCTTAGACCGATCAGGAACGGATTTCCCGTTTATGAACAGCTTTAAGTCGAGTATTGGACACTGTCTTGCCGCAGCTGGAAGTATTGAATTGGTAGGTAGTATACTTCAGACCCAGGAACAGCAGATTTTTAAAAACAATAATTTAAACGTATTGCACCCAGAAATCGCTGAATTGGTGGATCCCGCCAAAATCCCAAATGAAACCATAACCACTAAGATTGATGTGCTATTGAAGGCAAGTTTTGGATTTGGAGATGTTAATGCATGCACTGTTCTGGCCAGGTTTAAGGACTGATCTAAAGAACTTCATTAAAATAAAAGTTGATAACTGGACTTGCTCTATTTGTTGATGCAAGGCAAATGGGTATCTTTCAAAATAAAAAGCTAGATGACTAAAGAAGAAATACAGGACAAACTCTATTCCATCGTAAAAATCTATTTGCCTCAAGATGTTGATGCAAGCGCAATCCAGCCAAACAGTCACTTAATGAATGATTTAAACATCAATAGCGCCCATCTAGTAGACGTGGCCCTAGATGTTGAAGATGCTTTTGATATCACACTGGATGAAAAAGACATGGAAGAAATGCAAACCGTCAACGACGCTATACGGATCGTGCAGAAGAAAACGGCTTGATTTGAAATTTAGAATTTGATAAATTATCAATTGCCAAAATCATTTTTCCATAATTTGGCTATACATTCTTTGGAAAAACTGAAATTCAGTACGTATATCTACAATATTTAACGTAATCTTTAAGTATATATTCGGCAATCAAGATGTGCTGTAGTACCTTAGCGTACTATGGCACGACTACCCAAACTACAACGATTCGAGAATGAAGTAGCTTCAAAATACCACATATTCAACGGTATTTTTATGACGCTACCTTTTGATAACATTTCCAACACTGGTGGATTGCTCCCTTTGTTTCATACGATTTGTAAACAAGGATTTGAGCTTAAGAAAAACCCTACCGAAATTGTGGAGTATTTCTATGACCGCTACATGCGAGATACCACGAAGGAAGAAAAGGAACAATTGCTCTTTAGCTTTATTCAGTACATCGAGCGTCAAGTGGTGCTCTTTGATGCGATTGAAGATGCAGCTTTTGCTACCGTACAAAACCTAGATGGCCGTGGTACCTTGCGAGGCATCAAAGAAGAAGCTGTTGAACACAAAAAGGAAGCAGAGTTGATTCAGTATCTTAAGGAACTTAAGATCAAGCCAGTGCTTACTGCGCACCCAACGCAATTCTATCCGGGATCTGTGTTAGGAATCATCAATGATTTGAGCGCTGCAGTGACTCGCAATGATATTATGGAAGTCAAATTGCTACTTTCGCAATTGGGGAAAACGCCATTCTTCAAGAAGGAGAAACCAACTCCTTTTGACGAGGCGACAAGTCTCGTTTGGTATCTGGAGAACGTGTTTTACTATGCGATGGGTAACATCTACGATTATATTAAAATCAATTTTCCCGATAATCAAGATTTTGAAAATGCACTTATTGAAGTTGGATTCTGGCCAGGTGGTGACCGTGATGGAAATCCATTTGTAACCACAGATATTACGCTTAACGTGGCACAGAAGCTACGTTCCACTATATTTAAAAATTATTATAGAGACCTGAGAAAATTAGGTCGCAGGCTCACTTTCAAGGGCGTGGAGCAACCGCTCAAAAAACTAGAGCTTCAATGTTATGAAGCTATTACGACTGAAGGTGTGTTGGACTTCACAGCTGCAGATTTGCAAAAGGAACTGGAAGACATCAAGAAAACGGTAGTAGAGCGTCACAATGGGCTGTTTGCTGCAGATCTTCAATCGCTCATCAATAAGATTCAGTTGTTTGGGATTCATTTTTCTGCCTTGGATATACGTCAGGACAGTAGTATTCATGATCAGGTGTTTGATGAATTGTTCGCTTTCGCGAAAGCGAAATTCCCCAACAACTATCAGGATCTATCAGAGCCAGAACAATTGGAGGCTTTGGCAATCGTTAGCGGCGACCTGACCGAAGATGACCTGGACGATGATTATACGAAACGCACCATAGGTAGCATTAGGGCGATTAAAACCATCCAGGAACGTAATGGCGAGAGAGCCTGTCATCGTTACATCATCTCAAATACGCAGACGATCCTGCATATTATGGAAGCTTATGCAATGCTCAAATTGTGTGGAATGCACCACCCAGCGGTTGATGTAGTTCCATTATTTGAAACCGTTCCAGATCTGGTCCATGCACCAGATGTGATGCGCAAATTGTACGGAAACAAGGAATATCGAGCGCATTTGACACGTCGTGGAGACCAACAGCATATCATGTTGGGCTTTAGCGATGGTACCAAAGATGGTGGATACTTGATGGCCAATTGGAGTATTTATAAGGCTAAGGAAGCATTGACGGCTGTAAGTCGTGAATTTGGTATCGAGGTAATATTTTTTGATGGACGTGGTGGACCACCAGCGCGTGGTGGTGGACAGACACACCAGTTTTATGCTTCTATGGGAAGTAAGATTGAATCCAAACAAATACAGTTAACCGTTCAAGGTCAGACTATTAGTTCTAAATTTGGAACGCTCGAGAGTTGTCAATACAACCTTGAGCAGCTCTTAAGTAGTGGAGTTTCCAACGCGATCTACAACAGCGAGGAAAATGATTTTACAGCGGAAGAAGCTGCTACCATGGATGCGCTGGCAGACTATAGTTATGAAACTTACATGGCTTTTAAGCAGCATCCTAAGTTTTTACCGTATCTGGAAAACATGAGTACGCTCAAGTATTATGCGATGACCAATATAGGTAGCCGACCCAGCAAACGCGGTAGCAGTAGCGAGCTTAAGTTCAAGGACTTGAGGGCCATTCCTTTTGTGGGATCCTGGAGCCAATTAAAACAGAATGTACCTGGTTTTTATGGTGTAGGAACAGCATTAGAAAAGATGAAGGAAGCTGGGAAATGGAGTGAGGTTGAAGCTTTGTACAAGCACTCTAAATTCTTCCGTACATTACTGGATAATAGCATGATGAGCTTGACCAAGTCTTTCTTTGGTTTAACTGCCTATATGCAAGATGATGAAGAATATGGAGCGTTCTGGACGTTAATTCACGATGAATATAAACGCACAAAAGCCTTAATGCTGGAACTATCTGGCATGAAGGAATTAATGGAAAACGAACCTGCTGGAAAAGCCAGTATTTTGGCTAGGGAAAACATTGTATTGCCATTATTGACCATACAGCAATTTGCCTTGAAACGCATCCAGGAAATGGGTCAGGAAGATTCTGAAGATCGTAAAATCTACGAGCGATTAGTGACGAGATCACTTTACGGTAACATCAACGCCAGTAGAAACAGCGCCTAGTCAACCGCTATCGTTAAATCCATCCAAATGCGTGTTTAAGTATTCTTAAACGTGCATTGATCCTTTTATAGCATTGTATTTTTAAGAAACTAACTTAAAAAACATTGCTATGAGCGATCCTAAGACTGACGTATTAAAAAAAACTCCAACTGATCATGAGATCCACGATCTCATCAAAAATCGATGGAGTCCACGAGCTTTTGCAGATACTCCCGTAAGTGATACAGATCTCCAATCTTTATTTGAAGCCGGTCGATGGGCAGCTAGTAGTAATAATTGGCAACCTTGGAATATCGTTTGGGGAAAGAAAGGTAGCGAAGCCTATGATCGCATCATGAATGTGTTGGTTGAATTCAACCAAGGTTGGGCTAAAAATGCTCCAGTACTGATGCTAGGTGTTTTCGACAAAAAAACTCCAGATGGTAAGGATAACTTTCATGCTTTACATGATTTAGGTCAATTTAGTGCTAACATGGCGATCCAGGCACAGAGTATGGGAATCGCTATTCATCAAATGGCAGGTTTAGATCACGAAAAAGCTCTCAAAGAATTTAAATTTCCTGATACCTATCACGTTGCTACCGCCATTGCCGCAGGATATTATGGTGGAGAAGTGAGCGATGTTCCCGAAGATTTACAAAAAGAAGAGAAAAGCGAGCGTAAACGCAAAAAGCAAGATGAATTTGTCTTTAATGGAGATTATGTCGAGCGCGCAGATGTAAGCGAATCGTAAAAGCGGCTTTTTATGTCTAATAAGAAACTTGCTTATCACAGCTTCAGACTTGCGATGGGAATCAGCATTTTGATTCATGGCGCAGTTAGAATACCTAAACTAACTCAGGTAGCTGATGGGATTAGTGCAGAATTTGCAGATACTTTATTGCAAGGAACGCCATCACTTATTGCCGGATACTTTATTCCTCTTGCAGAACTGTTAGTAGGAATAGGAATCTTGATAGGATGGAAGGTCATACGTTATGCCCTAGCAGCTGGTATCGCTTTGATGGGAATTCTTATGATAGGAACATGCCTCATCGAAAACTGGGCAGCTTTACCGTCACAAATAATTCATGCGATCGCGTTTTACCTCTTATTAATGAGTTCATTAACGTGGCAACCTAGACAAAAAGATTATTAATTATTAAAAAATAGCTGATATGAAAATTGGAATAATTGGAAGTGGAAACATAGGTGGTAATCTAGGAAAGCATTGGGCCAAAGCAGGTCATGAAGTATTGTTCTCCAGTAGGCATCCTGAGGAGTTGAATGACTTAGTACGCGATGCTGGTGGCGATGCAAAAGCGGTAAGCGTCGCAGAGGCTTGGGAAGCTAATGCTGATGCTTATTTACTAGCTACACCATTCTGGGCAGTAGATAAAACTGCCGAGTTATATGCTGGTGAGTACAAAAACAAGGTGATCATTGATGCTACAAATCCATATCCGGATAGAGATGGAGAAATGGCTCAAGAAGTGAGAGATGGTAATTTAAACAGCAGTGAGTATGTGGCGACTAGATTCAATACTGCTCGCACGGCCAAAGCTTTCAACACGATTCATGCTGAGCACTTAAAGGAACGCGCTTTTCGCGAAAGCGATAAGCTAGCAATTCCTTTTGCAGCTCAAGATGAAACCAGTAAACAAACGACCGAACAGTTGATACGCGATATAGGTTTTGATCCCGTATATGTTGGTGATCTTGCCGCTACTAAAGACATGGAAGTGGATCATAAGGTTTACGGCAAGTCCGTCACGGCAGATGAGATGCGTGATCTTTTGGGTGTTAGATAGTTACAAGAAACCTTTTATAATGAAGAAAGCCACGATTCTATAGGATCGTGGCTTTTATTTTTAGCTAATAAAAACTTACCTCGATTAATGTAGAGGTAAGTCTAAGGCAATGTAAAGTAGTTAAGTGTTTGCACTAATCAATGTCCCAGTACAGTCACAACTATTAAAAAAGGTCAGGTTTTTAGGGGAAACCTGTATCCCTTTTTAAGCAGATGCTACCATCTGGCGCTGTTGTTCATTAAACATGAAGGCTAATTCAGGTTTAATCGTTTTAAAGGCATTCTTGAAATTTGTACCAGATTGCTCGATGACCACACTGTCATTGCTCTTCAAACGTATCTGCATCTTAAGCGTGCTGATAAGTTTGTCTCGGTTGTCAAAAGTTCGACTTAGAAAGCAGTAAACTGTAGAGATGTGAGAGTCCTCTCCCATAAGCTCTTCTAAAGAATCAGTAATAAACTCCTCCAGTTTTTTGCTTCTAGTTAAGTGGTTATAGTTGAAGTGTACCATATTAAAATAATTTGATACTAATATACCGACTAAAAACACCTAAATATCGATAAACGGGTGTTTTAACACTTTTTAGGGCTTTTTATCGGTATTGAGTGACTCTTTAACGTTTTGTCGATCTTTTTCGTCGGTAGGTTTGAGACTTGAAAAGAGCATTCCTAAGCCTAAAGCGAGAATGATTACCGCAAGAGAAAGCCATTCTGGGAACTCGACATGGTGCACTAAAATGAGCTTGATACCTACAAAGGCAAGTATAACCACCAGACTGTAATGTATGTATTGGAATTTATCAAGTAAGTTGGATAGGAAGAAGTACATGCTACGCAATCCCATGATCGCAAGGATATTACTGGAGAAAACCAAAAATGGATCTGCAGTGATCGCTAAAATCGCAGGAATCGAATCCAGCGCAAATAAAATATCGGTTAGCTCAATAACGATCAAGGCAAGGAATAGAGGTGTAGCAATCCGTTTCCCCATTTTATGGACAAACATTTTTTGTCCGTCAAGCGTGTTGGTTACTGGAAATAACTTGCGAGCGAATTTATACACATAGGACTTTTCTGGATCAAAATCCTCATCATGCGAGGTCAACATATTGTAGGCCGTATACAATAGGAAGGCACCAAAAACATAAGTCATCCAGCTTACCTCATTAATCAATGCCACGCCAAACAATATCATGAGTGCTCTAAAGACAAGCGCACCTACAATTCCCCAAAATAGAACGCGATGCTGATATTTTAAAGGTATGGAGAAGGATTTGAAGATAACGGCAATGACAAAAATGTTATCGATGCTTAAGGACAACTCAATCAAATAACCTGTCACGTATTTAAGAGCAGCATTGGAAGCCGTGAGGTCATCCGGATTTGCGATCCAGCCGTTTTGATAAATGAGGTAAACGGCACCGGTAAATGCCAGAGCAATTCCTACCCAAAGTGCGGTATATTTTGAGGCTTCCTTGGTGTCAATCACATGTGCCTTGCGATTAAAAACAAATAAGTCGAGCACTAGGAAAATGCTCACAAGAATGATGAAAGAAACCCAAACAATCATAAATAGTAGAATTTAAAAACGAAGGCTGTAAAAGAAAAAGATTCCTCTACAGCCTTAGTTGTGTACAAAGATACAATCTTACGGTATGTTTACCGCTGCCGTATCTGTGTCAAAAAATTGAGTGATATCACCATAAAGTTTTGCAACAATGGCTTTTTTGCCTTTGACTGCAATAGGGTAAATCAACATATCCGGTTCGTGTTGTAGAATTTTGATAGCACCGTCGTTATCCAGTTTCACGTGCTCACCATGTTTTTGTACAAAAGCACTATGATCTGTTGGGATTAGGTCCTTAACTTGTATACCTAATAGATCTGCGAGTTCTGTGAAAAAAGTGCCCGTCAATTTTTGTTTGGTAACGTCTATAGCGTTCAAATTATCGTCAGCAGATTTTGCATAGGCAAAGATCTCCTTATGATTCTTGATGTCGCTGTTGTAGATAAGCGTTATCTCGTGCTCGTCTGTTGCAATTGATACCATCCTAGTGATTTATCATATCTGCCTTGCGCTTCTCACATTGTGTTTTGAGTTGGGCAACGACTTTCTTTACAGACTCTTTAAAGGTATTGTGTGATTCTTCGGCAAAAAGTCTAGGTCCAGGTGCGCTTAGGCGTATTTCTGCGATCATACCGGTTTCACGGCTGGAAGTATTTTCTAATCTAAAAAATACATCTGCTCTGGTGACCCAGTTGTAGCGATCAAATATAGGTTGAAGTTTTTCAGCGGTATAAGCCTCTAATTCTTGGCTTCCTGTAACGTGTTGGTAGTTGAAATTTATGGACATAAATGTATGTTTTTGATTAAAGATACTTTGCGGATGAGGATCTCATCCCTAATTTAATCAATTCTTAGCATTGATTTACATATTATTTAAGGTTATTGAGAATTCAGCAAAAATGCAGTAAAACTTAAGCGGATTTCCCCTACAATTTCAAATGTCTTAGAATCATTTGATTAAATCACTTTAGCTATTATTTCCTGACTTCACGTCGGGAAAAAGAGTGATGATTGATGGTTAGAGCCGCCAACTCAAAATGAATGTTGTTCTATTATCTTCGTAATATGAAAAAGATGATATTTTTTGTGGTGATGGTGGGAAGTTTCGCTTTCGCGAAAGCGCAATTAGGATTTTGCTCTGGTGCATCCAGTGAAGCAATTTTTACCGAAACCTTTGGCAGTGGAACCACGAGCGGTCCACCATTGACAGCGGTTCAAACCGGCTATACTTTTGTGAACTCCAATACGCAAGACGGTCAGTACACGATTTCCAGTAATTTGCAGCAGCTGGGTAGCTTTCATAATGTAGGTGATCATACCGGTGATGCTAACGGAAAGGCCTTTATTGTTAATGCTTCCTTTGATTCTGACCAATTTTACCAAACGACCATAAACGGACTGTGCGAGAATACCAACTATGAATTTAGCGCTTGGATCATCAATTTGCTTAACGGTTCCAACAATGTATGTGCTGGTCGTGAGGTACCCGTGCAGGTGCGTTTTGAAATATGGGACGTGACCGATACCAACAGGCTTGCCCAAGGCGTCATGGATCCCAGGTTTGCAGAAAACCAACCCGTATGGATACAATACGGATTGACCTTCACCACAGCAGCAGGTCAGAATGGATGTATCTTAAAGATGATCAATGAAGGTGATGGCGGCTGCGGTAATGATCTTGCGATTGACGATATCGTGTTCCGTACTTGTGGTGACGTGGTGCAGTTGGAAGACGCAAACAACGACACGGAAGCTTTTAGATGCATCAACGATCCCAGTGAAGCCATTACATTGACCATCAACACCAGCGAATCCATTTATGATAGCCCTGAATATCAATGGCAAACCAGTACTGATGGACAAAATTTTACGGACATCAATGGTGAAAACGGAAACTCATTCACT
The DNA here is from genome assembly GCF_001413925.1 of Nonlabens sp. YIK11. Classification (NCBI taxonomy): domain Bacteria; kingdom Pseudomonadati; phylum Bacteroidota; class Flavobacteriia; order Flavobacteriales; family Flavobacteriaceae; genus Nonlabens; species Nonlabens sp. YIK11. The sequence continues at coordinate 2,213,547 of NZ_LBMJ01000001.1, forward strand.
TCACCAACATTGACAGCGACGACGTTTTATCGGGTAAAAATCGCCGAAGACGCCGTGAATCTCATTGGAACAGAATGCGCCAATTTTTCTGATATTTTTGAATATAGGGTAGTGGACGTTCCCGAACCAACACCGATAGAAGATGATGTCGTGAGCTGTGCTGGAGAAGGCGCAACTCTTGAAGTGAGCGTAGCCAATGGTTTTGTCGTGGACTGGTACGATTCAGCTACTGGCGGTAACTTTTTACAGTCTGCCAGTAATACGTTGCAGGTAACCCAAACTGGAACCTATTATGCCCAAACCAGAGATTTTGCTTCGGGATGTGTGAGTTCTAATAGAGTTGCTATCGACTTTACGGTAAGCAATCCTCCAGTGGTGAGTGGTCAGGATTTAGTGGTTTGTCCAGATGAGAATGTCCTTTTGGATACTGGATTTACTGGCCTGGCGACCTATGAATGGAGTACGGGCGAACGCACGCCCACCATACAGGTAATTGGTGCTGGCACGTATACCGTAGAAGTCACCAATCCCAATGGATGCTCGTCTACCGCAACTTTTACGATTAGCACCATCGATGCGCCTCAAATCCTGGAATTACAGGAAAACGGAAACATACTCACAGTCATCACCAATGACGGTGATTTCCAGTACAGATTCAACAACGGTCCATACCAAAGAAGCAATGATTTAGATATTACTGGCGTGTTACAGGCTGTGGTAGAAGTAAGCGATTTGCAAAACTGTACCACGGTAACTCAAACCTTCAATAGGTTGGGCATCAACCAATTTTTCACACCCAACAATGACGGATTCAACGACGTCTGGGAAGTAGGCAATCTTGCTGCATTTCCTGGCGCTCGTGTAGAGTTGTTTGATAGGTTTGGGAAGCTTTTAAAAGTCATGACGGCGACAGATCCCAGCTGGAACGGTACTTTCAACAACGAGCCATTGCCCAGTACAGATTATTGGTATCGCATCATTTACGACAATAGGGAAGTGACCGGCCATTTTTCTTTGAAGCGATAAAGTTTTTAGGGAATTCGCTTTCCTGCCTGTCCGGCAGGCAGGCGCGAAAGCGAACTCATCAACAGACTATAACAAAAAATCCAGATGGTGAATGCCATCTGGATTTTTTTATAGGTGGAAACTGCTTTTAATTCAGGATCTTGAACTCACTTCGTCTATTCAAACGGTACTCTTCTTCAGTACACATGCCTTCGTTAACACATTTGTTTAAAGGTTGCATTTCACCATAACCAATGCTTCTCAAACGATCCCTGTCAATTCCTTTACTCACGATGTATTCAAGAGTAGCAGCGGCGCGTCTATTCGATAGATCTAAATTATATTCTGCCGGGCCACGTACATCTGTGTGAGAAGATATCTCGATTTCCATTTCTGGATATTTATTCAAAATGTCCACTAAATTATCCAGCGTTGCTGCAGCTTTCGGTTTGATAACGGACTCATCAAAGTCAAAGAAGATCTGGTCCAGTTCTACCTGAGTATCACCTTTACGGTCCTGTCTGATCATATCTTCTGCATCGTCATAAGAAAGTAAGGTCAGTAAAATATCATGGCTTATTTTTCCATTTTTATCTGTAGAGAAATCTACGTTTTGAGGTATGTACAATTTACGAGTTCCTCTAATGGTATACTTTCTATTAGGTTTGATCTTGAAAAAGTAACGGGCATCTTCTCCCACGATAGCATCGTCGATAACCGTACCGCGCTCATCCAGAAGGGAAACCAGCGACTCTGGAAGTAGTTTATTGGTGATGCTGTCTTTCACAACACCGCCAACGGCGTATTTATCCAGCATATTTTCTTCACGAAAGGACTCATACAACACATCTGTACCGCTACGATTGGATGAAAACCAGGCTCTATCCAGGTTCTCATCAACGATATAGGCAAAGTCGTCTCTTGAACTATTGATGGTAGATCCTAAATTGATAGGTTTTTCAAAAGTACCATTTACCATATCACTTCTATGAATATCCAGACCACCTAATCCAGGTTTACCGTTGGTCGCATAATACAAAGTATTAGTGCCACTGATGTATGGAAATTGATCCAGGTGTTGGGTATTGATATCCTCGCCTAAATTGACTGGTTCGCCATAGGTTCCATTACCAAGAATGTCCACTTTGTAAATATCAAACTCTCCATAACCACCAGGCATGTTGCTGGAATAGTATAAGGTAGAACCGTCTTTGCTCAAAGAAGGATGTTGATTGCTATAGGTCTCATCGTTAAATGGCAACGAAGTAATATTGGTCCATTGACCGTCAACCAATTCTGCTCTAAAAATCTGCATATTGGAAACAGGCATACCGTCTACCTTGACGCGTTCCTCATTATTTCTATTGAAATACATAACCGTACCAGCTTGGTTAAATACAGCATTGCTTTCATGTAAATCTGTGTTGACGGCCTCAAAAGCTTCAACAGATTTCAAGGAACCGTTGCGATCTAAAGTTGCCGTGTATAAATCCAAATAGGGCAGTCCGTTCCAGGCATAAATGGGACGCTCCTTATTTCTAGAAGACGCAAAGACTACTTTATCATTACCCATAAAAGACATCCCAAAATCGCTATTGGAACCATTGTTTGCCATAGGCCTAACATTGAAAGTGTGCGGCGTGCTTAACTCAAGATCTTTAAGGAATTCTCTGGTATTCCACGATTGACCTTGATAATAAAGCATATAGCTATCTGCTTTGTCATAATCCTTGATTGCCATGAGTGACTGTGCATATCTATAAATACGATCATAGTCTTCTATAACGCCACCTTTATCTTCTACTTTGGAATAAGTAAAAGCTGCTTTATCCATGTCACCAACATAGTAATAACAATCCCCTAATTTTTTAAGTACCTCAGTGGTAGGCTTTAGGTTTTCGTAATTTTTGATGGCTTCAACATAGGCTTGATTTTTATAAAGCCTATTGGTTTGCTTCAAGCTTAGCTCTTGTGCTTGGGCGCAAAATGAGGTGCATAGCCCCATGAGCAGAATTGTAATTCGTAATCTCATAATGTCTCGGTGTCTTATTAAAAGAATCTTGGGGAACGGTCAAAACCTCTGTCCCAAACTTTTGATTGTATATTAAAGAGTAGCATGATCTCGTGGGAACCTGTATTGTAATTCCCTAGATTGTTTACAGTATAATCATAGGCATAACCAACTCTCAAGTTGGGCGCTATTCTATAATTGACCAGTCCAGAAACCGCATCTCCAAATCTATAGGCTACACCAGCTTCAAATTTTTCATTAAACAACACATTAGCCGTCAGGTCTAGTGTTAACGGTGCTCCTTTTACACCTCGTAGTAAGAAGGCTGGCTTTAGTTTTATTTCGTCATTGAGGTCCATCACGTAACCACTGGTCAAGAATAAATGAATATCCTGAACTCCTGTTGACTGTACACCATTATCATTTTCTAGGTGTGTAGTGGTCAATAAATTTGGAGCCGATAATCCTGCATAAAACCTATCGGTATAATAGAAAGCTCCAGCACCAACATTAGGGAATGTCTGATTGATGTTATCCCTAAAGGCAATATCAGTATCCGTACCACCAGATTGTAGGGTGAAGCCATCAAAATTTGCATCAAATAATGTCACTCCAGCTTTTAAACCAAGGGATAATTTCCCTTGTTCAGAAACAGGTAGTATGTACGCAAAGTCTGCATAGATATTATTCTCAGTAACTACGTTACCAATATCATCATTGGTAAAGGATAAGCCCAGTTCGATGCGATCATTTACTGGATAATGAACAAAAAAGGAAGCCGTTTTAGGCGCTCCTTCAATGCCTGCCCATTGAGATCTGTACAAAGCTCCCAAATTGATCTCCTGCTGGTTGCCAGTGGCATAAGCAGGATTGATGATCTTTTGATTGTACATGTATTGCGTGAACTGTGGATCCTGTTGTGCAGTGGCCTTACAAAGCATACCTAAGGTAAAAGCTAGGAACAGACCGATTGTATAGTTGTTTTTCATGTGTGTCATCTTTCTGGCTTCTATCTACTTATGTATAATCTTCCTTGTCTAGGTTTAGTGCTACCGTCATTGAATTTCAAGATGTAGAAATAAACACCTACCGGCAATTGACCGTTGCTAAATAAGGCATCTTGATTAGAGGTACCGTCAAATCTTGGTGTGCTATCCACACCTTTATAGACCAGTATTCCGTTTCTGTTATAAATCTCCATTTCGAAGTTTGGATACAAGAATCCAAGATTATCAATATCAAAAGTATCATTGACGCCATCATTGTTAGGAGAGAAGCCATCAGGTACAACGACGTCACCACACGCTGTAAGATCTGGAGTAACGGCTAGTCGCACACTGCTCTCACAAGCAGAAGCAGGATCAACAATCACCGCATAATAAGTCGTATCTCGAGACAATAAGGTGGATAAGGATAACGGTGACGTGCCGTTTGCTTCTGCATACCATTGGATGTTGTTTGCAGTAGCATCATATTCATTAATGTTGCGAGTCAAGTCCAACAACGTCGGATTGTCATTTACACAAAACGAGCCTCCATCTGCAGTCAGTGTTGGAGTAGGAGCATCATTTATAATGGCACTAACTTGTACTCGTTGATCTGATTCACAACCCGTATTACTGGTTTGGGTAGCAAAATAAGTCGCACCATCTACAAGTAATGTATCATCTGACAACGGTGTGGTGGCATCTACAGAATCGTACCATGTGATCGTTTCACCGGTAACCGCTGCATCTAGATCCATTACCATAGGCATCTCGCTAGCACAAAATGTCAAACTCGCTGATGTCACTGTTGGAGGCGCTGTTTCTTCAATCATGACGTCCACCTGCGATACGGCATCCGTACTACATGGAGACGTAGCCGCAACAGTGTACGTATAAATTCCAGCTGTATCCACGGCAGGGTCAAAAATATTTCCGCCGTTTGCCAATTGTGGAGACCAAACGCCATTGGTGTCCGGCGTGCCACCTAGGCTAGCAGTCAAATCAAATGGTGCATCAATTTTACAAATCATGATGGTGGAACTCGTGCCCGCATCTGGAGCAGCGGTTACAGTAACTTCAACTGTAGCACTGGATGTGTTACAACCATTCATTACGGTATAGGTATAGGTGCCAGCTGGATCAACGGCTGGATCAAAAACACCGGTGTTACTGGTTAAGGCAGGTGACCAAGTTCCGCCAGCATCTGCTGCGCCCAATAGACTAAATAAATCTACTGAGGCATTATCAGAACAAAAATCAATGCTGGTACTCGTTCCTGCACTAACTGGATTTTGAACCGTTACTGTTGTGAGTGTGGAACTATTACCACATGGTGCTGTACCGGTAATGGTGTACTCAAAAGTGTAGGTTCCAGGAGCGACGGCGCTAGCGTCAAAAGTAGAGCCAGTTAAAGCTCCAGATCCATCCGTGTCCACCCAAGTTCCTCCAGCATCCTGAGTGCCATCCAATGCTGTAAATAGATCTACAGCGCTATTATCGCTACAAACCGTGATAGGTGCAGCAACTCCTGCATTGGGAGTTTGATTGATGGTAACGGTCACTGCAGTAGAAACAGATGATTCACAGTTGGTTACTGAATCTGTCTGAGTAGCGTAGTAGTCTTCACCATCCTGTAAAGCATCTGTTGAAGCAACCAAATTGGTCAATTCGGCATCGCTATACCATTGAATAATAGTACCTGTGGCGCTGAGATCCGATACGGTGGCTTGATCACAAAACTCCTGTGTAGCTGGAGCCACAGGCGCTGCGATATCATTTATGGTGACCGTAATGGTTTCAGAATCGTCAACACAACTTCCTATACCTGTAACCGTGTAGGTAAAATTATAGGAACCTTGTGATAAGGCGCTCAAGTCAAGGATATTGTTAGTTAAGGCACCAGTGGCATCATCATCATTCCAGGTACCATTGGTATCATTACCTGCTAACTGATTGAAGAGATCCAACTGTTGACCAGCGGTAACATCTTCCAAACAAATCTCAAAGTCAGTTCCTGTACCAGCCTCTGGCGGATCAGTAACCGTAACGGTAACTGTGGATGTTGCCGTACAACTAGCATCAGTAATGGTATAAGTAAAACTATAGGAACCTACCGCTAATAGTGTCAAGTCTACGTTATCGCCATTAAGTGCTCCAGTCGCATCATCGTCTGACCAATCGCCACCTGCATCTTCACCAGTTAGTTGATTGAATAAATCAAGCGGAGAGACTGCAGCTGCGTCTGTTTCACAAACTTCAAATGGAGTAGGAGTTCCTGCTTCAGGCAGCTCTGTGATGATCACGGTGACTGTTACATCGTCATCCGTACAGTTACCTATGGCTGGTACGGTATAGGTAAAGTCAAAACTACCAGTTCCCAGAGTGGTTAAATCAATGGGGTTGGTTACTGCCGTACCACTTGAATTGGATCCTGCAAACCAAGTACCATTCGTGTCTTGCGTGCCATCCAATAATGAGAACAGATCAAACGGCGAACTTCCTGCAGCCGCGTCTTCACAAACCTCAAATGGAGTTCCTATATAGTTACCAGATTCTGGTGCTGGTTGGATAACGATGCTAATCGACTCACTATCGGTACAAGAACCATTGTCGATGGTATAGGTAAACACGTAAGGGCTTCCTTCCACAGCAAAGCCAGTGATGTCGATACTGTTGGCTACCGTTGTGTTTGACGCATCAGTCCAGGTGCCATTGTTGTTATCTTGAGAACCATCTAAAGCATCAAATAAATTAAAAGGAGAATTCTGGTCGATCTCGTTCTCACAAATTTCTGCAGGGACAGCAGTTCCTGCATTGGGATCTTCCAAAATAATTACCTGTACCGTCGTGTTATCTTCAGGGCAAGGATTTGGATCCAAATTCTGACTGTACGTAAAATTATAGGAACCAACTGCCAAGGTTGTAAAATCAAAAGTAGAGGAGACCGTTGGATCAGAGCTGGTCGTTCCTTGGGTCCATCTACCACCTGCATCTTCATCATCAATCAATTGGAATAAATCATAGGCCGTCGGCGCCTGTGACTCACAAAAAGTCAACGGACTCAAGCCAGAAGCAACACCAGAAGATAAAATTTCATTAACGACAATGGTAATAGTCGCTGTTTGATCTGGACATGGATCAGTACCAGGAACCGTGTACACATAGTTATAGGATCCAGGTGTCAATGCACTAATATTAGTGGTTCCCGTATTACCATTAGTAATGGTTGTAGGGCCTTCCCAAGTACCTGTGGTATCTGGATTCCCTGTCAATAACGGAAAAAGATCAAAATCATCTTGAGGTAGGTTATCGATACAGTATTGCTGGGTCGTTCCTACACCTGGAACAGGTGGCTCTGCAATGCGAACGGTAACTGCCACAGCTTCACTCTCACAAAAGAAATTGTCTGCTTGTACGTAGTAGGTTTCTCCATCAATCAACAAAGTAGTAGGAGACAAGGATGGTGGTATTGGACTGTTATCACTATCCACCTCACTATACCAGTTGAAGTTATTGGTCGTTCCTGGATCAAGGTCTGCTACAGTAGGTGCAGTATCAGAACAAAAATCTTGAGTGGTTGGTGGACTAGGAGCAGCTGGTGAATCAAAGACGGCGATACTACCAGATTCTATCTGACTTCTACAGCCTGCGTTGTCCACAAATACGATAAAGTAATTTGCATTTCTTGGTAAGGCCTCTGCTGGCTGGCGTTGATCTGTTAGTGCAAAATCTGAATAGATTTCTACGGATCCTCCAGTAGGGACATTAGGAGCAAGCGCCTGATTGATATAGGATTGAATAGTGGGATTCTCGTTATCACAAAAAATGGCTTCTAGACTTTGGCCGCTGGGATCTACCGTAAAATCTACGACCAGCTCATCACGAGTACCACAATTTCCTGTGGTGTCACCCGCATAATAAGTGCCTTGTCGCACGAGTTGGGATGGTGGTATGGGCGATCCACCAGTAGGATTAGCATACCACCTTATAGGATTGGCGCCAGGATTGGCAAATGCATTTAAGTCTTGAAAAGTCAGTCCAAAGGCATCACAAATCACTTGAGGTGAAGCGGTCACCGTTGGACACTGTGCCTGTGCGTGTAGCATGGGCAGGAACAGCAGCAGGAACAACAGCCATGGTGTTGGCAGTAAGTTACTTACGTAGTTTTTTTTCATAAAATAGCTTCCTATATAAATTAATTACAAATTGATCAAGGGGAATTGGTGTGATATGGGTTGATTGGTTTAAGAGGCTAATATAGAAGAACCGCGGTTATAGACCACTTTAATCTGATAAATATTACGATTGTCGTTAAATTTTATCGACGAACGGTTAAAAATCTTAAAAAGTCTTAATACTAATTCGAGATATGTACCTAGTAGATAGGTAAAAGATAGTTACGCTTTCGCGAAAGCGAACTCCATATCCATAACACTACAAAAAATGAAGTTTTGATGGTTTTTCCATGTTCCGAGTAAATGTTTTAAAAAGGGTAGAAGGTCTTTATCTGAAAATACACGCGAAAGGTTGTCTGAAGCTTATGGCTTTTTTAATAGGATTTTACCAAGAAGCTTGGCATTATTATGGTAGCTTAACTTTCAAATATCTTTGTTATGAAAATGTATCGTCCTATATATAGTAAATGTGTGTTGTTACTTATCGCAATTTTAAGCATTACTGCCTGCAGCGTTCAAAAAACGGGAAGCCCAGCAGAATTTGAGGCGTTGACCAATAAAGTGGTTAATGGTGATACGTTGCGCATTGAGATGGATGCGGCTTATCCCTTGAATACGTATGCATCCCAACAAGTGATTCAACAATTGATGCGTAATACGGGAAACACAGCTAACAGGATAGATCTTAGCGGTGATTCTTATTTTCTAGAAATTCATCCAGATATGGTGAAAGCCAGTTTACCGTTTTTTGGAGAGCGTCGTCAAGGTGCTGGTTATAACAATCCGCAAGACAGTGGTATCAATTTTGAACAGGCGCCTGAAGATTATCTCTACACGGCAGATAATGAGGCATACAAATACGAGATTGAATTTGATGCCAATGACAAAACCGAAAATTATGATGTGGACGTCGTTGTATTTGCTAATGGTAAAGCAACAGTTTACGTAAGAAGTACCACCAGAACGGTCATGCAATATCAAGGAAGAGTGGTACCAACCAACGATTCTAAGAAGTAATCAAAACGAGAACAAGTCTACTTAGTTCTCAAATATTCTATTTGACATAATATACATTATGGTTCAAATATCGAATTCTTTTTAATCTTCACAAATCGAATAAAACAAACTTCCCGGATTCATAACTATAGTATTTACAGGCATCATCTTAGGCCTAATTCTAATAAATGGTACTAAATCTTGATCTGTAGGATTCTCAGCATACGGGAACTGTTCATTATTTGAATCCAGAACTTCTGGAAATATCTCATTCTTGAAATACTGTTCAAAGAATTCGAGATCTTCTGCATTGATGTCTTTATACTCGGATCGCTTTGGAATGCCACCTTGATCTTCCATAAATAATTGACCTTCCATGAACCTTGCTTGAAAGGTTCCACCTTGAGAATAGCCTTTTGGTAAACCTGTGAGCAATAACTCATTATACGTAGCGTTTGGTTTAAAACTAAAGATATAGTTCTTAGAGTTTGTGATTTCGCTCTCGACATATGTTCTCAAATCCTGCTGATAGATTTCTATTTGCTCAATGGCATTGCGTTGCGAGTAGATATAAGGATACGTAAAGCAATTGGCGGCTTCATTAAATATAGCCGTAAAGGCATCATTTTCAGAACCATTGAAACGTATCGCAAAACCTCTATTGGCGTCAAGCCCAACACGAACTTTAACCGAATCCTGAATACTCGAATTATAGCGAGCGTACAATACCACTTTAGGTTCCTTATGATAGGTGAATAGATAATGGTCTCCTACTTTTTGCCAAGTTCCTTTGAGCACACCTCCAAAAAATGCGATAGCAAAATGATGATCTGGTGAGATAATCATATCAGAACCTCCATGTGGATCATTACTTGAAATATGATACGCTCCAGAAATGTCCTCAACAGAATGCTGTGCAACACCTAAGGCCATCCCACTAAAAACAAATAGTATTGACAAAACCTTTTTCATTGGGATCCCATTTTTCCAAAATAAAGATAATCTAATCTGCCGCTATAAAAATCTACTACGGTGACCACTACTCTACTATTCATACGATCACTGTTATTTCTTACCAGAGGCGTCATTGTACTAGATTACCAAGCAAGGTCTGCTCCTCATAATTCTTAACATATTATAAGGTTCTCAAAGCTTCATTTTAAAATGTTATGGTTTAGTTTTGCCGCCGCAAATAATTATCAAGAATCTCATTAGGGAGATAGCAACCTGCAATAACGAGCAAGGTGCTAAATGGATAAGCCAAGTTTTTGGAAAAAATGTTAACTCATACTTCTATTGCTGGTCGCTGTTTCCCTTATCTCAAATCAAGATATGGATCATAAAACCGTGATTACCCCTAAATTTTCAGCGCTTATACCGCTTTTTGTCTTCGTCTTTACTTTTCTAGGCGTTGGTATTATTCAAAATGACTTTTACGCATTACCAGCACCTATAGCTGTTATTGCGGGAATTATCGTGGCGTTCCTGATGTTCAGACAGACCATCGAATCCAAAATCCAAACTCTTTTAAAAGGTTGTGGTGACGATAAGATCTTGACCATGTGTTTGATTTATCTCTTGGCCGGTGCTTTTGCTGCCATCACTAACGCAACTGGTAGCGTGGATGCTATTGTCAATTTGGGCCTGGACTTTATTGCCGTGCAATATATCTACGTGGGCATCTTTGTTATCGCTGCATTTTTATCGGTTTCTACAGGAACTTCTGTAGGTGCGATCGTCGCGCTGGCGCCTATTGTGGTAGGCTTTGCCGATAAAAGCAGCGCAGACCTCGCCATTTTGTGCGGCGCCTTGCTGGGCGGTAGTATGTTTGGTGATAATCTCTCGGTCATATCAGATACCACGATCGCTGCGACCCAATCTTTGGGTTGTAAGATGAGTGATAAATTCAAGGAGAATATTAAGATCGCTCTTCCAGCTGCATTGGTCACCATTGCCATTTTGATATTTCAAGGGTTGGATCTAGAGTCTGGCAATGCAGAGACGATCGTTTATGATTATTCGGTGATTAAAATTTTGCCGTACCTTCTTGTAATTGGGCTTTCTGTATTGGGCGTTAATGTGTTTATCACACTGCTTTTGGGATGCATCAGTGCTGCCCTATTGGGGATTGCCTATGGTGATTTCACCATATTGGAATCTACCAAAATCGCCTATGAAGGCTTTACCAGTATGACCGAAATCTTCTTACTTTCCTTACTTACCGGTGGTCTAGCTGCACTCGTGGCGAGAAATGGTGGAATTGATTTTATTCTGATCAAAATAAAAAAGCTGATCTCCAGCAAGAAATCGGCGCAATTGGGAATTGCTTCACTGGTCAGCACCGTGAATCTAGCCATTGCAAACAATACAGTTTCCATCATCATCACAGGTCCCATTGCCAAAACCATTAATGATGAGTACCATCTGGATAACAAGAAAACCGCATCCATTCTGGATATTTTTGCCTGTATTTTTCAGGGATTGTTGCCCTATGGTGCACAGGTGTTGATGATCTTGAGTTTGTCTAACGAACTAATCAATTATCTGGATTTGGTTTCTAATACGTGGTACCTCTTGTTACTGTTGATTACGACCATAGCATTCATTGTTTTCAATACACCTAAAACGGTAAGAGTTCCATAAATTAGAACACATGGCGAATTGGGAACCTTTGCTTCCACTCTAGTTGCAAATTCAATAACCTGAGTGCTGTCAGCCTATTCGATTAAAATTTATGATTCCAAAACTTCATTACATATCAAACGCCAAAACGCCGCAACTTCATCTGGACAACATTCAGAAAGCCTGCAGTGCTGGAATCGAATTGGTACAATTGGACATGAAGCACATCAAGAAACCAGCGCTTTTACAGTTGGCTAAAGATGTACAGGCCATCACGTCACATTTCCAGACCAGACTCATCATCACGAGCCATTACAAGATTGCCGAAACTATTAAAGCAGACGGCGTATTCCTGGAAAAAACTGATGCTTCTCCTACTCTAGTGAGAGAACATTTGTTCCCATGGCAAAGCATTGGTGCTAGCGCGCACACCTTGCAGGATGGTGAGAACTTGATTAAAAAAGAAGTGGATTATATCGCCTTAGGACCATTTCAAACGGCTAAGGAAGATAAAACGAATGCCTTAGGGATCAATGGTTATACCGCTATTGCGGAAGCTTTACTAACCGAAACACCATTACTAGGTTTTGGCAACATTACTACAAACGATGTCAAGAACATCTTGGACACTGGTATCTCTGGAATCATCGTATCTCAAGAAATCAATGCCGATTTCAATTTGATCAAAACCTATCATCAGTTGCTTAATGCCTCTTCTACGCAAGAGATGAGGCATAGTTTCTAGGCTGCTTATCCTGCGAATTGCGAATAATTGTAATGCAGTTATGGTTTAATTCTCTTCCGCGAAAGCGATAAAAAACTATCCAGCTTCTAAATGACTCACCCTAAAATGACTACGAATTGTAGCGAGTCATTGTGAATATCTATCCTCAAATTTGCCGGTTCCCGCTGGTATGACGCTCTATATTTGCCGTCCCAAAAAAGAATCCTATGAGCGCCACATGGTACGAGTGCAAAGTGAAGTATAGAAAATTTAATGAAGCCACGGCCAGTCATAAAATGAAAACAGAGCCTTTTCTGGTAGATGCGATATCCTACACAGAAGCCGAAAGCAGAATCACCGAAGAAATGGCGGCTTATTTGAGTGACAACGAGGAGATCAAAATCACCAACATCAAAGTGGCTAATTATGCCGAGATCCATCCATTCGAAAACTCAGACCGCTGGTTCAAATCAAAGATTTCACTCATCGCTGTAGATGAAGAAAGTGGCAAGGAGCGTAAAACCAACATCTACTTCCTTGTACAAGCCAACGACGTGAAAGAAGCGTATGAAAATACCGTAAGCGCCATGGCAGATACAATGGGAGAATATACGATTACAGCCGTTGCAGAATCACCTATTATGGATGTGTTCCCATATTTCACCGGTGAGGAAGATGATGTAGAACGTTTGAAAAACTTCACGGCTCTTAAAGACTCAATATCGGTTTCTCATGAAACCGATGAAGTACTGGAAATGGAAGATTCCCTGATCGCTGTTGAGGATTAGGATTTCTCAAAAACCATACAATGCTGCCATGGCAAGTTGTCGATGTTCTTGACCAGCTTAAAACCTGCGGCTTCCATTTCTTTGATGGATTGCGCCTCGGTCATTTTATGAATGGTTTTGATGGGAATGGATCGATCTTCACCACGATATTCAATCAAATAGACCTTGGCGTTGGGTCGCAAGGACTTTTTGATGGACAACATCATCTCTAATGGATAATTAAACTCGTGGTACACGTCCACCATCAAGACTTTGTCGATGGTGTTTTCGGGTAGGTTAACGCTTTGCTCGTCGCCTTTAATCAGGTTCACGTTATCCATGCCGTTATTTTGCAGTTGCCTGCGCATCTCTGCAAGCATTTCTTCTTGAATGTCGACCGCATATACTTCACCTTCGTGAGCTATAGGTGCTATTTTAAAAACGTGGTATCCAGATCCAGCGCCTATGTCAGCAATCACATCGTCACTTTGGATATCCATATTTTCCAGTAGTTTGGAAACATTTTCTTCCTTCTCACGCTCGGGACGGTTCAGCCATTCCATGCCTTGAAATCCCATGACATGAGCGATCTCGCGACCTAGATACCACTTCCCTATTCCATTGTAATCACCAGATTTATAGGTATAGATCTCAGTGGTTTTTTCTGTTGGTTCGTCTTTCTTTTGACCTTGACAACTCGCAAAACTCATACAGAGCGCCAGCGTGATCACTGGAATCGCATAGTGATGGATGCGACGGTAAAAAATGCTTTTGGAGTCCATGATGCTAGGTTGAAAATTTGTGGTTCGATCCATTTCTGGAATTTTAGGCCTCGTCCTTGTTGGCCAAAAAGTAGGTCAAAGCTCCTACGACCAGTGCCAGTCCAGCGCCTAGATATAAGATCTCGACACCACTGTTATAGACCACCACACGTCCCGTAAAAGAGATCGTCATGATAAAAATCACCATCTTGATCATCAACGCCTTTAATCCATCCAGGTCCTCAATGACCAGCCACGATGGCAAATTGGGAATCTTACACACGTACAATTCAAATAAAGCCGTCCCAACAGATAACAAAATCACGCCCAGCAGCACAAGATCTAGTGCCTTCAAACAATTCTTGATCACTTCGTCCTCTTCACTATACCCCAAAACTATCTTTGAGAGCGTGCTATAAATCTCTTTAAATGCATAAAATTCCACGCCTATCGCCAGCGCGATAATGGCGATCACTGCCAGGGCAGCTACGATTTTTAGGAGGAAGCCTAGAGATTTTGTCATTTTGGTAGTTTTTGATACGGTGAGAAAAGATAATGAAAATGTGGTCTAGTTCGCTTTCGCGAAAGCGAAATAAACATTCACTCATCTACTATTTTCAAACTTCATAACTGATACTCAATGAGGTGCATCATGCTGCTTTGCGCAGCACTTCTAACGGCGAACTGCTCAATACACTGCGAATGTTGCTCAATCCTATGATTAAAACCAATATCGAAATTGCCGGTAAAAACACTATAAACGGCACTGCTGACGGTACAAAAGGCTCTTTGAATATGAGCAGCGCGAGCAGCAAACTGCTCACTAAAGCCAGTATGATACCTACCAAACTACCCAAAATTCCCAGAAACAGATATTCCAAGGCGGTGATCTTAAGGATTTGACGATTTTTGGCACCTAAAGTGCGTAGCAGTACACTTTCCTTGATGCGCTGATATTTGCTGGTTCTTACAGATCCTATCAACACAATGATTCCCGTAAGAATGCTGAAGAACGCCATGAAGTTGATGATCCATGAGACTTTGTCCAGTATATCTTCTACCACGTTAAAAACCTGTCGCAAATCGATGATGGAGATATTAGGGAACTTTCTCACCAGATCCCGCTGGAATCCTGCCGATTGCTCCTCGGTTGGTGCGTAGGTCGTTAGCACATTAAACTGCGGTGCATTTTCTAAAATTCCGCTAGGGAAAACGATGGAAAAATTGATCTGTAGATTGGCCCAATCCACCTGGCGTATGCTGCCCACCACAGTTTCCATAAGAACACCTTGTACGTTTAAGGTAATGCGGTCGCCTACCGTAACGTTGGCATCTTGGGCTAGGTTATCTGAAATGGAAATCTGCACCAGTTCGCCTGTTTTTTGTGAAGGTGTCCAGCTGCCTGCAATGATCTTTTCTGACGGTATCAAGCTATCGCGATAGGTGGTTCTAAACTCATGATTGAGGATCCAGCCGCGTATTTGTCGTGTGGTATCGACACGCAGTTCGCTTACCAATTGATCCTTGATCTTATGCATGCGCATCGTGACTAACGGAATATTGTCAATCACGGGTAATTGATTCTCTTCAAAAGTAGCCACCACAGCATCCAGTTGATCGGGCTGTACGTCCAGTGCTATGATATTGGCTCTTTCAGAGGCCTGTCCTATTTCGGTTTTTCCCAGTAAAATGTCTTTGGTAAAGTATAAAGTGCTTACCAGAAAGGTTCCCAAACCTATGGCAACGAGTAACACGACGGTTTGGTTATTGGGTCTGAAAAGGTTGAGCAAGCTTTGTCGGGTCGTGAATCCAGCGCGTTTAGGAAAATTCCTTTTGATCAAGCGCATCGCACCTATCGCAATACCAGCTAAAATAGCAAAGGTCACCAGTACACCAGCCACAAACGCTAGCGCAAACAACGCATCTTTCAATAGCCACCAGGAGAAAAGATACAGGGACAAAACGATCAACCCTATCACAATAATTCGAGCCGTATTAGATCTGGCAGATGAAGAATTGGTTACTCTTAAGACTTCCAATGGAGAAACATACCAGGTGCGCATTAAGGGCAGCAAGGCAAACAGCACAGACATGAAAAGACCCAACAACACACCCATGATTAAGGGTTGTGTGTTAATGGTAATCTCTAACTCAAAAGGTAAAAATTCCCGTAATATGTAGGGAAATACCGCTTGAAGACCAACGCCAATAGCGGTTCCTATCAATCCACCAATGACGCCAATACCAGCAATTTGAATGAGGTAAATCAGGAAACTCTGCTTTCTGGAAGCGCCCATGCATTTGAGAACCGCAACAGCGTTGAGTTTTTCCTTGATATAGATATTGACAGAACTGGCAATACCTACACAGCCCAACAACAAAGCGATAAAAGCGGCTAGATTCAAATAGGCACCTACGTTTTCATAGCGTCTGCCCAGTCGCCTACTGGTACTCGTGTGTGTATCCAGATCTGCATCCTCCACATCAAGTTGTGGCTCTACTTTCTGCTCCAGCGCGGTCAAATCTGCCTCTGGCTGATTGAAGAAAAATTGATATTCCTTACGACTCCCGAATTGCAACAATTCCGTCGCTTCCACATATTCATAAGGAATCACCACAGGTGGCGCTACAGATGTGGAAATACCTTCACTACCAGGAATGGATTTGAGCGATCCTGCAATGGGTAATGTGAGTTCACCTATTTTGATCGAATCTCCAGGTTGGATGTTGTACTGCAGCATCAATGTGGCATCTACCAGTGCTCCGCCAGTATTTTGATACTGATCTCCAGCGTTTGCTGGCAGCGTTTCTATAGAGCCATAAAAAGGAAACTTTCCTTCCAGACCGCGAACGTTAACGAGCTTTGTGCCTCCATTTTTGGGAAATGCAATCATGGAAACAAAAGTCACTTCCTGGGCGTCAGGCTGCAAAGAATCGATGATCGCCTGTGCTCGTTCATTAGGAATGTCGTCACTATCGATGATAAAGTCGGCACCCATCAGGGATTTGGATTGCCGCTGGATATTGTCGGTAAGATTTTGACTAAAAAGCTGAATGGAAACCACAGCCGCAATACCCAGAATTATGGACGCCATAAACAGCAATAATCTTGAGGTACTGGCTTTAGCATCGCGCCACGCCATTTTTAAAAGCCAGTTTAGCCTTAGGCTTGAGGTTAATTGGTTCGAATTCAAATCGCAGTTATAGGTTCATTCGTTAACACTTGTCCACCTTTCAACCTTAGTATCTGCTGGGTTCTCGCAGCAAGGTCTAGATCGTGCGATATGATCACCAGTGTCGTTCCTGCATCCTTATTGATATCCAAGAGAAGTTTGATGACCTTCTCGCCAGTTTCTTCATCTAGGTTTCCCGTAGGTTCATCTGCAAACAAAATGGATGGACGATTGGAAAAAGCTCTTGCCAGCGCTACACGTTGCTGCTCACCACCAGATAATTGTGATGGATAGTGGTTGACTCGATCGCCTAGACCTACTTTTTCCAACAGTTCGCTAGCTCTTTCGACCGCAGTAGCATCACCTTGTAATTCTAGAGGAACACTTACATTCTCTAAAGCTGTTAGTGTAGGTAACAACTGAAAATTTTGAAAAATAAAGCCTACCTCTCTGTTGCGCAGTTGAGCGCGCTCATCTTCATTGAGTTGATTCAGATCATGACCGCAAAGTTCAACAGTTCCAGCATTTGGCTGATCAAGACCTGCGCACAAACCTAGCAAGGTGGTTTTCCCACTACCTGATGGCCCGACAATGGAAAAAGTTTGCCCTTTTTCTACCTCAAACGAGACATTTTTCAATACCGTTAATTGTCGCGAACCACTGGTATATGTTTTCTCCAGCCCATTAATCTTTATTATCTTTGACATTGATTCTTTAAATATTTTCTGCTAAGCTTATGCTCAAATCTAAAACTATGGAAACCCTTTTTAACAGAGCAATTTATAAGCAACGTATCCTATTAAACTTTTGTTATTTTCTATGTGCTTTGTCGCTCTTCTCCTGCAAGAATGACACAGCACCAACTACAGAAACCACCACAGAAACTACCAGTCAAGAATCTGAAGAGGCTCAAACTTCAAGTGATAAAACCATTTTGTTTTTTGGAGATAGTCTGACGGCTGGATATGGTCTCGATGACACAGCAGATGCCTTTCCTGGTGTGATTCAGGAAAAGATTGATGCCGCTGGTCTTGATTATCAGGTAGTGAATTCAGGTATTAGTGGTGAAACTACGGCTGGTGGAAAAAGCCGCATTGATTGGACACTCAACCAAAAAATTGATGTTTTTGTATTGGAATTAGGCGCCAATGACGGTTTGCGTGGCGTGCCTGTTTCAGAAACTAGAGCTAATTTACAAGCCATTATTGATGCCGTGAGAGCCAGCGACCCAGAAACCAAAATTGTTCTAGCTGGAATGCAACTACCGCCTAATATGGGTCAGCAATATACTAGCGAATTCAAATCCATGTTCTCTGATCTTGCCACTGAAAACAACATCTTTTTGATACCGTTTCTATTAGAAGATGTTGGCGGTGTTCCATCCCTAAATCAAAACGATGGCATACATCCTACCGTTGAAGGTCATAAAATATTGGCAGATAATGTTTGGCAAGTATTGGAAGGCGTGATTTCTACACCTTCATGATCCACGCAGAATGGATAGTTGCAAGTGGTTTGTTCAAAGTTCGCTTTCGCACCTGGCTGCTCGCAGACAGAAAAGCGAACTAAAAATTAAAACCTCAATTATGCTGCCACTGCTTCCTTTTCGGCAGCTAGCTCTTTCATTATGTTTGCAAATGAGGTGTAGGATTTGATCTTATCATTTATATCATAGATATTACAAACTGCGATGAGCTCATCGGCATTGGTTTGTTTCAAGAAATCTTTTACTTGCTCCTTGACAGTTTCCTTGCTGCCAATAAAGGAATATTTGAGCATTTGATGTATTTGTGGATGCTGCATCACTTGCTGTAAATCGTCGTCCATCTCCACTGGAGGCTGCACAAAATCGCGTTTGCCAGTGAAGATCCCTAGAATCATTTTAATCAGAGATGTGGATAGAGCTTGTGCTTCTTCGTCAGTGTCAGCAATAATTACGTTCACACCTGCCATTACATAGGGTTTATCCAAAACCTCTGATGGCTTAAATTCTTCTCGATAAATCTTTAGGGCATCAAATAAATGAGTGGTAGCAAAATGGCTGGCAAATGCATAGGGTAATCCTTTTGCTGCCGCGAGATGTGCACTGTCGGTGCTGGATCCAAGGATGTATAAAGGCACATCAACACCTTCAGCTACCGTGGCGCGAACTTTTGATCTTGCATTTTCCTTCTTGAAATAAGTCTCGAGTTTTTCCAGTTCTGCTGGAAAGGAATGTGCGGCTTGCATAAAATCAGAGCGAATCGCTTGTGCGGTTTCACGATCTGTACCAGGTGCACGACCCAAACCTAGATCGATTCTATTGGGATAAAGGCTTGCCAAAGTTCCAAATTGCTCTGCTATAATCAATGGCGAGTGATTAGGTAACATGATGCCGCCAGATCCTATGCGCAAGGTATTGGTGTTTTCTGCCAGATATCCAATTAATATGGATGTAGCACTACTACCTATGTTGGGAGCGTTGTGATGTTCTGCAAGCCAATATCGCTCGTAACCATTGTCTTCGGCAGCTTGAGCAATTTTAAGGGCATTGTGGTACGTCTGTTGAGTCGTTTGACCTTGCGATACCAGTGCAAGATCAAGTATGGAATATAATGTTTGATTCTTTTTCATGTAATAATGAGTTCAAACGCTGTTCCATTTTTAAAATGCTGTGCAACAAAAAACCCATCTAGGTAAGCCTAGATGGGTTTTAATTTCAATTCCTTATTTCCTTAAGAAAACGGGAAGAGCAGTTTGTTTAAATTCTAATTAAAGAACTTTTACGTTTACTGCGTTCAATCCTTTGTTTCCTTCTTTAAGATCAAAAGATACTTCATCGCCTTCGCGAATTTCATCGATCAATCCTGAGATATGTACGAAGTGGTCCTTGTCAACACCTTCTTCAGTGATGAATCCGAAACCTTTAGTTTCATTGAAAAATTTTACTGTTCCTGTACTCATTGTAAATGTTATAATAATTAAGCTGCAAAGATGGACTTATTCTAGGTAGTAACAGCCATTATTATCAGTTATATTTAAATAAAAAACTTTTGAAAATCAATAACTTACTGTTCATAGGCCTTGCCATAGGATTGAACCTTTAATTAATTTTTGAATTGGTAGCTCACGACTGCCTTTTTGTTGGATACTGCAAGCCGATCGCCTATTTTTAAAGGGTCAAACAGGAACTAAAAGGACAACTTATGGCCATTATCAAACGAGAAGACATTTCCCAAGAGGTTTTTGACCTCTATGACGATTATGCCCACAACAAGATTGACAGACGTGTCTTTTTGGAGCGTTTATCGGTTTTTGCGGTAGGCGCGATGACACTACCTTCATTGCTCAGTTTTGTGCAACCCAATTATGAAAACCCAACGGTTCCCGTCGATGACGATAGATTTGCGAGTGAATACATTACCTATGAGTCTCCTAAAGGTGGCGGCCAGATTAAAGGTTTGCTTTCAAAACCAGCTCATCTGACAGGTAAAGTTCCCGGTATAGTAGTGGTTCATGAAAATCGTGGGTTGAATCCTTATGTGGAAGATGTAGGTCGACAAGGTGCGATTGATGGATTTATCACATTAGCACCAGATGCCTTGACACCGTTGGGCGGTTATCCAGGTAATGATGATGAAGGTCGTGCCATGCAAAGCAAGCGCGATCGATTGGAAATGCTGGAAGACTTTATCGCTGCTTACCATTACGTCAAAAACCACGAGAACTGTAATGGCAATGTAGGTGTTGTGGGCTTCTGTTTTGGTGGTTGGGTGGCAAACATGATGGCCGTACAACTGCCGGGTTTAGGCGCTGCGGTACCATTTTATGGTCGACAGCCTGACAAGGAACAAGCCGCCGAGGTTAAGGCGCCGCTCCTACTTCAATATGCTGGACTGGATGAGCGCGTGAATGCCGGCTGGCCAGAATACAAGGAAGTTTTGGAAACCAACAATATTGAGCATACCGCTTATTTTTATGAAGGTGTCAACCACGGCTTCCACAATTATTCCACACCTAGGTACGACAAAGCTGCTGCAGATCTCGCCTGGAGCCGTACAATAGATTTTTTCAAAAAGCATCTTTCTTGATGCAAGAAAATACAGGGTCTCGCTTTACTGTCTACCGACAAGCAATAGCCAAAGCGAAATCTCATAAAACTTTTTCCACCTAACTTTAAACCTAACAATTAATATAAACCAATGAAGAAAACTCAATTATTATTCTCGAGTCTCATACTGGCCGCTGGCCTTGTGACGGCCCAACAACAAGATCCAGTGGTGGACGCCATGGTAAAAGAAGCCAGTGAAAACTCCCAATTGGAAAACCTAGCGCATGAACTTATGGATGTCGTGGGACCACGTCTAGTAGGTTCACCACAGATGAAAGCCGCTGGTGATTGGGCAGTGAATAAATACAAATCATGGGGCATCGATGCCAAAACCGAAAAATATGGCGACTGGCGCGGCTGGGAACGCGGTATCACGCACATTGACATGGTGGCACCTAGAGTACAAACACTACAGGGAATGCAACTGGCCTGGAGTCCTAGCACCGGTAAAAAAGGAGTACGCGGTGAAGTCGTGGCACTTCCTACCGTTTCCAATGAAGCAGAATTCCAAAATTGGTTGAAAACCATTAAAGGTAAAATTGTCTTGACATCCATGCCGCAACCTACCGGTAGACCAGATGAAAACTGGGAAGAGTTCGCAACACCAGAATCCTTTGAGAAAATGAAGGAAATGCGCGATACACTCAACCAGCAGTTTAGAAAAAACATGAGTAATATGGGTGTTTCTTCCCGCGATTTGGATTCCGTTCTTGAAAAAGCTGGCGCTATTGCGGTAATTTCATCCAACTGGTCTAGAGGTTTTGGAGTTAATAAGATCTTCAGCACCAGTACAGAAAAGATTCCTGAAATCGACCTAGAACTGGAAGACTACGGTATGTTATGGAGGCTGGCAGAATCAGGTCACAAACCAGAAGTAAACATTGTAGCCGAATCTAAAGACCTAGGAAAACAACCTACATTCAACACGATAGCAGAAATTAAAGGAACTGAAAAACCAGATGAATATGTGGTGCTATCAGCGCACTTTGATTCTTGGGATGGCGGTACTGGAGCGACTGATAATGGTACGGGAACCATCACCATGATGGAGGCTGCAAGATTGCTTAAAAAGCACTACCCTAATCCAAAGCGTACGATTATTGTAGGCCTTTGGGGCAGCGAGGAACAAGGTTTGAACGGTTCTAGAGCTTATGTAGAAGATCATCCTGAAATCGTTGAAGGCGTACAGGCTGTATTCAATCAGGATAACGGTACTGGTCGTGTCGTGAACTTATCTGGTGGTGGTTTTCTATATTCCTATGACTACTTGAGCAGATGGCTTAGTGCGGTACCCAATGATATTACCAAGCATATTGAAACGAGTTTCCCAGGTTCACCAGCACGTGGTGGATCTGACTATGCATCCTTCCAGGCTGCTGGTGCGCCAGCATTTAGTTTGAGCTCTATAAGCTGGGATTACTGGAATTACACCTGGCATACCAATAGAGATACATATGATAAAATAGTTTTTGACGACGTGCGCAACAATGCGATCTTGACTGCGATCTTGGCTTACAAAGCCAGTGAAGATCCTGAAAAGGCCTCTCGTGAAAAGGCTGTATTGCCTATCAACCGTCGTACTGGTGAGCCTAGTGAATGGCCTACACCACGATCTCCCACAAGATTGGGCGGTATGTAAAAGCAGCTGGATCTATTCCATAAAAAAGCCATTCTAGTGATAGAATGGCTTTTCTTATATCGTATGAAAGCGTTTAAGAATTTGCTTTCTTTTCCTTTTCCAGTTTCTTGGCTTCTCTCTTCATTTTCATTTTTTCAAGCATGGTACCTGTAATCCAATAAGGGATCGCAAATGCCGTTAAGAAAATCATTAACCAGAACCCTATCGTTAGAATTGCTGCAAATGCTAAAAAGCCTAAATATTGATCAAATTCAAACATAACTTTTGTTTAGATACTGCAAAGATAGTGGCTGCAGGCATAAAATAAAACTTGCAGGTATACTTTATTAACAAAAATCTTCTGTTTGATGTGAATAAAGTGGTGTGGATAAGTTCGCTTTCGCGAAAGCGATAACCTCAAAAGTCACTGTGCAAATCTTAAGAACAATTTATTGAGGTTGATTCAGCCATAAGCGCGGTGAACTCTATATTTGTGTAAAATCAACTCCATGGAACACCGTATAGAAAAAGATACCATGGGACCCATAGAGGTTCCAGCAGATAAATTGTGGGGCGCGCAAACACAGCGTTCCCGTGAGAATTTTAAGATAGGTCCATCTGGCAGTATGCCGCTGGAAATAATTTATGGCTTTGCCTATCTCAAAAAAGCGGCGGCTTATACTAATGAAGAGCTAGGTGTCCTCGCCACTGAAAAGCGCGATTTGATCGCCCAGGTCTGTGATGAGATTCTAGATGGGAAACATGACGATCAATTCCCATTGGTGATCTGGCAAACCGGTTCTGGAACGCAATCCAACATGAATGTGAACGAGGTAATTGCCAACCGCGCCCACCAGATTGCAGGTAAAAAAATAGGCGAAGGTGACAAAACCATACAACCCAACGACGACGTCAATAAATCCCAAAGCAGTAACGATACTTTCCCAACAGGAATGCATATTGCCTGCTATAAAAGAATTGTAGAAGACACCATTCCTGGGATCATCCAGTTGCGCAATACATTGCACGAGAAAAGCCAGGAATTTAGCGAAGTAGTCAAAATAGGACGCACACACTTGATGGATGCGACTCCATTGACTTTGGGTCAAGAATTTTCAGGATATGTTTCCCAGTTGGATCACGGTATCATTGCTTTGGAGCATACCTTGGATCATTTGAGTGAATTGGCTCTAGGTGGAACCGCTGTGGGAACAGGACTCAACACACCAGACGGCTATGACGTTAAAGTGGCAGGCTATATTGCAGAATTCACAGGCCTACCTTTCAAAACAGCCGATAATAAATTTGAAGCCTTGGCGGCTCATGATGCTTTGGTAGAAACGCATGGAGCATTAAAGCAAGTGGCTGTTTCCTTAAATAAAATTGCTAATGACATACGAATGCTGGCCAGTGGACCACGCAGCGGTATTGGCGAAATTATCATCCCAGCAAACGAACCAGGAAGTTCCATCATGCCAGGAAAAGTGAACCCAACCCAATGTGAAGCATTGACGATGGTAAGTGCTCAAGTAATGGGTAACGATGTCACGGTAAGCGTTGGTGGTATGCAAGGTCAATATGAACTGAACGTTTTCAAACCAGTCATGGCTGCTGCCGTCTTGCAAAGCGCCCAATTGATAGGTGATGCTTGTAGAAGTTTTGAAGAACACTGTGCTGCGGGAATCGAACCTAATCATACGCGCATCAAGGATTTATTGAACAACTCTTTAATGCTGGTTACCGCCTTGAATACCAAGATAGGCTACTACAAAGCCGCCGAAATAGCCAACAAGGCTCATGAAGAAGGCACTACGTTAAAAGAAGCTGCCGTAGCCACAGGCTACCTAACTGCTGAAGAGTTTGACGAATGGGTCAGACCTGAGGATATGGTTGGGAAGCGATAGTATTTTCAACAAAATCAAAGGAAAATCCCAACCGTTCGGTTGGGATTTTTTATGTACTAATGTGTCTTGATAAGGTTCATTTAAAACATAGCCTACTGTAAGTTAAAGAGATAGTTGACTACTCTTAGATATATGGCACGACTTGTTGCCATATGCTAATCTGCCAACATGCTGCAAAATAATCAACTACTCAACAAATCCTTTGATGTACTTCTTTCAGATAAAACACGAGGCATTGTAGAGCGTGTCATCCTTATCATCGCGCTCATCAGTTTCTTTATCCATTTGTTATTGATCTATCTGGTGAAATTTGAGGTGATCACCTTTCAAAATCTTCCAGAATTACTGGAGAACCCAATCTCATCTGTTTATACACCTTTCTCCTTTATATTGATTTATGAGGTCTATCTGCTAATTTATTATCTACCCAAATCGTTTACGACCTATATCATCAAGCAGTATGAGATCATTACGCTCATTATCATCCGTAAGCTGTTTAAGGACCTATCTGCTTTAAAGCTAAGTTCTGACTGGTTTGAGATCAAAGGAGACCTGCAGTTTACCTATGACATCATCGCTTCTCTAGTCCTATTCTACCTCATTTATTTATTCCAGAAGCAAGGCAAGAAAAAGTATATCAGCGAGAAAATTGACCAGAAGATTATTCAGAGCTTTATATTTCAAAAGAAAACCATCGCTGTTTTCCTGTTGCCATTATTCTTTGGCATGGCGCTGTATACTTTAATAGATTGGGTGATAGGAGTCGCCGGCACCAGCGATCAAGTTGGTGCTTTTGAGAGCATCAATAATCTGTTTTTTGACCAATTCTTTACCATTTTGATCCTAGTTGACGTCGTGCTTTTACTCATTAGCTTTTTCTACACGCACCATTTTCATAAGATCATCAGAAACTCTGGATTCATCATATCTACGATACTCATTCGCATGTCCTTTGGTGTGGACGACTTGATCAGCACGGTACTCATCGTCGTTGCTGTGGCCTTTGGCCTTTGCATCATTGCGATTCATAACCGCTATGAAAAAAGCGATCTTGAAGACCAAGTGTGAAAAACTGAACTAGGTACTCGTTTAAGAGAAGATATTAAGTGTCGAACTTTCGCGCCTGCCTGTCGGTAGACAGGAAATCGAACTCTATTTCAACCTTTTCTTACCGTACACCTTTTTTTCTCTCCATAGGGCAAATCCTGCTAGGATAGCCACGAATGCGAGTGATCCGAAAATGGCTTGATAGGAAATGATCTGGTCACCACTAGCATAACTGTGCAGTCCAGATAGGTAAAAATTCACTCCAAAATAGGTCATCATCACGCTGTAAAAAGCCAACACAGACCATAGATTGAACGTCCAGCGGCCTTTCAAGCCTGGAACCAATCTCAAGTGCAGTACAAAGGCATAAACGAAAATGGTAATCAAAGCCCAAGTTTCCTTAGGATCCCAACCCCAGTAACGTCCCCAACTTTCATTAGCCCACATGGCTCCCAAAAAGTTACCTATGGTCAACATGATCAAGCCTACCGTCAAAGAAACCTCGTTGATGTAGGTCAACTCTTTGATGTTAAGATCCATTTTCTTTTTATTCTTCTTAGACGAGAAAATCATCAAGATCAAGGTCACGATACCTAGAATCATCCCCAAGGCAAATGGCCCATAACTACCTACAATCACGGCAACGTGAATCATTAACCAGTATGAATCCAGTACCGGTTGAAGGTTGGCTATCGATGGATCGAGCCAGTTCAATTGCGCCACCCATAATATAATGGCGACCACAAAAGCCGTGCTGGCAATAGTCATTTCACTTTTTCTTCCAAACATCAACCCAAAGGCCATGGTAGCCCAAGCGACATAAATCAAGGATTCATAAGCATCTGACCATGGTGCGTGACCACTCAAATACCAGCGAACCGCCAGCGCAAGAGTGTGTACCAAGAAGATCCCAAAAATGGCATACTTGTGAAATTTAATCGTCCAGCGGATTTCTTTCATAGGCCTAACGATCTCAACGATCAATAGGATCAGCATCACGACTCCAAACCACACGTACCATTTGTACAAGCTCTTGAAGACGTCATATTTGTTGTAAAGGATTTCTGCCTCAATCTTGTCTTCTGATGGCATCACATCGGTACCATAAGCGCGCTGAAATTCAAATAGACTATTGAGCGCAGTATTGGCTCTTAAATAATCACCTGTCTGGTTACCTTCATTAAGTAATGTCGTATATGCTGGTACAAAATCCCTTACAAAATTATAATCGCCTTCACGTTCAAAGCCAGCCTCATCTCTTTCCAGTGCAGAATACCAAGTATTATTTTCTGCATTGGGATTAGGGAAAATCTTTAAAATCGAACCACTGATGACTTGGTCCAGCAAACCAACGCTAAAGTTGATATCAATAAATTCGTTTTGAATATTGGTTTTGACGTCGGCACTGTTGGCATCGTCCAAGAACGGACTTAATTTATAGCCACCTACCTCGCCGTTAGGTTTTCTAAAGAAATCCATACCGCTGGCATACGAGCGACTTTTATCCACATCAATAACCGATTTTAAAGAATCGTTCTTGTAATACAATTTGATAATGGGCACCTCAAACCAAAGTTGGCCCATTTGCATCATGCTTATAAGCGTTTGTTCTGGAGATAAGCGCACTGTGGAATCGCCCACTTTTGCCTCATAATAATCACGCTCTGACATGCGTCGCAGCACCTCAGATGCTAGAGTTGCGATAGGCTTCATACGACCATTGTCCTGTACCACTACTCTACCAAAACGGTCTGCCTGTGCCTTGGGAACCATATTTGCCACGATGATGCTATCTAAAACCCGCAATGGGATTTCTGGAAGTACCTGTGGCGTGGCAGGTGCCGCTTGTTCTGCTTTCATGGCGTCTGCCGGCATGTTGGTACTAACACCATCACGACTTTCCATGGAGGTGTCTCCATCTACAGTCTCAAGGTCATGTCCTGCATGATTTTGAAAGGCAGGTTGTTGGACCGCGTGGTTGTGACCCGTATGATCTACCGCAACGCTGTCAGTTTGTGTAGGTGGTTGTTGGTAATTCGCCATTTCGGCTACGCTCAATGCAGGTTTCGCGAAAGCGAAACTACCACTCATCAACACTGCGATCATCAACACTTTTTTAGCTTTACGCTTCTCTACTCGATTGATCAATCTGCGCAGCTCACCAAATCTGGTATTAGGATCAAAGATCAAAGCCATCATCGCTATGTACAACAAAATATATCCAGCATAGGTAACAGCCTTACCCCAGAAGTCATGATTTACCGACAGGTGTGTTCCCAGCTCATCTGGATCAAAACCAGATTGGAAAAATCTAAAACCAGCTTTGTCCAAAACGTGGTTCATATAAATACGTTCTTCAGTTTTGGTACTATCAGCATCGTTGACCACGACCTGACTCTCAAACGCAGAATAACCTTTTTCCGTTCCAGGATATTTAGTGGCGATAAAGTCTTTGAGAGTGATGCTAAAGGGAAGTTCGCGGTCAATAGATCCATATTTCATATAAAATTTTAGACCGTTAATGTCAGTGCTGGAATAATCTGTCAAGATGCCTTTTCCACCCATCAATTCAATGCGTTGCTCATCATCACCGCTGCGCAAGGTTCCAATAAGGCCATATGCTTTAGCCGATGTAGGTTCTGCACTCGCCACAATACCTACTTCTCCTTGCTGTATAGGTTCTGGAATGACAAACTGCATTCCTGCCATGTTGTACAGGGAACGCAACTGTAATGGTTGGAGAGAATCTGCAAAGACCTCGCCCTTTTGCTGGTCTGCCATTCTTAGGTAATCACCTTCAAAAGGTGTCTGGATGGAGTAACCATTCCAGTTCTCGATAATGTTGATCATGCCTTTCTCGGCCGCTTCTTGAGGATCTTTGTTTACGGCAAAAAGAACACCGTGAATACTAGCTTCCTCGCCATCTTTTATCAAGTGATCATGTCTGGATCCAGATCCAGCTTCAACAATCTTGAGGTAACGATCGCCATTTTCACTAGGCTTTAATCCTTCTACCGCGTCATAAATAAGCGTATCTACTTGAAAGCTGACCTCTTTGTCATAGAATTCAAAAGTTTCCACATCGTCATAATCATAGCGGCTTAACAAGACTTCTTCTCTCACTTCACGTTGCATGGGATTCCCGTTGGGATCCTCGCCCTGGATCAAAACGCTGTAATACGTCTCATCACTTAAAAAGGTATCTTCTGTCTGGCCTTCACGTATCAACATCATTCCTTCATAAGAAATGTATCTCGTGATTCCAGCGCCTATGATGATAAGAATCCATGACAAGTGCATGGTGAGCGTTGCCCATTTCTTCCACTGCCATAATTGATAGCGTTTGATGTTACCTATAAAGTTGAGCATCAACCACAACATCAAGGCGCTAAACCACCAAGTATTATATACCCAAAGCTTTGAAGTAGGCGTGTCGTAGGAGTTTTCAATAAAGGTACCGACGGCCATGCTTATCGCAAAAACAATCAGTAAAATGGACATGGTTCTAGTGGAGAAAAGAATCGCTATTATCCTGTCTTTCATAGGTCTATTTAAAGGTGTGCAAAGATACTTTACAAAAGCCGCAATGCCATACCTTGTCTGTCGCTTGTTACTTCCTATTTTTACAGTATGATCAGTGTTTTTGTCATAGGTACCGGTAATCTGGGAATGCAATTGTGTAGCGCGCTGGAAACTGCTGTAGATTCTCAAGTCAAGCTTGTTGGATATACGAACCAAAGCGGTTCAAAACTTTCAGAAATCAATGCGCCATTGTTCAAAGAAAACTGGCCGCCATGCGATCTTTACATCATCGCGGTACCAGACGATGCGATTCAAGAAGTAAGTCAGTTCGTGCCTCAAAATCAGGCCGTGGCGCATACCAGCGGTAGCGTTCCTATGAATGTTTTGGCACGACATGAGCAGCATGGTGTTCTCTACATCCCGCAAACTTTTACCAAATACCGAAGAGCGGCTTTGGAAGAAGTTACCGTATGCCTGGAATCTAACTCACAGGAAATTGATGAAAAATTGAGGTTGGTGGCTGGTACGCTTTCGCGAAAGCGAACTCATATCAACTCCACGCAACGACAACAACTTCATCTTGCCGCTGTCTATATGAACAATTTTGTCAATCACTGTTATTTCAAATCTGCGGAAATCCTAAAAAACGCCGACCTTGATCAAGACCTTCTAAATGAATTGAGGGCAGAAACGCTCACAAATGCTCAGTCCACAACCGCTCAAGAGGCACAAACGGGACCAGCGCGCCGTGGTGACCAAAAAACCATCGAGCGTCATTTGAAGCAATTAAAAGAAGAAGATCAAGCCATGTATCTGGCCATAAGTGAATCCATCAAACGTACCTATGAAGACGAATTATAAGAAACTGCTCACTAATATCAAGGCCTTTATTTTTGACGTCGATGGCGTGCTAACGGATGGTCGACTGCTAATTTCAGATAGTGGTGAATTACTGCGCACCATGAATGCCAAGGATGGCTATGCAATGAAAACCGCATTAAATAATGGATATCTGGTCTGCATTATAACTGGTGGTAAAAATGAAGGTGTCAAATCCAGACTACTGGGACTAGGCGTTAATGACGTGTTTCTGGACGCTCACGATAAAATGAAGGAGCTCCAGGAATATATGGATAAACACGATTTAACAGCAGAAGAGCTACTATACATGGGCGACGATATGCCTGACGTTCCCGTTTTGGAACATGTAGGACTGGCTAGCTGTCCACAGGATGCCATTCCAGAAGTCAAAGCGGTTTGCGATTATATTTCCCACAAAAAAGGTGGCGATGCCTGTGTACGCGATGTCATTGAGCAAGTCATGAAAGTGCATGGTAAATGGAAGGTGGAATATGGTAAAAACGCCGCTAGCAGTTGATATACTTAAAACTTACTCGATGGCCTAATGTGTTGATGACCGTTCTTACTCAGCTGGTCATTATATACGGCTATTTACCGCAGACGCAGGCTTCCTTGGCTTTAGAATCTTGGCAGGTGTTTTTATTGCTACTGGCCACCGCTTTGTTGACGGCGAGTGGTAACGTGATCAACGATATTTATGACGTTGCTACAGATGTGCTCAATAAACCGGATAAAGTAATCGTGGGCAAACGTATCACAGAAAAAAAAGCCTTCAATTTTTACATCCTATTGACTATTCTTGCCGTTGTTGCTGGATTTATTCTAGCCAATAGCATACACTTACCTAGCCTAGCCGCAATCTTTATCATCGTGTCCTTTGTACTTTATTTGTATGCGACCAACCTAAAGAAAATACTGCTTTTGGGAAATGTGGTAATCTCTGTACTAGTAGCGTTGGTGGTGATTATCATCGCAGTTTTTGAACTGGTTCCCTCAATAACCGATTTAAATAGAGCTATACAGTTATCTGTATTCCGGCATCTCTTGATATTTTCCCTTTTTGCTTTTTTAGTAAATCTTCTAAGAGAAAATATCAAGGATTGCCAAGATGTAAAAGGTGATCACGCCACTGGTAGGAACAGTCTTGCCATCGTTCTGGGCCGACTTAGGGCGTTGAAAGTGTTGTCCATTTATACCATTATCTTAGTATTGGTTATAGGTTATCTGGTTTTTGATCAGCTATTTGCAGACCGTGTGACCTTGTACTATATCGTGTTTTTAATCATGGCGCCGTTAATGTTTCTGGGAATCAGATTGTGGACGGCCGTATCCAAAAAAGAATTAGCAATACTTTCATTGGTTTGTAAATTGGTTTTACTCACTGGTATCATAGGTATTGCCTTAATCAAATTTTAAATGTTACAGGAAAAACTTCAACATATAGACATCATACTTGCCTCACAGTCGCCACGCCGGCAAGAATTACTAAAAGGACTGGACATCGATTTTAGAATTGAAACTAGGCCTGTCGATGAAGTTTATGAAGATCACTTAACTGCTGGTGAAATCACCGCTTTTCTTGCGGCGCTCAAGGCGAAAGCATTTCAAAATGACGTTAAGGAAAATGAGCTGCTTATAACCAGCGACACCATTGTATGGTTGGATAATGAGGCTTTAGGCAAACCAGAAAACGAACAGCACGCCAAAGAAATGCTTGCCTCCATGAGTGGCAAGATGCACGAAGTATATACATCGGTCACATTTACCACAAGTACAAAACAAGACACTATAACCGATTGTACCAAAGTCTATTTTAAAAAACTTACCACTGCGGAGATTTCCTATTACGTCGATACGTATCAACCTATGGATCGTGCTGGCGCCTATGGCATACAAGACTGGATAGGATATACCGGCATTGAAAAGTTGGATGGTTGCTATTATAACGTGATGGGATTACCTTTACCTAAAGTCTATGAATGGCTTGCACAGAATTTCTAAGTATGAAAAACAACATCGCTTCTACTCTATTCTTTATGGTTCTCATGTTTGCTACCATGAGCTGCAAAAACGATAAGGACTCTTCCGCAGATGATGTGGTTGAAGTTCTAGACTGCTCTTCGGTTAAAACGGGTAAGTTCAAGTATGCCAATCCTGCCTATGGCGAGTGGATCATTGACCGCAATGAGACGACCAGTGTGGAAATAAGCAAAACCGACGATCTCAAGATTTACAGCGATGTCGTATGGATCACTGATTGTGAATACGAACTGCACATTACCGATACCGATAACCTAGATAACATGGCCGTGGTTTCCAGCGTCCTGAGAGTTGTGATTACTGATGTGATGGATTATGGTTACAAGTGCATATCCTACACACCAGATGGACCCGAAGAGTTTGAAATGATTAGGATTGATGGATAAAATTTACAAAGGTTTTGTGGCTGGAAGTATTGCAGCGGCTGTTCTATCACTGCTGTTCTATAGTTCGGAAATAAATTTCCAGTATGAATATTTTAACTGGAAAAATTTTGCATGGCTATTTTTACAAACCATTGCACCTTTGATGGTTATGGCCATTTATTATTTGTGGCGAACTATGTATAAATTGAAAGATCTTAAAAGTCACGAGGATTAAATAAATTCGCTTTCGCGAAAGCGTTGAAACAAAAAACCCATCTTGAATCAATCAAGATGGGTTTTTAATTTTATAAAGAATGTTCTCTAGAACATCTCTCTTCCTGCAAAGTGGAATGCTGCCTCAATCGCTGCATTCTCATCACTATCGC